>NZ_JBIMRC010000004.1:0-297794 GCF_043945575.1 Enterobacter cloacae complex sp. 2024EL-00214 | reverse complement strand
ATGAGCTGCGGTTTGAGGATGCGACGGGTCAGGAAGAGCTGTACATGCACGCGCAAAAGGACATGACGACGGAAGTGCTGCATGACCGGACGACGACGGTGAACAACAATCACACGGAAACGGTGGTGGTGGGACAAACGGTGAACGTGGGCACGAAAAAGGAAGGTGGTCACGACCAGAAAATCACCGTAGCAAATGACCAGACTATTACTGTTCAGAATAACCAGACGCTGGATGTAACCAATAATCGCAAAAAAGATGTAGGCAACAATCAGGACAGCAAGGTGGTCGGCGATGATACCGAATCGGTGGAAAAATCACAGAATATTACGGTGGGAAAGGATTATACCCTGACGGTAACAGACAGCCTGACCATTAAAGTGGGGGAATGTGTACTGAAAATGAACAAAGACGGCACCATTATGCTGAACGGTGTGAAAATTCAGTTTAAGGCGGACGACAGTATAAAAGGCGTTGCCAGTACCGTTCATTTTAACTGATATCACGAAGGCTATTCCATGCTGACACAAACAATTCGTCCCCTGCTTGCTGAACAATACACTGATATGCTGGCTCAAGACTATCGTCTGCGTAATGTATTGCTGTCGTCATATCATCATGATTTTAAAAGCCTTCTGGCGTTTGACTACCGAATACAGACGTATCTGGACGGTATGCTGTTACTAAAAGGGGAAACGACAGAATATCTTCGGGGACAGTTACAGGAGTTACTGTCTCCGGGTGAGTTGTTTTCTGTCGCGGCTTTTGCGGCCAATGCGGATGATGAATTTCTGTTATCCGGATGTCTGGGGCTGGTACAGGGAATGCCCCGTCTCTTGCCATCACTGCTGGCCGTGACCAGCTGGATGTCCGAAGCATCAGCGCTATGGTCGCTGATGCTATCACATCCGGCCTGCCGGGCTTTTGCCTCCGTAATGAGGGAAGAGATAACCTCTCCCGTAATATTTACTCAACAGGAAATTATTTCACTGCTTGAAAACGGGCAGTGTGTCGATTTTCTGCTCTGGTTTCTCCATAAAAGTGACTCGCGGTTGTTCATGCCCACCATAGAGCGGATCTTCTCATCAGATCAGGACGAACTTATCTTGCAGGGATGTCGTGCGGTTTTGTGTCTGCGTCCGCGAGCAGATGAGTATATCGACGCCACCAGGGAACAACTGTTACGGCTTGCTTACAGTAAAAAAAAGAATATTCGCTCGCTGGCGGTTAAGTATCTTTTGACCTGTTCAGTTTGCGAACCCCGGACACTTATAACTTCGTTGGCTGAAGCGAAGAACGATACCCGCCTATTGATTCAGGCAATGGGATGGTCTGGTCTTACAGACTACATACCTTCCCTGGCAGATTACTTTGATGATCCAGAGTACGCACGTCTGAGTATGTTGTCAGTTGTGGTTATAACTGGTTCATTGCCCGAACGAGATGGCTGGCAAATGAAGAAAGAGGATGAAACACCTCTGGCGGCAGATTCTGATTCAGCAGATATTCCGACAGGCGATCCGGAACAGGGGGTTAACTGGCCAGACGGAGTTGCATTTCATCGCTGGTGGCGGGCGAACCAGGGGCAACTGGATTCTGAAACGACGTATCTGTGTGGGCAACCAGCAACACCAGAAGGGCTGGCTACTGTTATTGCAGGCGGCTACCTGAACCTGCGCCCTCTGGCTGTCATGCGTTCAGGGCGCTTTTCTGAACTGTCTTCCCTGCCTGCGATGAATCAGTGCAGGGTTTTTAAAAACAAATGAGGGCACAGGGATGCAACAGACATTAATAAGAGAAATCGTATCGGATGAAAAAGAGTTAAAGGATGAAAAAAGACCCGGTATTCCGGATGAACTGGTCTTCACGGCGCAACAAAAAATCACGCTAAGTTGTGGCAAATCTCAGATCACACTTTACCCCAATGGAAAAGTAGTGATTAAGGGAGAGTACATCCTCAGCGATGCTGAAGGCGTTAACCGTTTATCCGGCGGACGCATTGAGGTGAATTGACGCTGCATCAGGGAGAGTAAAGAATGATAACGGTTAATATTAACGGATTATCGCTGTGCCATAAAGGCAGTGGTGGCGTCAGCCATAATACGTTGCCGGATGTGTGTAAAACACCGGGTGAAGGCGTTCCGGTTCCCTATGAGAATGAAGCGTACTCCAGTGACCAGGTAAAAGGTACTGTCAGCGTGTTTGCTGACGGCGGCAATATGATCGCTAATGTTGGTTCACAGTTTGCCAGGAGTGTGTTCGATGAGCCGGGGAGTATGGGCGGCATAATTTCAGGAACGAATAAGGCCGAGACTGACTGGATATCGCATTCGTTTGATGTGTTTTTTGAGAAGAAGCCCGCGTGCCGCCTGACGGATAAGCTTTTTATGAACCACCGGAATACGGTGAACATGGCAGGGTTGTGGCAAAAGGATTTGCCAGAGGAATTAACGAAAAAAATATGCGATGCTATTTGTGAGTGTAAAGACAAACAGTCTATAGCGACAGCCTTAGTATCCAGGGCAATGAAAGGAGAGCAAAGTTCGTTATTAGCTCTAATAGCATTATCTACTCAACCAGGTTTTTTTGGTGCTGTATTTGGATCAGGAACTGATAGCTCCGGAGGTTCAGAGGACTCAGAAGATGATTTACATAATACGGGTAAAAGACAGGAATTTTTTGCAGAGCAATTTATTGATGAGGGAATTTTTTGGACGGGGACCACTCCCAAAGATCCCGCGGTACTAGTAGAGGTTCCCTATGAAATACAGTCAGGTGACCTGATTTACTCATTAACTGATAGAACAACATTTCCGGGAGGACCTACTGCACCAGCATCAAAAGTCAGGGCCTTAAATCATGCCAAAACTATAGGTAAAGGGGAGGTGGTAATCTGGGATATGATAGTGGTGGAAGATAAATATCAACGTGCGGATTTGAGTAATATCAAAAAGATCCTTGAAATTAAATTCGCAGGTGATAGTCTGACAGGAAATCAAAAAAAAGCCATGAATAAAAATAAAAATATGGCGAGTCAGATTTCAATAATTGATGAAGCCGATTGTCGCTGTGATTCCGATGAGAGAGAAGAGGAGAGAGAGCGTGCCTGGAGAAATGTACGGAACTTCATTGATCAGTTAAATAAATCAGCACAGAAAACTTTTGGGGTCCCGGGTGCTCCTGGCGGGCCTGCACCTATTCCTCTTCTACCTTAATTATAAGGTCAAAGGATAATTATGGATTTTTCAGAATATCAAGTTAATGAATTGGGAAAACCTGTTTTATTACCTGCATTTTGCATCACCTTTTTCACAAATGTCGTCGTTAATCGGAATGAAATCCCTGAAGGCTTACTGAAACCCTATCATAAAATTCGGCAGGACTTTATGAAAGAGTTTCATTGGGCTAGTTATGATTTCGATCAGAAACGGCCTCGTGCGATAACAGAAGCCATTTTATCAGAACCTGACCGCTGGTTGAAAAGTCCTGACAACCGAGAAAAAGATTGCGCATTTATTGAATTGTATGGCGGAAAATCATCAAGAGATCTTGATTTTCCATTCTTTTATTGGGATTACACAAATGGTCATCGATCCGGAACTTACTATAGTGTTTATCGATTGGATTTACCTCTAAACTGGAACAATAATCTACCTATACAATATATAGACGAATATATTTATCAACTTGTAGATAACTATCCATTGGTTTGTGGATATGCTGGTTATACTGTCAGTGGAGATCAGGAGAGAATAATAACCAGAGATGATCTAAAGGAATATATTTACCAATGGCATCAAAGACATCCTGGGATAATGAATGTACATCCGCTATCTGAATCGCAAATAATTGCGAAAGAAAATGTTCTATTTGCTATAGGGTGGATAACTTTACTGGGAGAGGCTCTTTGTAATCAGTTAGGTGGAGTAGAGGTATTACGAAATAAGTTAAGCCATATTCCAGAAGTGATAGTTAAACCCTTACCTCAAAATGGGGCGTTAATTCGTATTGGTGATAAACCTCAATTAGGTGATTCTCGTAAGAATGATGTGCTGGACAGTTACCATGCGGTTGGAAAAGTTTTGGCTCCTGTCGCTGTGAAGGATTTTGATTTACTGGCAAAAAAGGTTGTTGTCTCGGGATTTCGTGATAATAAAGAATGCGCCAAGTGGTTAGGGCGTTTTTTCCAGGAGAAATAAACTATGCTGAAGCAGGTATCGGATAATGCATATATAACTGATAATGGTGAGCTGAGTATTACTCCATCACTGGAGACTATTCTTCGTTTTAAGTCTGTAAAAAGCACTATCCCTTTAATATCCAGAATTTTTTCTGTATTACATAATCATCATGTCGTTCAGTTAAACCATATAAAATACCATGTTATATTATCCAATAATTATAATGATGTTTATTTTAAAAAGACAATTACCCCAGAAGAATTCGTATATATTGAACGGGCATTTAAATCTTGCATTGATCTTGCCATAAGAAAGAAAACAACACTATTGACAATATTTTGTTACGATGGAAAGACAAATAATAATACTGAAATGCTTCGCGTTGCATGCAGTAAGAACACTTTCCCCGATGATCCTGTTGTTTTAAGCATTCAGGTTTTTAGTGGGGTGGACGAATCATGGAGGCATCTGGAAAAGCTACGTGATGATATCATTGCAGAAACTGGAGTGAACTTTTTCTATTCATCAATAGGATATCGATTTATTGTGAATACACAAAAAGTCAAATCAGGGGTGATTGCAATGCAAAATTTATGTATGCGATATCTTGGTGTGGATCTTGATGATTCATTCAGTATTCATCTCCCATTATGGATTAATAAACTAAGATCAATTAATTGGAAAACATCTGTCAATATTAGCGACTTTAATGATGGCATAGTCATGCCCAAAATAACACATTGGCAAACAGGAGATGCCCCATCTATTTGTGACAGGAACTCAGGAGTATTTGATTCAATAATTGAATATAAAAATTTAGATAGTAAATTGAAGCTACTTATCTATACTTCGGATAGTTTGAGTTGGTTGACAGAATGGAAATTTGATATTTACGAACGATGGGTTGACCGATGGGTTGAAATAAATCACGTACCGTAGCCAGAAACGAGTAGAAGGTGGTCAGGCGGCAGAAAGAAGTATTCTCTTCTTCCCTGCGGCATATTAGTCATGTTTGAAAATAAAATATGGTTAGAATTCAGTAATATTATCATGCAGTACATTCTCACAACAATATAAACATGAGAAAGTTAGCCCACCAATATATAGAGAAATGGTGAAATATGAAAAAAAATTCAAAATATGCTGAATGATGAGCAGATAAGAGAGCTGGGACAACTTGATGATATCGCTATTAAAGGGATTAACGCAATAGCTGCGAGAATCAGTCTGGGATTAGAAATATACATCCCACCACGCGATACGCACATTCTCTACCCTCAGCTTGAAACTTTATTTGAAGACTACTATGCTCGTTTTTCATCCAACCTTAATTATTACGGACTACCTCCTACTGGTAAAATATTAAAAATCACATCAAAATTCTTAGCCACAATGCGTAACAAACTAGAAGATTTTGATTACAATGCACATTATAATCCTTATGTGTTTTTTGATGATCGTTTTAATGGAAGGCTTTTCAACGCGTCACCGTGGAATGGACTATTTTGGGGACAACCACCCAAAGAGAATGAATTATCTCCTGTATGGGCAACAATGGCATTAAGAAAAAACACTAATAGCCTTCATATCGATACACTTCTGGATATGACCTTTCAGTGGTGTAATCAGGTACAGCCTGCGCACGGGAATGCAGGACTTTATTTTTTCCCTACAATTGGCAGAGCCGGAGCCAATTATTACTATGCTTTAATGCAACGCCACCCAGGAATTGACTATTTGAATCGAATCGATTTTGTTAATGCAACGCGCAATAAATTCAACCGAATTAAAGGTATTAACTGGATTACTATCCTGAATGATGAGATTGTGGAAGAGTTGGGCGGCCTGGAATATTGTAAGAAACAAGTGGAGCCTGAATGTCACATTGAACAATGGAAAGGTGGAATTATTATCATTGCAGGCCCTATCCCCCAAAGCGGAGACACTTATAGCAATTTTATTCCTGAACGTTACAAAAAAGTTGCCGCACTAACGCGTCCCGTTCGACTGAATGATTACGGAGGCCGTAAATTTCTGAAACTGGAAGAACCTTTTGATAACGAGACAGAGTTGAATAAATGGATCAAACGTTTTGATTAACGGGGGGGGAGATTTTCATATGTGGCAGGTTAAAAACCGGACACCTTACGCCGTAAAACATAGCTGGATACGGGGTAGATGTGGAGAGGAAATATGGACTGTGGCGCTTAAGGCCACATTTGATGTTCTACCTGATGGAACAACGCAGTTGTCTTCCCCTCAATTGCCAGTAAATGCAGGACCAGTACTTAACAGTGGTAGCGAAACATTATTATATGATGCTGACCTCGGGCCAGTAAAAAATGCTACCGATATTATTCTGAATGGTTGTGCTGTATCACCGGACAGTAGCAAGGTTACATTTGTTCCTGTGGGGCTACGGGTAGGGAAAATGATTCGTCTTGCCAGAGTGTATGGTGACAGAATATGGGACGGCAAACGGTACGGCGAACCTGAACCATTTAACCTGATGCCGTTGGTTTACAGCAAAATGAGCCAGGGAGACTTTTTACCGTCTACCCGTGATAATTTTAATCCAGCGGGGATATCTGTTGATACGCAACCCCAAGCAGGTAAATCAAAACTACCTAATATTGAATTTTATGGTGACGATCAAACCCCCGGTTTCGGCGCGTTACACCGGCACTGGCCGGGACGCCTGCAATTTGCAGGAACCTATGATGAAAAGTGGCAGCAGGAGCAGGCTCCGCTATTGCCGGATGACCTGGATGACCGCTACTGGCAGTGCGCAGCACCACCACTGTATGCCGGAAATCGACTGAAAGGTGGCGAAGTCGTCTGCCTGGGTAATCTGGCACCTCCCGGCTACGGGCATAACGGATTACTGATATTTGCCTTACCGCGTATTGTTCCTTCCTTCAGAACGCAGTTTTATGACGGAAGCGTGCGTTATCATCAGGGCAAATTGCATTCCGTCATTATCGAATCTGATTTTCCCCGCGTCAGCCTGGTCTGGCACAGTGCATTACCCTGTCATCATCTGGTGAATCAGCTTGAATCCACAACCGTGTCGGAGAAAAAGCGTTTATTTATCAGAAGTACCAGACTTCCGGTAAGCTTTCCTGAATGGGAGCAACTCTTATGACAGCAATAATCTCTGCGGCATGTCTGTTTCCTTCCGGGCCGACACTGCCACTGGCAGATATTGCCAGCCGTCTTCAGTTCTCTCTGGTACGTAAACATCCTTTATTTGTGGATCGCTGTGGTGCCAGTATAAGAGCAAGTTATTTTCCTGAAATTGTGTATGTACAGCCAGAAGAACGTTTCCGACAACTGACCCGACAGGTACTGGATGAATTACTTGAGCGCCAGCCAGAACTAAAAATATTAGCATCATCCAGGATATGGGTACTGCTCCCTTCGTTGAGCCGATCGGGAATGACCCCCAGTGTTATCTCAGCAGTGGAAGAAACCATTCAGGGAAATATCGGGCAAAATACCTGCGACATTCAGATACTACATGGTGGGCCAGCTGAGTTGGCGGCAGTGCTGGAAACCCTTGTCGCCGATAAAAGACAAAAAGACAGGGTCGATATTCTTCTTGCTGTTGATTCCTGGCTACCTGCCCCCTCCCTGATGTGGCTGGATGAGCAGAATCTGTTGCATAACGCGCTTCGTCAATTCCGGGGAGATATGCACCCGAATCCTTATGGCAGGATACCTTCGGAAGGCGCGGCGGCAGTGGTACTGACCTCAGGAGTACCAGATAGCGCCTGGTGTGTTATCCGTGGGGCCGGAGGCGCAGATGAGGATGTTCTGTATTCAGATGAGGGCGTTTGTCTGGGAAAAGGGTTAATTCGAGCAGCGCAGAAGGCTGTGAGTGTTGCCGGAAATCCTCTCCTGGAAAGTATAATCAGTGATGTGAATGGCGAACCTTATCGGGCAGATGAACTGGGATTTACACTACTGAAACTGAGCAACTATTTTACCGAGGATTATACACGGGAAACCCCTACGCTGGCGAGTGGCGACCTGGGGTGTTCTGGTTTGTTAACACATCTGGCACTAGTTGCATGGCAAATGCGTTCGTCTGTACGAACTGGAAATGTGATGGTTTTATCAAGCTCCGATGATAAACGGCGTGGCGCAGTAGTGCTTTCGGCTGTCCAGGGAAGATAGTCTCGTTATAATGATTAATATCAATTGGTTAACGAAGTGCCATAAAGGTAGCGATGGTGTAAGTCATAATACACCACCGGATGTCTGTAAACGCCGTGTGAGGCTTTTTGGTAAGACTCATCTTGATTTCTTGAAACGGTATGGCGATGTTCCAGCATATCAAATTTAAGTTTGAATGATGTTCAATGTGAAGGAGGATGGGGCTTCACCTGCATAATGCAGCATGGATATTTTAGCGTCGCTGTTTGTAAAAAACACCAACAAAACCAATAATAAACCGCCCCCCCACCCTGCCTTTTCCATCGCCCGGTATTTTTCATCCTTCAAATCCGCCTCAGGAAAGAAAGCACCACCGTGCATTAATCAACAGAAACGGGTCAATAAAACTGTTTCAGTGTTTCAAGCAGGGCATGTGCCGCTTTAGACAGCTGCGTATGCCCAGGGTGGATAACACCGATGCACTTTTCAATCGACGGGTTCTCCAGCGGAATACAGACCGCACCCAGCGACGTCATCTGCGACGCGCACAGAGCCGGGACGGCGCTGCCGCCAAGCCCACTGGCAACCATTCGACCAACCGTCACCAGCTGGTGACTTTCCAGCGCGACATCCAGCCTGCGACCGCTGCGGGCCAGTTCCTCTTCCATCATCAGACGTACCGCCGAGGGACGCTGCAGAGTAATGAAATCCAGCGTCAGCAACTCCTCCCAGGACAGGCTTTTTCGGGCAGCCAGAACCGACTCTTTCGGCACGATCGCCACAAAACGATCGAGACCCAGCGGGGTAAACAGCAGGTTGTGGGTCGGCGCTGGCTCAAAGGCGATCCCCATCTCCACCCGTCCCTCCCGCACCATCTCGATCACCTGCTCGTTGATGACATCGTGCACGGTGACGTTGATCCCGGTATAGCGATCGCGAAAGGTTTTCAGAACCTCGGGCAGCACGTTAGCCGCAAATGACGGCATCGCCGCAACCGAGATTTTGCCACGCTGTAGCGTAAAACACTGGTGCATGGCCTCTTCGACATTATCCCAGTCGGCAAGCAGCTGCCGCGCCATCGGTAAAAACGTCTCCCCCTCCTGCGTCAGAGCAACTTTACGTGTGCTCCGCTGTAACAGCGGACCGCCCAGCGCATCCTCCAGCCCTTTAATCGTCAGGCTCAATGCTGGCTGGGAAAGATTCAACCGTTCGCTGGCATGCGCGAAATTCAGAGTGTGAGCTACCGCTAAAAACGCGCGTAACTGTTTGACACTCATTCTCATTTTTCACCTTGTTAACTAATTGAAAAAATTTAGTTAACAACAAATTAATAAAAAAACCAAATGAATGGGTCACAAATTCAAAATTAACAAATGAGTCACCGCCCCTAATGATACCGACACAGATAACGGGAGAGATAACTATGGCGGGACTGGATAAGCGCGTCGGTAGCTATGCGCAGGCGCTGGATGGGCTGACGGACGGGATGACCTTGCTGGCGGGCGGCTTCGGCCTGTGCGGTATTCCTGAAAATCTGATCGCGGAAGTCAGACGCCGTCAGGTGCAGGGTCTGACTGTAGTTTCAAACAATTGTGGTGTGGATGGTTTCGGTCTCGGGATCCTGCTCGAAACACGCCAGGTGCGCAAGGTCGTGGCGTCGTACGTGGGCGAGAATGCGTTATTTGAGCAACAGGTGCTGAGCGGTGAGCTGGAGATTGAGCTGACACCTCAGGGGACACTGGCAGAAAAGGTGCGCGCTGGCGGAGCCGGTATTCCGGCATTTTACACGGCAACCGGATATGGCACTCCCGTCGCGGCTGGCAAAGAAGTGCGCCAGTTTGCAGGTAAGCACTACATCCTGGAAGAGGCCATCACCGGAGATTTCGCGCTCATCAAGGGCTGGAAAGCGGACTGGTACGGCAACGTTATCTACCGACATACCGCGCAAAACTTTAACCCCCTGATGGCAACCGCAGGCCGGATAACGGTTGTGGAGGTGGAGGAAATTGTCCCGCCGGGCGAACTGCCCCCGTCTGCCATTCATACCCCGGGGATTTACGTCGACAGGATTATTGTCGGCCAGTTTGAAAAACGCATTGAACAGCGCACGCTGCGCGCAGAGGGAGTCTGACTATGTTAACCCGTGAACAGATGGCTATGCGCGTTGCCAGAGAACTGCACGATGGCTACTACGTCAATCTGGGGATCGGCATCCCTACGCTTGTGGCGAACTATATCCCGGCAGGGATGGACGTGATGCTTCAGTCCGAAAATGGCCTGCTGGGGATGGGAGCGTTTCCTGATGAGCAGAGCCTCGATGCCGACATGATCAACGCCGGGAAGCAGACCGTGACCGCACGAACAGGTGCCGCCATTTTCGACTCGGCCCAGTCGTTTGCCATGATCCGCGGCGGCCATGTGGATTTAACCGTACTGGGGGCGTTTGAGGTGGATATCGAAGGCAATATCGCCTCGTGGATGATCCCCGGAAAAATGGTGAAAGGCATGGGTGGCGCGATGGATTTGGTCGCCGGGGCGCAGAACATCATTGTGGTGATGACCCACGCGTCGAAAAACGGCGAATCAAAATTGCTGCAGCGCTGCACCCTGCCCCTTACGGGCGTGGGCTGTATCCGCCGGGTCTTAACCGATCTGGCTCTGCTGGAGATAGAAAACGGGGCGTTCATTCTCCGGGAGTATGCGCCGGGCGTCAGCATTGACGATATCGTCCGCAAAACGGCCGGGAAAATCATCGTTGCGGACGATGTTCGCGAAATGTGCTTCATGGAGAACGCCCTATGAAAGAGGTCATGATTGTCGGGGCAACGCGAACCCCCATTGGCAGTTTTCGCGGTGCACTCTCCCCCCTTTCAGCGGTTGAGTTGGGCGCTGTCGCGGTACGTCGCCTGCTTGAAGAGAGCCAGCTTCCCGCAGGTGAAATTGACGAACTCATATTTGGTCAGGTGCTGACGGCAGGCTGTGGGCAAAACCCGTCGCGACAGACAGCAATCACATCCGGTTTACCTGCCAGCGTCCCGGCGGTCACGGTGAATCTGGTTTGCGGCGCAGGGTTAAAAGCCGTGCAACTGGCGGCACAAGCGATCCGCTGCGGTGATGCCAGCGTTGTTATCGCAGGTGGCCAGGAAAGCATGAGTAATGCCCCCTACCTGCTGGACGGCGCACGGGCCGGGCTGCGCTTTGGTCATGCAGGCCTGCAGGACAGCATGATTGTCGATGGCCTGTGGGATGCATTTAACGATTATCACATGGGGATCACTGCCGAAAACGTCGCCCGGCAGTATGGCATTTCACGCGAGGAGCAGGATGCTTTCGCCGTTTTGTCACAGCAAAAAGCGGCGGCGGCTATCGAATCAGATCGGTTTGCGGCTGAAATTTCCCCCGTCACGGTGACGCAGGGTAAAAAACCGCCATTGATTATCGACCGTGATGAACAGCCCCGACCCGGAACAACCCCCGATCAACTCTCCCGACTGCGTCCGGCTTTTCGTCAGGACACCGGCACGGTGACAGCGGGCAATGCTTCAACCCTGAATGATGGTGCGGCGGCAGTGTTGTTGATGAGCGGTGAAAAAGCGCGGGAAAGTGGCTTACCGGTGCTGGGCCGGATCGTGAGCTATGCGGTCACGGGCGTCGATCCGGCAGTCATGGGCATTGGCCCCGTCAGCGCCTGTCAGACGGCGCTGGCGCGAGCGGGTTGGTCACTGGAAGAAGTGGAATTAATTGAAGCCAATGAAGCCTTTGCCGCGCAGTCGCTGGCAGTCGGCAAAGCGCTCGGCTGGGAAAGCAGCAAAGTGAACGTTAACGGCGGCGCAATCGCGCTGGGGCATCCCATCGGTGCGTCCGGCTGTCGGATCCTCGTGACGCTACTGTATGAAATGCAGCGTCGTAACGTCAAAAAAGGGCTCGTCACCCTGTGCGTAGGCGGCGGACAAGGGATCGCGTTGACCATCGCGCGCTAAACCTGCCCGGACATCTCGTTTGTACCCGAATATAACAATGATAGTGAGGAGTCGTAATGAGTGTGTTGATTGCCCTGGCGGCGCTGGCATTGCTGATGCTGGCAGCCTATCGCGGATACAGCGTTATTTTGTTTGCCCCCATCGCAGCACTGGGGGCAGTGCTACTCACCGACCCGGGTGCCGTTGGCCCGACATTTACCGGCCTGTTCATGGAAAAAATGGTCGGCTTCGTTAAGCTCTACTTCCCGGTGTTCTTGCTGGGCGCGGTCTTTGGCAAGCTGATTGAACTCTCCGGCTTTTCCCGTTCGATTGTCGCTGCGGCCATTCAGATACTGGGACGTCGCCACGCGATCCCGGTGATCGTGGTCGTGTGCGCGCTGCTCACCTATGGCGGTGTGTCGCTGTTCGTCGTTGCCTTTGCGGTTTACCCTTTCGCCGCAGAGTTGTTCCGCCAGAGTGGCATACCGAAACGACTGATCCCCGCCACCGTCGCGCTGGGCGCTTTCTCGTTTACGATGGACGCCCTGCCTGGCACACCGCAGATCCAGAATATTATTCCCACCAGCTTTTTCGGCACCAACGCCTGGGCCGCTCCGTGGCTTGGCGTTATCGGCTCGCTGTTTATTATCTGCTTTGGTCTGCTATGGCTGGAGCGCCAGCGTCGTAAGGCACTCAATAACAATGAGGGCTATGGTTCAGATCTGAAAAACGAACCTGAAACACCCGATAATATTAACCTTCCCCACCCACTTATTGCGATTGCCCCACTGCTGGTCGTCGGGATACTGAACCTGCTGTTTACCCGTTGGATCCCCGGCTGGTACGGCACGAGCCATGAACTGACGCTGCCGGGTCTGGCGAAGCCGATTGTGACCGAAGTCAGCAAAATCACCGCCATCTGGGCGGTGGAGGCCGCGCTGCTCTCCGGCATCCTGCTGGTGCTGATCTTCGGCTTTCGTAATATTCACGGACGCCTGGCCGAAGGCAGTCGGACGGCGGTCAGTGGCGCGATTCTGGCGGCCATGAATACGGCGTCTGAATATGGTTTCGGGGCCGTTATTGCCGCGCTGCCTGGTTTTCTGGTTCTGTCCAAAGGGCTGGCCGCGATCCCAAACCCGCTGTTAAACGAAGCGATCAGTGTAACCGTCCTCGCCGGGATCACCGGTTCCGCCTCCGGGGGGATGAGTATTGCGCTCGCGGCAATGTCTGACGCCTTTATTGCCGCCGCGCACGCCGCCAATATACCTCTTGAGGTGCTACACCGCGTGGCTTCGATGGCCAGCGGCGGTATGGATACACTGCCCCATAATGGTGCCGTGATTACGCTGCTCGCAATTACAGGTCTTAGCCATCGCCAGGCCTATGGCGGTATTTTTGCCATTACGATCATTAAAAGTCTGGCGGTGCTTTTTGTCATTGCCGTGTTCTATCTGACCGGCATTGTGTAAGGAGAATAAAATGAATTTGAACGGTAAAACGGCGCTTGTGACGGGTTCCACCAGCGGGATTGGTCTGGGGATCGCCCGCGTGCTGGCAAAGGCGGGCGCACAACTCATACTCAATGGCTTTGGTGACAGTGAGCATGCAAGAGCTGAAATCGCAACGTCAGGGGTCACACCAGGCTATCACGATGCGGATTTACGGGACGTGTTACAAATCGAGGCCATGATGCGCTATGCCGACGCTCACTTTGGCGGTGTGGATATTCTGATTAATAACGCCGGGATACAGCACGTCGCCCCTGTCGATGCCTTCCCGGTGGACAAATGGAATGACATTATTGCCATTAACCTCTCGTCCGTGTTTCACACCAGCCGGCTCGCGCTGCCCAGCATGCGCGAAAAAAACTGGGGGCGAATTATCAATATCGCCTCCGTTCACGGACTGGTCGCGTCAAAAGAGAAATCTGCCTACGTTGCCGCCAAGCATGGCGTAATTGGATTCACCAAATCCCTCGCGCTGGAAACCGCCCGCACCGGCATTACCTGCAATGCTATCTGCCCTGGCTGGGTTTTAACACCGCTGGTGCAACAGCAAATTGACCGCCGTATCGCGGACGGCATAGCTCCGGAAAACGCACGCGAGCAGTTGCTGGCGGAAAAACAGCCCTCAGGTGAGTTTGTTACGCCTGAACAGCTGGGTGAACTGGCGCTGTTTTTATGCAGCGAGAATGCCATTCACGTGCGCGGTGCAGCCTGGAATATGGATGGCGGCTGGGTCGCTCAGTAAAACATGCCCACCTGGCGGTTAGCAGGTGGAGCTGGTTTTATCGGATGCCAGATTCTTCGACACCGGAACGTACTCACCAATGGGGCGTTGCATTGCCCCAATAATGTCTTGACAGGATGTTGATTTTACCGTGAAAAATCATAGGCAGGAGTAAGTGCATATTTTGAAAGATGCTCAATCGCTGGCACACAAACGGCATCTCCCATTGCGAAATATCCCTTGTTAGCATTATCTGGTAACACAAAGCTATCACGTACCCCCTGTAGACGAGCATATTCTCTGGGAGTAAGCAATCGCCCGTTCCATCCGCCGTTCCCGGCTCGTATCAATATCTGTTTGCTGGAGCCCCCTCGGGGAGTTCTTAAACATCCAGCGATACCGTCAGTTCGCAGTTCAGCCATAGAGGCTCCTGCTCTCATTCTTCTGAATACAGTACCGTATGAGAAGAATTTGTTATCCATCATTGCCTGTAACTTTGTCTGATGAGCAGGGCTCATCTGAGCAAACAAATGATGTTTACGATCATCTGACCACCATAAGGAAGAATCATCCGGGATATCATGTTCAATGATATCACCCAGTGTTGTTGTCCTTGGCTCAGGAAGAGGAATATCAAATAATCCCCAATGTAAATCTTCATGAGAAGCGATGATCTTTTTCAGTCTGGCTGAGCGGAGCTTTGGCTGTTCATCAAACTTCTGCCACCAGGAATTGAAAAGGCCCCCAGCATTTTTTACATGCATAAATTTCGTTGCAATAGTGTCTATTACTGCAATCAAAAAAACACGAGGCCGACTCTGCGGAGTGAAAAGAACAGCGTCCAGTTCAATGATATCAACGACGAACCCAAGCTCTGACAATGCCTTGACTGTCTCAACAACATCTTTCCCGCCATGCGACGTCAAGAAGCCTGATACATTCTCTAGCATGACCATTTTGGGTAAATCGTTCGCAAGCTTTTTTTGCTCAAGAATCTTTAAAACAGCGTGAAGCGTTCCTGACTCTTCCCCTGCAAGCCCGGCTCTGGCTCCAGCCACGGATAAGTCGGTACAAGGGAATGAAACCGTATAAAGGAAAACGTCTTCTGGAAGAAGTTTTTCAGGTTCAGCCGCTACCTTCCAGATGTCTTCCAGATGGAAATGATCATCACCATAGTTTTCCACATAAGTGCTCATTTTATCGGCAGAAATATCGTTGGCCCATACACATTGCCAACCAGAGCCCTCAAGCCCTTCCCGCACTAATCCCACCCCAGCAAAAAACTCCGCAAATCTCATTTTTCAGCTAGCCACCAATCTGTTGAATTCGTCTAAAAGACTATCATTTCTACTGTATATTTCACCAGATCTAACTTCAAGGATTGTACGTCCATGCTCTTGCACGAAGCCATATGATATCGATTTTCTGAAACGTTGACGTCTGGAAGCACTACCTACAGTTCGGTCATAGTTCGCCCGATAATCTGGCAGCCAGGCGTCAAAAAAGGGTTCTTTAAGTGCGCTACCAGGAATAGCTTTGACGACAAGATCGCGATAATCGGTTGAATAGGAGCAAAAGAGATGATTGACTTCGCAATCCTCCAAAAGCTTGGCTTCACCCGTATTCAGGTGATACTGATATTCGTAAGCGCTCCTCAACGCGGACGACTTTACTTCCCAGCCCTGAAGGTCAGCTCCCGTAACACCATTACCACGTCGCCCTGTAAGAATTGAACCAAACAACTCCCATAAAACCGAGGGAACATGCCCTGCAACTTTTAGGTTATGTGACTTCAACAGATTGATTTTTTCTTCGTCATAGATATGACGAGAATAGAAAACAAAGGCATTATCCAACGTATTACTCATCGCATTCTCCCAGATTAGCCAGGAGACTTTCTGGTGAAACTTCCAGCGCAGCAGCCAGTTTGCATATGTTCAGAAGGCTGATGTTTCTCTGTCCGCGCTCAACAGAACTAACATATGTCCGATCAAGTTGAGCTCGCTCAGCCACCTGTTCCTGGCTTAACTGTAGCTCAATCCTTAACCTGTACATTTTCTTACCAAAGGCTTTTAAAATTAGCTCTTCTGACATTTACGTCTCCCATTTAACAGAGAGACATGATCAATATCCTGATGACTATGAGTCCACGGACTATAAGTCACATCACGCATAAATTATGGCGGAGGAAGGTCACTTTCCCATAAAAAAATCCGCAAGGGCCGCTTGCGGATCTCGGTTTAAAAACCGTGACGGTTATTCATCCTTCACCACTATCAGCGGTTCAATATCGCTCTCTTTCTTCACCACCAGCGTATCATCCCCGCGCAGGCAGGTGCCGCCGTAGTTACCGCCAACGGTAAAGGTACAGACCTGAATGTACTTACCGTCAACGTTCGGCAGGCACCACAGCTGCTGGTAGATGTTTTTGCGATCGACAAACTTGCCGCTGGATTTATCCAGCAGTTCATCCTGTGAGCTGATCAAATCAATATTGCTGCCGCAGCGTCCGGCAATCGGTTTGACGGCATAACCGGTCTGCTTCAGCAGGTCGTTAACGTCAAAATCAGTATCGAGCAGATAACGGTGGTTCGGGAAGAGTTGCCACAACACCGGCAAAATCGCCTTGTTGCCCGGGATCACCGTCCACAGCGGTTCGAATACCAGCACTTCCGGGCGCAGCAACACATCAATCAGACGAACGTCACCTTCGGGGTGTCCGGTGCGGATCGGTACGGCAGCGTACTCCGTTTCGCTTACCTCGCGGATCTGCTCGATCGCCGTCTCCCACGCCCAGGTTTTCCACACGCAGTTGACGTGGCGACCTTCATCATCGATCAACTGCCCGGCTGTATCCCAGCTTAGCGCGCTAAGCCCATGCAGAATTTTGGTTTCAAATCCGGCCTGCATCAGTGAACGCTGAATGAAGAGCGCGTGATAATCCTCTTCAACATCGTTGTCCTGCATGATGTGCACAAACGGACGCGCATGGCTGTGTTTCCACGCACCGGTAAGTTCTTCCAGCAAACCTTCCGCCGGGTTGTGCCCGGTACCGCGATAGCCGTGTTTCACCCACTCCTCAAGGATCAACCCACCCTCCGTATGGCAGGACGCGGAATCAGCGTTGTACTCATAGACCTTAATACCGCGCTCATCCATACAGAAATCCATACGACCGGTGATCATATGGTGGCGACGCCATTGCCAGGAGAGGCGCAGGCGAGGCCAGAGGATTTTGGGGATGTCGAAAAGTGCCAGTAAGTTATCGTCTTTCAGCACCTTATCGGTCGCGTGCAGGTACATCAGGTGCAGTTCGTTGGTCGCTTTGATCAGCTCCTGCTCAGCGCTTTCCGTAATGGTGAAATACTGGCACGGATCTTTATTGATAACATGACCGTTCGCGCGCACGTAAGCCTGCTGCAGTGCATCAGCTTCGTTGAGCCATTTCCCGTCGAACTGGCGTCTGTTTTTGAGCCGCGCACCGCTAATTTTCAGCAATTCACCGTCGATTTCCGGCTGCGGAATGCTGTGCTCAACGTCATCGGTCTGAAGCATCCAGCCAAGAATTTCGGTGTCGTTAAAGGTGTCATGGATTGTGTAACAGCCGTTCTCAACGCTCAGTTTCAGCTCACGCGTCCACTGCTGCCCCAGCGGGAGCGGTGAGTGAATAACGTTCTGCTCCGCAATACGTACTTTATCGCCCAACAGCTGGGTGATCACCGCCACGTGGCCGGTTTCGTGGAACTCGCCGCCCTTTTGCCAGATAAGCAGTGCTCCGGCGCGCGGTGCGCGTTTTGAGCCATTGGCAAATGCCTGTAACGGCAGGATGTTATCGTTCACCACTTCACGCAAAAAGCGCAGCGAGAAGATTTCCCACGCCATGCCGACGTCGGTAAAGACAAAACCATAGTTGAGGAACAGGAAACGGCGCGCAAACTCAACACACTGCCATTTATGGCCCATGTATTCGTTGCCGATATAGCTTCGGAAATCTGCATCTTCCGGGTAGCTACGCGGATCAAGGCTGCCGTAATCTGAAGAGTAAATCGCCACGCCACCCGGCGCATAGCCTAACAACGTCCCGAACGGTGCGTCACTGCTTAACTTTCCTTTACGCATGTATCCAACCTAAAAAGGCAGGCGGCAATTTTTTGAAAGGTTGTTGTCGTCTGCACGTTGCAATTAACCAGACAGAGGTGGCGTTATCATACACCGCCCCCTTCCATTACGCTCGCATCGTTAAACGGTTCATCTATCTCCTGCTACACTGCCTCAACACATCACTAAAAAGGCAGGCCAACATGTCAGACAACACTTACCAGCCACCGAAAGTGTGGGAGTGGAAAAAGAACAACGGCGGCGCATTCGCCAATATCAACCGTCCAGTCTCCGGCGCGACACACGAGAAAGTCCTGCCAGTCGGCACGCACCCGCTGCAGCTCTATTCACTGGGTACACCGAACGGCCAGAAAGTGACCATCATGCTTGAAGAGCTCCTGGCGCTGGGCGTGACGGGAGCGGAGTACGATGCATGGTTGATCCGCATCGGCGAGGGCGATCAGTTCTCCAGCGGTTTTGTGGACGTGAACCCGAACTCGAAAATACCGGCACTGCGTGACCACTCCACAACCCCGCCAACGCGCGTGTTTGAATCCGGCAGTATTCTGCTTTACCTGGCAGAAAAATTTGGTCATTTCCTGCCCAAAGATCCGGCTGGCCGTACTGAAACCCTGAACTGGCTGTTCTGGTTGCAGGGCGCTGCGCCTTTCCTCGGCGGCGGATTCGGCCACTTCTATAACTATGCGCCGGTGAAGATTGAGTACGCAATTGACCGCTTTACGATGGAAGCCAAACGCCTGTTCGACGTGCTGGATAAGCAACTGGCACGCAGTCGTTACGTGGCAGGTGAGGAATATACCATCGCCGATATGGCTATCTGGCCGTGGTTTGGCTGCGTGGCGCTTGGCAGTGTCTATAACGCCGCCGAGTTTCTGGATGCAGAGAAGTACACCAACGTACAGCGCTGGGCCAAAGACGTAGCGCACCGCCCTGCGGTGAAGCGCGGGCGCATCGTTAACCGCACCAACGGTGAGCTAAGCGAGCAGCTACATGAACGCCATGCGGCGAGCGACTTCGATACCCATACCGAAGACAAACGTCAGGCGTAATCCCCCACCGGGCGGTTCTCCGCCCGGTTAACCACCGAGCGTCGCAGAACGCTTTTGCGGCATAGCGATGGACGTTGAGGGCATGTTTGGCCTAATGGTCAGAACAGTAATGCTGGCAGTATCCTGAAGGCTTATCTCGACCTGAGTGAAGCCGGATATAACCCTTACAGCAGTTACAAAGGAACTGTCATGAAATTGATTAAAACTACGCTGATCATCAGCACATTAATTTTTTCTGCCTCAGGCATGGCGATTGATAAAACCGCAGGTGGCGCAATTGCAGGTGCGGCCATTGGCGCGGCAGTGGGCAAAGACGTGAAATCCACCGTTGGCGGTGCCGTCGTGGGTGCCGGTACTGGCGCAATGTTCAAGAGCGGCGACAAAGGTAAAGCGGCGCGTAAAGGTGGTGCCGTGGGTGCTGCCGTGGGTGCGGGTGCGGCAGCAATTACCGGTAAAAGCGTGCTGAAAGGCGCAGCTGTCGGAGCAGGTTCCGGTGCGCTGATTGGCGAAGCAACGCACTAATACATAGTGCCGGGCGGCACCGCGTTCGCCCGGCCTGTAAGCCGTATTTCACCTTCCCTCTATATTCCGCCCTTTCAGAACAGAAAATTAATGGTGATCGTCATACTGATGTTCAATCACCATACCTTCCGCCACGCTGGCAACATGACGCGCACGTGGGTGATAAACCGGTGCAGGTGCGACATAGGTGGTCTGCGACGGTGCAGGCGCAACGCTCACCGCCTGTGGAACCGTGGTGGATGACGGCACAATCACCACTTTATAACCGCTCGGAACATCCACGGTAACGCTCTGAGCCAGCGCAGAATTTGCCATAGCCAACCCTGCCAGGGCAGCAAGTAAAATAAAGAGACTTTTCATAAAATGTATTATTCCTGGGATAACTAAGAAATATCAGCATGCCAAAGAAATCTTAAGCCCAGATTAATATTCATTATTTGTAATGTGCAGAAAATGCCAAATTTATTGTTACATTATAATAAGGAAATAATCATTCAGACCGGATAAGGCACAATACAAAATTTCCTGTGTAAATCGGGCAATACAGTATAATTCTCAGTACAGGTTATTCAGTGCAAACGTCGGCCAATATTGGATCTCCCTGCCGATATTTCCCTTAACGCAAATTAGCCTATTTTTTCAACACAATATTTACAAGCTCGGGTAAACTGGCAAAAATCATTCTTTTTTCCGAAGAATCCTTACATGTCAGAACAGGCGCTAAAACAACAGATCCAGAATCTGAAAAAGCATAACGCCCGGCTTGTCAGGCTGGCGCGTGACGCCCGCAGTAAACTCAATGCCGCGCTTGACGGCACAGGTCTGTGTTTGTGGCAGCTCGATGTGCCGACGGGAAAACTGATTATTTATAACCGTCGCTGGGGATCAATGCTCGGCTATCAGCCAAAAGAGCTGAGCGCACAGTTTGAGGTCTGGCGCGAACATCTCCACCAGGACGATAAACAGCAGGTACTGGAAGCGTTCTATGACCACCTGCAGGGGAAAACCCCTTTCTACGAAGCGCTGCACCGCATGCAGAATAAAAACGGCACTATCACCTGGGTGCTGGATCGCGGGCGCGTCAGCGAATGGGACGCGCACGGCAACCCGCTTAAAGTCACTGGCACACACATCGACATGACTAAAGAGAAGCAGTACGAGGAACAGCTCGCGCAGCTTGCCAACCACGATCCGCTCACCGGCCTTGCCAACCGCCATGCCTTAGTCAAACATTTCGCAACGCTCAAAGAACACGGCCCGCTCTGCGTCGCGTTTATCGACCTGGATGATTTTAAAGCGGTTAATGATGCGTTCGGCCACCGCAGCGGCGATGAGCTGCTCATTCAGCTCAGCCAGCGCCTGCGCGCAGGCTGCCCGGAAGGGACGATTGTAGGACGCCTGGGCGGAGATGAATTTGTCTTACTGCTCCCCTTTCCCCTCGCCAGTTTGCTGATCAACAGCACGGCGCATAACTGCCTGCGCGCAGCACTGCAACTCTTCGAGCTGGATAACGGTCAGGCACAGGTCGGGGCATCAATTGGGATCGACGAAGTGCAGCCGCAGGATGATTTTGTGAACGCACTGCGGCGTGCGGATCAGTCGATGTACCAGATTAAACACACCGGTAAAAACGGTGTGGCGATTGGGACAACGCTGATTTCGGTTTCCCGTACGGGAACGGACAGGTGAAAAAAGGCCGCACAAGGCGGCCTTACGGGGAACAGAAAATCAGAAGGAAACCCAGTCGTCAGGGGTGCTTGCACGGGTATCGGCTGCGCGCGCAGGCGTTTTAAGCGGTGCGGCAGTGACCACGTTCTGGGGTTCCTGAGCCGAGAGGCGGAATTTTTGCACGGAGCGTTGCAGCTCTTCCGTCTGGCGTTCCAGCGCAGAAGCCGCAGCGGAAACTTGCTCCACCAGCGAGGCGTTTTGCTGGGTGACACCGTCCATCTGGCTGATGGCCACGCCGACCTGCGAAATGCCTTTGCTTTGCTCTTCCGACGCAGATGCAATCTGCTTCATGATAGTGGTGACTTCGGTCACAGCACGCAGAATGGCCTCCATCGTGGTACCCGTGTCGTTCACCAGCTTCGCCCCCTGCTCGACGCGGGAAACGGAATCAGCAATCAGCCCTTCGATCTCTTTTGCCGCGTTTGCACTGCGGCTTGCCAGGTTACGCACCTCGCCTGCCACTACGGCGAAACCACGCCCCTGTTCACCCGCTCGCGCTGCTTCTACCGCGGCGTTGAGGGCCAGAATATTGGTCTGGAAGGCGATGCTGTTAATCACGTTGGTAATTTCAGCAATTTTCCTGGAGCTATCGGAAATACCGCTCATGGTGGTCACCACATCATCCACCAGCGAGCCGCCACGGCTGGCCGTCGTGGAGGCGACATCCGCCAGCTGGCTGGCCTGACGCGCACTTTCCGCATTCAGCTTCACCGTGGCCGTCAGTTGCTCCATGCTGGCGGCGGTCTCTTCCAGCGCGGCGGCCTGCTCTTCGGTACGGGAGGAAAGATCGTTGTTACCGCTGGAGATCTCCGTCGCACCGCGCCAGATATTTTCACTGCCGGAACGGATGGTGCTGACCGCTTCACGCAGGCTGTCCTGCATGGCGCTGAGCAGAGGAACCAATTGTCCCACGCAGTTGCGGCCAAACGATTCAATCGGATGGCTGAGATCGCCCTGTGCAATCTGGCTGAACTGATGGCGGATGCGATTCAGCGGTTTCACCAGCATCGCAACCAGGTAGCGGTCGGTGAAGAGCAGGATCAACAGACCGATGATGGTGGCGGTGATGATAACCGTGCGGGTCACGTTGGTCAGGCTGTCCACCACCACGCGGGTGCTGTCGAGTCTGTCACCTGCGGCTTTGTTAAAGCTCTCTGCTGCTGCTCCGAATGCACGGCTCAGCGGCGGCGTGACGTTATTGGCCTGCTGACGATAGCCATCCAGCGACGCCTGCTGTGCCTGCTGCATCTGCGGTGTAATGCCCTGATCGAGCAACGCCTGCCAGGTACTGATCACCTGCGCGGAAACCTGTTCATCCATCGGGCCTGGTGAGATAGCCTTCATCTCTTCAAGCTTTTTACTCATGTTGTTCAGCGCCTGCTGAGCAGAAGCCAGGTCTGGCGTACCGCCAGCGGCTTTGGTTTCCATCGCACGGCTCAGGCGTGTGACGAAACGGAAGTACTGATCGTTACCCTGGCTGAGCACCGTCATCTGCTGAACCAACTGACGATCAACCTCATTGCCATCGGAAACCCGGGACAGAGACCAGGAGCTATACAGGCCGACGCCCGCCCACATTAAACAAAAGATCCCCAGTATCGTCAGCATGACGAAGCGGATCGTGAAATTACGAAGCATCTGCATAAGAACATTCCTTGCCGTGAGGGTTAATTCGCCCAGAGGCGAGTCTTACCCTCGTTATCGGCAGGAAGCGAAGAAAATATAACCTTTTGTGATAATTTTTGGCTTTGCGGAAAATCGTGGCAGCCAGGCACGCCATCGCTTATCGCCATGAAATGTGATTTGATAAGAACAGAATGAAAACGCTGTTTCGAAAATTCATCGACAAGAAAGGAGACATCATGTCCTGGCACCCTTACACCGGCCGCTATGAGAATATGCAATACCGCCACTGTGGAAAAAGTGGCCTGCGCCTGCCTGCGCTGTCGCTTGGTTTGTGGCATAGCTTTGGTCACGTCCAGCCTCTCGACGCCCAGCGTGCGCTGCTGCGTAAGGCCTTCGATCTCGGCATT
Organism: Enterobacter cloacae complex sp. 2024EL-00214; assembly: GCF_043945575.1. Taxonomy (NCBI): domain Bacteria; kingdom Pseudomonadati; phylum Pseudomonadota; class Gammaproteobacteria; order Enterobacterales; family Enterobacteriaceae; genus Enterobacter; species Enterobacter cloacae complex sp. 2024EL-00214. Next base: position 273,816 of record NZ_JBIMRC010000004.1, on the reverse strand, counting down.
ACCCATTTCGACCTCGCCAATAACTACGGCCCACCGGCGGGTAGCGCAGAAGAGAATTTTGGCCGTCTGCTGCGGGAAGATTTTGCCGCATATCGCGACGAGCTGATTATCTCCACCAAAGCGGGCTACGATATGTGGCCAGGGCCGTACGGTTCAGGTGGTTCACGCAAATACCTGCTCGCCAGTCTCGACCAGAGCCTGAAGCGCATGGGCGTGGAGTATGTTGATATTTTCTATTCCCACCGCGTGGATGAAAACACGCCGATGGAAGAGACTGCCGCTGCGCTGGCGCACGCCGTGCAGAGCGGAAAAGCGCTGTATGTGGGTATTTCCTCCTACTCCACGGAACGCACGCAAACAATGGCTGAGCTGCTGCGGGAGTGGAAGATTCCGCTGCTTATCCACCAACCGTCCTACAACCTGCTAAACCGCTGGGTAGACAAAACCGGACTGCTGGATGCGCTGGAAGCAAACGGTACGGGCTGCATTGCGTTTACCCCACTGGCTCAGGGATTGCTTACCGGAAAATATCTGAACGGTATTCCTGAAGGTTCGCGTATGCAGCGCGAAGGTAAGAAGGTACGCGGCCTGACGGAAAAAATGCTGACTGAAGATAACCTCACTAGCCTGCGTCTGCTGAATGAGATGGCGCATGCCCGTGGGCAGACAATGGCGCAGATGGCGCTGAGCTGGCTGCTGAAAGATGAGCGCGTGACGTCAGTGCTGATTGGTGCGAGTCGGCCGGAACAGCTGGAAGAGAATGTTCAGGCGCTGGATAACCTGCGCTTTACCGAAGATGAGCTGGAACGGATTGATCGGCATGTTGCGGATGGCGAATTGAATTTGTGGCAGGCGTCGTCGGATAAATAAGGTGCGGCCTTTCACCCTCTCCCCTGTGGGGAGAGGAATAAGGTGTGTGTATTTACTTCTTACTGATCTTATCCAGATACCCCATCGCAAACGCCGACAGCACAAATGTCAGATGGATAATCACATACCACATCAGCTTATTATCCGGGACATTCTTCGCATCCATAAACACGCGCAACAAGTGGATAGAAGAGATTGCCACAATCGAAGCCGCCACTTTATTTTTCAGTGACGAAGCATCCATTTTACCCAGCCAGCTGAGCTTCTCTTTGTGCTCAGAGATATCGAGCTGGGAGACGAAGTTCTCATAGCCAGAGAACATCACCATTACCAGTAATCCCCCCACCAGCGTCATGTCCACCAGCGACAACAGCACCAGGATCAAATCCGCTTCGGCAATGGAAAAGATGTCAGGCAAGACGTGAAAAATTTCCTGGAAGAACTTAATGCACAGTGCGACCAGTGCCAGGGAAAGGCCAAAATAGACGGGAGCCAATAGCCAGCGTGAGGCGTACATTGCATTTTCAAAAAAGCGTTCCATAGTGTCCTGTCTGCAAACGAAACCAGCGCGCAGTATATCTCAACGACGCTCACTGTTTGCAACAACTAACCAACAAAACACCTACACATCGTCAGGGTTTACCTCTGGACGTGCGTACTCCGGCCAGACCAGCACCACCAGCTCCGGGTAGGCTTCCAGACTGAACTCACGAAAACATTGACGCAGGTTTAATACGTCTAAATCAGAATACGAAACTTTCTCACCATTCAGACAGCGCTTCTTGATATTGTCATAATATTTATAGACAGCAGAATTCAGGTCGCTGCAGCGGCGTTGCGCCTCAAACAGACCCGGCGTGTCATTAATTTCCGACATCTTCATTCGCTTTATTGTCGCGTGCAGAAAATCGATATATTCATGGTTCACCCGCCAGTACCAAACCGGCGTCACCGAGTTCATCAAAACGGAGAAATGGTCTTCACCTTCCTCTTTTGTCATCAGTTCAGGTTGCGGGGGCTCACTGGCGTCTTTCGACACTTTTGTTTTATTGAACTCTTGCATCAATAAAAGAACGCCAGCGGTCAATAATAGTAATGTAATGACCGTAAAAAAAATACTGTTCATGGGTAGGCTCCATTTTTTTTGATTTTAAAATTGCCTCATGTTATTGTCAACGAATCTCACGCCTTTACCAACCCCACCCCGTTGAAATTAAAGGAAATTAAAAAATGCTTCCCGACAATCTCGTTCCGGCTAAGTACCGCATTGCGCCTGTGGAACAGCAACCGACGGAAGCAGAAAAAGAGGTTAATTTCACTAAGGGAAAAAGAAAGCTCTCTGATTTTGAGCCCGACATATTAATTGGTGTCTCCCGTACCGGGAAATCCCGTAATATGTTGCTGGAAGAGCATGATCGCCATATAAAAGACCGTTTATTTCGCGCTGTAAAAATTGAAGCCTTTGTACACCTGCTGGATGACCTGCAGGCCGAAGGTGAAATAGATGCCCAGAAACTAAGTCAAATAATGGCTGAAAAAACCAAAGAAATAAATGAAGCGGGCAATGAAATTTGGCTTAATCTAATTACTCGCGAAAAAAACAGCCCCATTTTTTATGACCTCGGGGAAGATTAACGTGAAAGAAGTTAACGATAACAACGTATATTTGACTTTAGATGACAAAAAAAGTGATGAGTTTATCTTAGAGCAAAATCTCGATGCGTTGAGAAACACAAAAAACGCCGAGATGACGCGTATTACGCAAGACCTGATATCCATTCCTGCGACGCTGGTACGCCTGAAGTGGCAGAACCGCCGTGAAATTTATTCTTTACAGGTTAAGGAAGAGATTTACGGTGCAGTGATTAATGCCATTATCGAACAACGTCCGGAGCTGAAGGAGAAGCTCCTGGGGCGGCTGGAGGCCAATTATCAGTATCTGCTCGCCAGAGAAACCGCCACCCTGCGCCTGACGCGCAAACTGTCCGACGGCGAGTATCGTACGTCAAATGTCACCTGTGTCGCGCTCAATGAAGATGCGCATGCCGGGGAAGAAACAAAAAACTAATTCAGTACGTGCAAAAAAAAAGCTGACTTTCGCCAGCTCTTCATTTTATTTCGCGGCCGCTCTCTCTTCACCGACCAGACCAATCTTCAGATACCCCGCCTGATGCAGCGTGTCCATTACCTTCATCATGGTTTCGTAATCGACGGTTTTATCCGCGCGGAAGAAAACGGTGGTGTCTTTCTTACCACCGGTAAGCTGCTCCAGTGCCGGAATGACCGATTCATCCGTCACCGGGTCGTTACCCAGGAACATGGATTTATCCGCTTTCACCGACAGATAGACAGGCTTTTCCGGGCGCGGCTGCGGCTGGCTGGAGGAGGCGGGAAGATTCACCTTCACATCCACCGTCGCCAGCGGCGCAGCAACCATGAAGATAATCAACAGAACCAGCATGACGTCGATAAACGGCGTCACGTTGATTTCATGCATTTCACCGTTATCGTCCAGATCTTCATTAAGACGCATTGCCATAGTGGATTAACCTGCGCGCAGTTTGGACGCAGCGTGTACCGGTTTAGCAGCGCTGGCATTCAGGTCAAGATCACGGCTTTGCAGCAGCAAAACCTGCGCGGCGACGTCACCGAGAGTCGCCTTGTAGCTACCAATCATACGCGCGAAGATGTTATAGATAACCACTGCCGGAATTGCCGCAACCAGACCGATAGCCGTCGCCAGTAGCGCTTCGGCGATACCCGGTGCCACCACGGCCAGGTTTGTCGTTTGAGTCTGCGCAATGCCGATAAAGCTGTTCATGATGCCCCAGACCGTACCAAACAAGCCGATAAACGGAGAAATCGCACCGATAGTTGCCAGATAACCATTACCACGGCCCATGTGACGACCCACGGCTGCAACGCGACGTTCCAGACGGAAACCAGTACGATCTTTAATACCTTCGTTATCTTCACTGCCTGCGGAAAGTTCCAGCTCGTTCTGCGCTTCGTTAACTAACAGAGTGGTCAGGCTTTTCGGGTGGAAGGATGAGGTTATATCAGAAGCCTGATCCAGAGAGCGGGCTTCGGCCAGCTGCTGTTGCTCGCGCTTGAGGCGACGCTTCTGCGCGAGAAGCTCGGCACTCTTGCTGAAGAAAATAGCCCAGGTGACAACGGACGCCAGAATCAGGCCGATCATCACAATCTTAACCACGATGTCAGCATGCTGATACATGCCCCAGACGGAGAGATCCGCCTGCATCAAATTATTACCCACTCTGTATCTCCAGGACGCAAATCACAAAATCTGAGCGTAATGATATCAAAACACCATCGAATTGATAGTGGTTCTCATTAGTATTTACATGCTGCCGCCATTTACGCTCACTTTCATTGCGCTTACGCAGTAAAAATTGCTTATGCGTATTATTCATAAAATTTTCTGCTTATTCGATAAGCATCCGGGTGCACAATGTTACAATCGTGGTAATCTGGACGTCCAGACGTATAAAAACAGGGTTAGCGAACATGACAAAGAAGCATCTTGATACCACGCTGGTACAGGCCGGGCGCAGTAAAAAATACACACTGGGATCGGTCAACAGCGTGATTCAACGCGCCTCCTCGCTGGTGTTTGATACCGTTGAGGACAAGAAAATTGCCACGCGTAACCGCGCCAGCGGTGGGCTGTTTTATGGCCGTCGTGGCACGCTAACCCATTTTTCATTGCAGGAAGCCATGTGCGAGCTGGAAGGTGGCGCGGGCTGCGCCTTGTTCCCGTGCGGTGCAGCAGCGGTGGCCAATACCATTCTGGCGTTTGTCGAACAGGGTGACCATATCCTGATGACCAACACCGCCTATGAGCCAAGTCAGGATTTCTGTACCAAAATCCTCAGCAAGCTCGGCGTGACGACCAGCTGGTTTGATCCGCTGATTGGTGAGGGTATCGCAGAACTTATTCAGCCAAACACGCGCATCGTATTCCTGGAATCCCCGGGTTCTATCACGATGGAAGTGCATGACGTTCCTGCCATCGTGAAAGCCGTGCGCAGCAAGGCACCGGAAGCAATCATCATGATCGACAACACCTGGGCGGCGGGCGTGCTGTTTAAAGCGCTGGAATTCGACATTGATATCTCTATTCAGGCGGCAACGAAATACCTGATTGGTCACTCCGACGGCATGATTGGCACGGCAGTGTCCAACGCCCGCTGCTGGGATCAACTGCGCGAAAATGCCTATCTGATGGGTCAGATGGTCGATGCCGATACCGCCTACATGACCAGCCGCGGTATTCGTACTTTGGGTGTGCGTTTGCGTCAGCACCATGAAAGCAGCCTGAAGGTGGCCGAGTGGCTGGCACAGCATCCTCAGGTTGAACGGGTCAACCATCCGGCGCTCCCGGGCAGCAAAGGCCATGAATTCTGGCAACGTGACTTTACAGGTAGCAGCGGGCTGTTCTCATTTGTTCTTAAAAAAAGGCTGAATAATGACGAGCTGGCCCAGTATCTGGATAATTTTACCCTCTTCAGCATGGCCTACTCGTGGGGCGGGTTTGAATCCCTGATCTTGCCTAACCAGCCAGAACAGATCGCAGCCCTGCGTCCGGGTGGCGAAGTGGATTTCAGCGGAACACTGATCCGTCTGCATATTGGTTTAGAAAATGTGGACGATTTAATTGCGGATTTGTCGGCAGGATTTGAGCGTATCGTGTAAAGTGCTGGCTGAAAATGTACTCCTGGACGCTTTTGTGGACACTGCAAGCAGAAAAGTCTGCATGAGTTGCGCCCACGATCAAACCCAGCGAGTATAATTGGGAGTACAATCACGTCATATCTGCTGTCCCACAGGAAAGTCCATGGCTGTTATTCAAGATATTATCGCAGCGCTCTGGCAACACGATTTTGCCGCGCTGGCAGACCCTCACGTCATAGGTATCGTCTATTTCGTGATGTTTGCGACCCTGTTCCTGGAAAATGGATTGCTGCCAGCCTCGTTTTTACCCGGCGATAGCCTGCTTTTGCTCGCCGGAGCGTTAATCGGCAAAGGTGTCATGGACTTCACGTCGACGATGGTGATCCTTACCTCTGCAGCCAGTCTGGGCTGCTGGCTGAGCTATTTGCAGGGCCGCTGGCTCGGAAACACGCGCGTCGTGAAAAGCTGGCTGGCGCAGTTGCCGCATAAATATCATCAACGTGCGACCTGCATGTTTGACCGGCATGGCCTGCTGGCACTGCTGGTCGGGCGTTTTCTGGCATTTGTTCGCACCCTGCTGCCAACAATGGCGGGCATCTCCGGCCTGTCTAATCGCCGCTTCCAGTTCTTCAACTGGCTGAGCGCCCTGCTGTGGGTTGGCGTCGTGACCTCACTCGGCTTCGCGCTGAATATGATCCCGTTTGTGAAACATCATGAAGACCAGGTCATGACCTTCCTGATGATTCTGCCGATGTTCCTGCTGGTTGCAGGGCTGGTCGGAACGCTGATTGTGGTGATTAAGAAGAAATACTGCAGCGCCTGATGTAAAAAAGCCGGGGGGTGCTGCACTTACCCGGCCTACACTCTCCCCTTAAGCCCCCTGTATGGTTCTGATGCGCGTGGCATCTTCCCCCGGCGTAACGCCGAAGTAGCGCTTAAACTCCCGACTAAACTGCGACGCACTTTCATAGCCCACCCGCATTGCCGCGGCACTGGCCTTCATGCCATCGTGGATCATCAGCATGCGTGCCTTATGCAGCCGGTAGGTTTTGAGATATTGCAGCGGCGAGGTGCTGGTCACTGATTTAAAATTATGGTGAAACGCCGAAACGCTCATGTTGGCCTCTGCCGCCAGCTGGTCAACGCTCAGGTTTTCCGTGTACTGGCTTTCAATGCGCTTGAGGACGCGGCTGATCAGGCTGAAATGCGTCTGGCGGCTCACCAGCGCCAGTAACGCACCGCCCCCCGGCCCCAGCAGTACATGGTAGAGAATTTCGCGAACGATCTGCTTGCCAAGAATGCGGGCATCCAGCGGCCTGTCCATCACGTCCAGCAGACGCTCAATGGCGCAGAGGATCTCTTCCGATAACGTTGCCGAGTTAATCCCGCTCGCCGCCATCGATGGCTGGAAAAGCTCATCTTCGCCAATCTCCATCAGCAGTTCCTGCAGCTGGAGAATATCAACATTAACGCGAATACCCGCCAGTGGAACCGCCTCTGTCGCGAAAGTTTCACATTCAAAGGGTAAAGGTACTGTCAGCAGCAGGTATTCGTTGGTGTCATAACGGAATACACGCTCATTGATATAGCCAATTTTATGGCCCGAAAAGAGAAAAACGATGCCCGGCTGGTACATCACCGGCGTGCGTGTCCCGGGCTTCGTCCCGTAGAGCAGGCGAATATCTGGCAGCAGATTATCTGGCATCTTTTCTTTATCTATCAGCCTCTTAATCTGAGAAGTTAGCTGAAGACAGATCGCTTCACGGTTCATGTTGAGTTACTCCGGGTACGGTTTCCGACCCTGACAGTGTGCGCAGTTTTCCCCATTTTCTCCAGTGCTCTGTAGAAATGGGCAAGACATCGGCAGGAATGTGCATTGAGAGGATAGCCCCGGCCAGCCACAATGTGCAGCATCAGGTAGCCATCTCGCCACCACGGTTTTTCACCCACTATAGGGAACGAACAATGAACAACTTTATTCTCCACACCCCAACCCGCATCCTGTTTGGTAAAGGCGCTATCGCCGACCTGCGTGCGCAGATCCCGGCTGACGCCCGCGTGCTGATCACCTACGGTGGCGGCAGCGTGAAAAAAACCGGTGTGCTGGATCAGGTGTACAGCGCCCTGCAAGGTCTGGACGTCCGTGAGTTCGGTGGTATTGAGCCGAACCCGTCTTATGAAACGCTGATGAACGCAGTAAAAATCGCCCGCGAAGAGAAAATCACCTTCCTGCTGGCAGTTGGTGGCGGTTCTGTTCTGGACGGGACGAAATTCATCGCCGCTGCGGCACATTATGCCGACGGTATCGACCCGTGGCATATCCTCGAAACCCGCGGCAGCGACATCAAAAGCGCAATCCCGATGGGCTCTGTTCTGACCCTGCCAGCCACTGGCTCAGAATCCAACAAAGGTGCGGTTATCTCCCGTAAAACCACGGGTGACAAACAGGCCTTCATGAACGAACACGTTCAGCCAGTGTTCGCTATTCTGGATCCGGTTTACACCTATACCCTGCCTGCACGCCAGGTGGCTAACGGTGTGGTCGACGCCTTTGTTCACACCGTTGAGCAGTACGTGACCTGGCCGGTAAATGCCAAAATTCAGGATCGTTTCGCAGAAGGTATTCTGCTGACGCTGGTCGAAGAAGGCCCGAAAGCGCTGAAAGAGCCAGAAAACTATGACGTGCGTGCCAACGTAATGTGGGCGGCAACTCAGGCCCTTAACGGCCTGATCGGTTCAGGTGTGCCACAGGACTGGGCAACCCATATGCTGGGCCATGAACTGACGGCCATGCACGGTCTGGATCACGCCCAGACGCTGGCGGTGGTTCTGCCTGCATTGTGGAATGAAAAACGTGACACCAAACGCGCCAAACTGCTGCAGTACGCTGAGCGTGTGTGGAATATCACCGAAGGTTCTGACGATGCGCGCATTGATGCTGCTATCGAAGCAACCCGTAACTTCTTTGAAGCGCTGGGCGTCCCAACGCGCCTCTCCGGTTATGGCCTGGATGGCAGTTCCATCCCTGCTCTGCTGGCAAAACTCGAAGAACACGGCATGACTCATCTGGGCGAGCACGGCGACATTACACTGGACGTGAGCCGTCGCATCTACGAAGCGGCACGCTAAGCGTTTTTGTCATCCCGCCTTTCGTTTTTTGACATTTCGTCCAGACTTAATGCACATACACCATCGGGGGTTCGCCCCCCGATGGATGGCAAATGAAGGAGGAATAATGGCAAACCAAACCGTAATCAGGCTTCAGGATGGCAACGTAATGCCCCAACTGGGGCTCGGCGTATGGAAAGCCGGTAACGACGAGGTCGTCTCCGCCATTCATAAAGCACTGGAAGTCGGCTATCGGTCAATTGATACCGCCGCCGCGTACAAAAATGAGGACGGCGTGGGTAAAGCACTGGCCAGTGCTGGCATGCCCCGCGATGACCTTTTCATTACCACCAAACTGTGGAATGACGATCAGAAACGCCCCCGCGAAGCCTTGCAGGAGAGCCTGGATAAGCTTCAGCTCGATTTCATCGATCTCTACCTCATACATTGGCCGGTTCCGGCCATCGATCATTATGTGGAAGCCTGGGAAGGGATGATTGAGCTACAGCGGCTTGGGCTGGTGAAAAGCATCGGCGTCTGCAATTTCCAGATCCACCACCTGCAACGTCTGATTGACGAAACAGGTGTTGCGCCGGTTATCAACCAGATAGAGCTACACCCGCTGATGCAGCAGCGTCAGTTGCATGCCTGGAATGCGACCCACAAGATCCAGACCGAATCCTGGAGTCCTCTTGCACAGGGTGGCGAAGGCGTTTTCGATCAGAAAATTATTCGCGAGCTGGCGGATAAGTACGGCAAAAGTCCGGCGCAGATTGTCATTCGCTGGCATCTGGACAACGGCCTGGTGGTGATCCCGAAATCGGTCACGCCCGCGCGCATCGCCGAGAACTTCGACGTCTGGGATTTCCGCCTGGACAAAGACGAGCTGGGCGAAATTGCGAAGCTGGATCAGGGTAAGCGGCTAGGACCCGATCCGGATCAGTTTGGTGGGTAAATAGAAAACCCCGGCTTGCCGGGGTTTTCTATTACGCTTTACGCTTCACTGGCTTCTTCGCACTGGAATTGCCGTTCGAACGCTGATGCACAATCGGCGTGTGCTTGGTCAGCGCCGGACGCGTATTGCGGTTCTGACGGCGCGCTTCGCGCATTTCGTCCAGCGTCGGAGCTGGCACCAGACAGTCGCGACGCGAACCAATCAGGTGTTTTTTACCCATCTCTTCCAGTGCCTGGCGGATCATCGGCCAGTTAGCCGGATCGTGGTAACGCAGCAGCGCTTTATGCAGACGACGCTGCTTATCCCCTTTCGGCACCACCACGTCTTCACTCTTGTAACCAATCTTACTCAGCGGGTTCTTGCCGGTGTAATACATGGTCGTCGAGTTTGCCAGCGGTGACGGATAGAAGTTCTGCACCTGATCCAGACGGAAGCGACGCTGTTTCAGCCACAGCGCCAGGTTCACCATATCTTCATCACGCGTACCCGGGTGCGCAGAGATGAAGTACGGGATCAGATACTGCTCTTTACCCGCCTGCTTCGAGTAGGTATCGAACAGCTCTTTAAAGCGATCGTAACTCCCCATGCCCGGCTTCATCATTTTGGACAGTGGGCCTTCCTCGGTGTGCTCCGGGGCAATCTTCAGATAACCACCGACGTGGTGCGTTGCCAGCTCTTTGATGTAGCGCGGATCTTCCACGGCAATATCGTAACGCACGCCAGAGGCAATCAGGATCTTCTTGATGCCCTTCAGGTCACGTGCGCGGCGATAGAGGTTGATCGTTGGCTCGTGGTTGGTGTCCATATGCTCACAAATGCTCGGATAGACACAGGAGAGACGACGACAGGTTTGCTCCGCACGCGGCGACTTACAGCGCAGCATGTACATGTTGGCGGTTGGACCGCCAAGATCGGAGATCACGCCGGTAAAGCCAGGGACCGTGTCGCGAATCGCTTCGATCTCGTTGACGATAGAATCTTCAGAGCGGCTCTGAATAATACGGCCTTCGTGCTCGGTAATAGAGCAGAACGAGCAACCGCCGAAGCAGCCGCGCATAATATTGATAGAGAAGCGGATCATCTCATAGGCCGGAATACGGCTTTTACCGTATGCCGGATGGGGTACACGCTTATACGGCAGCGCAAAGACGCTGTCCATCTCTTCGGTTGAGAGTGGGATCGCCGGCGGGTTAACCCAGATATAACGTTCACCGTGTTTTTGCATCAGCGCGCGTGCGCATCCCGGGTTGGTTTCGTGATGCAGAATACGGGAGGCATGAGCGTAAAGTACCTTGTCGCTTTTGACCTTCTCGAAGGACGGCAGCAGCACATAGGTTTTTTCCCACGGTTTAGGACGCGGAGGCTGAACGACAATAGTTTTCGCTTCGGTTTTCTTCGGCTCAACCGGTTTGTTATCTGCACACGGCAGATCTTCGCCGTATGGATGCGGGATCGGGTCAATTTTGCCCGGCATATCAATGATGCGGGAATCCACCCCGCTCCAGCCCGGCAGTGCCTCTTTGACCATAATCGCGGTGTTACGCACGTCGCGGATGTTGCCTACAGGCTCACCCTGCGCCAGACGGTGCGCAACTTCCACCAGCGGACGTTCGCCGTTGCCAAAGATCAGCATGTCGGCTTTGGAATCTACCAGCACCGAACGGCGCACGGTGTCAGACCAGTAATCATAGTGTGCGGTACGGCGCAGGCTCGCCTCAATGCCCCCGAGAATGACGGGCACATCTTTCCAGGCTTCTTTACAGCGCTGAGTGTAGACCAGCGTGGCACGGTCAGGACGTTTACCCGCCACGTTATCGGCGGTGTAGGCGTCGTCATGGCGCAGCTTACGGTCAGCGGTGTAACGGTTGATCATCGAGTCCATGTTGCCAGCGGTGACACCGAAGAACAGGTTTGGCTTACCCAGACGCATAAAGTCGTCTTTGCTGTTCCAGTCAGGCTGAGAAATGATCCCGACACGGAAGCCCTGTGCTTCGAGCATACGGCCACAAATCGCCATGCCAAAGCTTGGGTGGTCAACGTAGGCATCGCCCGTGACCAGAATGATATCGCAGCTATCCCAGCCCAGTAGGTCCATCTCTTCACGGGACATCGGCAGGAACGGAGCCGGCCCAAAACAAGCAGCCCAGTACTGGGGCCAGGAGAAGAGGTCACGATCCGGCTGGATCAGGGAAATTGCGCTCATAATGCTTCCGAAGAAAAAATAAACAAAAGGAGCGGGATTATACGCTGTTACTCCGCCATAAATGAAGAAAAGGATGCACACATAAAACATAAAATCATGGAAGTTGTTAAAATACCGCGCATTGGCAATTTTGGATCATAATATCCACTATATTCTTCCGGTAACCAGCCACCGGAATGTGTTCTGGCACGGAGTTTATTTGTGAAGTTCAATGACTCGTTAAATGTTTCCCAACTGCGGGTGGTGCTCCATCTTTGCGGTTTTTTGGTGCTTCTCTACAGCCTTTCCATGCTGCCTCCAATGGTTATCGCCCTGATAAACAAAGAGCGTAACTTTTTCACGTTTTTAAGCACCTTTTTAACGTTCTTCACTCTCGGCGGCATCGCATGGCGGGCCACACGACACGCCGGAATACAGCTGCGCACCCGCGATGGCTTTGTGATTATTGTTCTGTTCTGGCTCCTGTTTTCATTTATCAGCGCCATGCCAATGTGGCTGGATGATGGGCTGCATCTCTCGTTTGCCGACGCTCTTTTTGAAGGGGTTTCAGGTATCACCACCACGGGCGCAACGGTGATTGGTGACGTCAGTGCCCTGCCGAAATCGTATCTTTACTACCGCGCGCAGCTTAATTTTATTGGTGGCTTAGGGGTTATCGTTCTGGCCGTGGCGGTACTGCCCTTACTGGGGATCGGTGGCATGAAACTGTATCAGTCAGAAATGCCAGGCCCGTTTAAAGAGGAGCGACTCACACCGAGGCTTGCCGATACCGCCCGTACGCTGTGGGTCACCTATCTCATTCTTGGCATTGCCTGTACGCTGGCCTACTGGCTGGCAGGCATGCCCTTCTTCGATGCGCTCTGTCACGGGCTTTCAACCGTCTCTCTGGGCGGTTTTTCGACCCGCAGCGAGAGCATCGGTTTTTATGACAGCAATGCGATTGAAGTTGTCGCTGGCCTGTTTTCACTGCTCTCCGCATTCAACTTTACCCTGTGGTATGTCGTGATTACCAGGCGCACATTCAAACCGATTCGCCGCAGCCCTGAGGTTAAATTCTTTCTGGCTGCCGCTACGGTTATCATCGCGATCACGGCCTGGCAGGTCTGGCATGCGGGGATGTACAACGCCACCGATAGCCTGGTTCACGCCTTCTTTCTGGCCAGCTCAATGATGACGGATAACGGCCTGTCCACGGCCGATTATGCAAAATGGCCCGCTCACACCATCTTCCTGTTGTTGAGTGCCAGCTTTTTTGGCGGCTGCGTTGGTTCAACCTGCGGCGGGATCAAAGCCCTGCGCTTCCTCATCATGTTCAAACAGAGTGTTCAGGAGCTGAACCAGCTGGCACATCCCAGAGCATTGTTGAGCATCAAAGTGGGCAAAAGCGTGGTGAATGAACGCGTTCTGCGCTCGGTGTGGAGCTTCTTCTTTCTCTACGTGATGATCACGGGTCTTTTCGTCTGGATGCTGAACCTGATGGGGTACGATCTGTTTACCTCATTTGCAACCGTGGCGGCCTGCATCAACAATATGGGGCTGGGATTCGGGGAAACGGCATCGACGTTCGGCACGCTAAAAGAAGAGGCCAAGTTGCTGATGTGCGCGGCAATGATTCTGGGTCGACTGGAAATTTACCCGGTACTGATCCTTTGCTCACGTTTCTTCTGGCGGGCATAAGCCATTCCCGGCAAGCCGGGAATGTCACAGGTTACGGCGCGGGGTTCACCAGCATTTGTCCTACGGACCCCCTGTCCATCATCTCCAGCGTCTGGCTGTGGAACAGGAACGGGAAGTGCGGCCACGAAGGCTGGCCATAGTAGACGAGCAGCTCGACCTGTCCATCCACCCAGACGGTATCTTTCCAGCCACGGTCTTCCGGGAAGGGCATCGCACCGTTAACGTTGCGAATAAGGAAGCTTACCCCTTCAATGTGGAACGACTGCGGCATGTCCGAGCGTACCGTCCAGCGCTCCCAGGTTCCCTGCTGTGCGGTGATATCAATGCGCTTGACGTCCCACAACGCACCGTTAATGCCCGGATCATCACCCAGGTGGATCTCACGGCTACGTACCGGCGAACCGCTCATGATCTCCTGCGGCAGCAAGCGCATTGGCAGGCTATCGGTCACCAGTGGCAACAGGCCCGTTGGTCGCAGGGTCAGCACCAGCGTGGAGACCAGAATGCTCGACGGCTCAAAGAAACCACGAATACGGTCAACGATGCTCGCCGCTTCACCGCAGGTGATCGACACTTCATCCCCGTTGGTCATATCAATGAGAATTTCACGGCGTTCACCTGGCGCGAGCGCAAGCTGTTTGACGGAAACCGGCGCAGGTAAAAAGCCCTGATCACCTGCAACCACGTGCAGTGCCCGGCCATCGCTCATCTGCAGCTGATAGCGACGCGAGTTAGAGGCGTTAAGCAGACGCAGGCGCACCCAGCCGCGCGAGACGTCGACATACGGGCTTTGCGCGCCGTTAACCAGCAGCGTGTCGCCGACAAAGCCACCGCTGCCCGGCTCACTGTATTCCGGCGTACCGAAGTTATCCAGACGTTTGTCCTGGATAATGACCGGGAAGTCATCCACACCATAGTGGTTCGGGAGCGGCAGGGATTTGCTGACGTCGTCTTCCACCAGCCACATCCCGGCCAGGCCGTTGTAAACCTGCTGAGCGGTGCGGTTAGGCGTGTTGGCGTGGTACCACAGGGTGGACGCGCCCTGACGAATAGGCAGCACGGGGGCCCAGTCGGCGTTTGGCGACATCATGCGAGCAGCACCACCAATCAACGGCCCTGGTACCTGCAACCCGCTGATGGTCATGGCGACATTTTCGGACGTACGGTTACTGTAGATCAGCTTAACGTCATCGCCATTCCACACGCGAATGGTTGGCCCAAGATAGCGCCCGTTAATCCCCCAGACAGACGCTCGCGTTCCCTGAGTAAACGACCAGTGGCCGCGCTGTAGCGTCAGGAAAAGCGGCTGCCCGCGACGGGATTCAATTAACGGCGGAATGGGCAGCGGCTGTTGCTGCCCGGCGGCGTTGGCTGTCAGCGGTATTGCGCCTGCACAAAGGGCGATCCCCGAAGCCTGAATAAACTGACGCCGACTGAGTGACATATAAGCTCCATCTGAAACGACTAACAACGCGGGAATTCGTTTTCCCTTTTAACGCCGGTTTATACCTTACCGGCGGCTTCTCTCTCTGCGACTTCTTTGTCGAGCAATGCAATATGTTGAGCCATCAGTTCACGGCAGTGTGCTGCCAGCTCGCGTACCTGATCTTTACCGTATTTACTGGTATCCACCGGCGGCAGCATTTCGACAATCACCAGCCCGTTATTCAGGCGGTTAAGATTAATCTTATTAGAAGTATTAGAAACACACACTGGAATAATTGGAACGCCTGCCGCAATTGCTGCATGAAACGCACCCGTTTTGAATGGCAGCAAGCCACGGCCACGGCTACGCGTCCCTTCCGGGAACATCCAGATAGAGATTTTGCGCTTTTTAAAGTGATTCACCACTTCCGCAATGGTGCTGTGTGCTTTTGCACGGTTGTTGCGGTCGATAAGCAGGTTACCGGTAAGCCAGTACAGCTGGCCAAAAAACGGGATCCACAGCAGGCTCTTTTTCCCCACGGTCACCGTCGGTGGCAGAACGATGTTTGCGGCTGTCACCATATCGTAGTTGTTCTGATGGTTAGCGATATAGATGGCGTTACCAAACTGCTCTGCGCCTTCAGGAATACGTTTTTCAACCTTCAGGCCAAATAACGGTGCAAGACGGCCAAACATGTGGCCAAAAGTGGCGACATGCTTCGGATTACGCGGGCTGAACAGGCAATAAATGCAGCCGAAAACACAGACCAGAATGCAATAGATAACGGTAAGAATAAGACGAACAATGTATAGCATAGCGACCTCTGAAGCCCCAACAGCTGACAATTATACTTCACCTGTGGCCAGGTAAGGACTTTATTACGAGCGCGTATTGTTAATCGCAACGCATGAATTAACAACGTTTTTGCGGGAAATTTTACTGAAATACCCCCTCCGGGAAAGAGGGGGTCAGAGCCAGATTACTCTTCGCTGTCGCCCGCGTAGCTTCGCGCAGGAGAGTCAATCTCCACGCGGTCGATGCGCTGCAGGCCGCGCATCAGTGAGCCACGGCGACCGCGCTCACCCACCACTTTCTGCAACTCTTCCGGACGAAGTTTGATTTTACGCTTGCCCACGTGGATGGTCAGCGTACTCTGCGGCGGCAGAATAAAGAGGTGCGCCAGGCCATCTTCGCCTTTTGCCGCTTCCGCCGACGGGATATTGATGATCTTGTTGCCCTTCCCTTTCGACAGTTCTGGCAGGTCGCTGACCGGGAACATCAGCATTCGCCCGGCGGTGGTGATCGCCAGCAGCATGTCGCTCTCGTTCTCAATCACCAGCGGCGTCATGACGTGCGCGTTATCCGGCAGGCTAATCAGCGCCTTACCGGCACGGTTGCGCGACACGAGATCGTTAAAGGTACAGATAAAGCCATAACCCGCGTCGGAGGCCAGCAGCAGTTTCTGCTCATCGGCTTCCATCAGCATATGGTCAACCGTCGCCCCCGGCGGCAGCGTCAGCTTGCCGGTCAGCGGTTCACCCTGTCCACGCGCGGAAGGCAGCGTGATGGGGTCAATGGCGTAGCTGCGGCCCGTGGAATCGATAAATGCCACCGGCTGGTTGCTTTTCCCTTTCACTGCCGCTTTGAAGCTGTCGCCCGCTTTGTAGCTCAGCCCAGGCGCGTCGATATCATGCCCTTTGGCACTGCGCACCCAGCCGCTCTGGGACAGCACAATCGTCACCGGCTCTGACGGCTGCATGTCGTGCTCGTTCATCGCCTTCGCTTCTTCGCGCTCGTGCAGCGGAGAACGACGGTCATCGCCAAAGGCATCGGCATCGGCCTGCAGCTCTTTCTTCAGCAGGTTGTTCATCTTGCGTTCGGACGCCAGGATCGCCTGCAACTGATCGCGCTCTTTTTCCAGGTCGTTCTGCTCACCGCGGATCTTCATCTCTTCCAGTTTGGCGAGATGGCGCAGTTTCAGCTCGAGGATCGCTTCGGCCTGGGTTTCACTAATGCCAAAACGCGACATCAGCGCGGGTTTCGGTTCGTCCTCGGTACGGATGATCTCGATCACTTCATCAATATTGAGGAACGCCACCAGCAAACCTTCAAGGATATGCAGGCGCTTAAGCACTTTTTCCAGACGATGGTTCAGACGACGGCGCACCGTATCGCGGCGGAAGGTCAGCCACTCGGAGAGGATCTCCAGCAAGTTTTTCACCGCCGGGCGACCGTCCAGACCAATCATGTTCAGGTTGATGCGGTAGCTTTTTTCCAGATCGGTCGTCGCGAACAGGTGGTTCATCACCTGCTCCATGTCGACGCGGTTGGAGCGCGGCACGATCACCAGACGGGTCGGGTTCTCGTGGTCAGATTCATCGCGCAGGTCGTCCACCATCGGCAGCTTTTTATTGCGCATCTGAGCCGCGATTTGCTCCAGCACTTTCGCACCGGAAACCTGATGCGGCAGCGCGGTGATCACCACCGCACCGTCCTCTTTGGTCCACACCGCGCGCATACGCACGGAGCCACGACCGTTCTGGTAGATTTTGCGGATTTCCGCGCGCGAAGTGATGATTTCGGCTTCGGTTGGGTAGTCCGGCCCCTGAACGATATCCAGCAGCTCATCCAGCGAGGTTTTCGGCTGTTCAATCAGGGTGATGGCGGCTTTCGCCACTTCACGCAGGTTGTGCGGCGGGATGTCCGTCGCCATACCAACCGCAATACCGGTGGTCCCGTTCAGCAGGATGTTCGGCAGACGCGCAGGCAGCATTTTCGGCTCCTGCATCGTACCGTCGAAGTTTGGCACCCAGTCGACGGTTCCCTGACCCAGCTCACCCAGCAGCACTTCAGCATATTTAGACAGACGGGATTCGGTATAACGCATCGCCGCGAAGGATTTCGGATCATCCGGCGCACCCCAGTTCCCCTGCCCGTCGACCAGCGGGTAACGGTAAGAGAACGGCTGAGCCATCAGTACCATCGCTTCGTAGCAAGCGCTATCACCGTGCGGATGGTATTTACCCAGCACGTCACCGACGGTACGGGCGGATTTCTTGAACTTGGCGCTGGCGCTCAGCCCCAGCTCAGACATCGCATAGACGATGCGACGCTGGACGGGCTTCAGGCCATCACCGATAAACGGCAACGCCCTGTCCATGATGACGTACATGGAGTAGTTCAGGTAGGCGTTTTCCGTGAATTCATGTAGCGCGAGGCGCTCTGCCATATCGCTCATTACGTGTGATTCCTCAACTCAGAAACCGATGGGTTTCAGGCAATATTGCCGCAGATACTACCCTATCTGCCGTGTTGAGTCACAAAGAAAAAGGGCCGCTTAAGCGGCCCTTTCTGGTGCATAGCAGATACGCATTACCGATATTTAATTTATTAGCGTTTCTTTTTACGTTTAAATAATCAGCAGCGTTTACTGCTTAATGTGATAAATAGCAGGTTAATTATTTGGCCTTATCGTTACGCTTTTCCATGATGAAAAACCTCATTCAGGGAAAATAGATGAGCCATCTTATTTATTTAACGCTTGAGGGTGAGATTCAGGGAAAAATTTCTGCTGGCTGTGGTTCGCAAGCCTCCATCGGCAACCGCTATCAACTGGGGCGTGAAGACGAAATTCAGGTCTTCAGCCTGACGCAGGTGGAAAGCGGCTCGCCGGGTGGCATTCACCACCATGGGCTGAATTTTTGCAAACTCCTGGATAAAAGCTCTCCGTTACTTTGCAATGCCATTAATAATAATGAACGCCTGAAGATGACGTTTGATATTTACCGAACAAATAGATATGGGCGACTGGAGAAATATTATCTTATCGAACTTCGTGGCGCGACGATGCAGTCCATTCATCAGCAATACAGGGGAGATAATTTACATTACGAATATATTTCGGTGAATTACGATTATATCCTGTGTCGCCATCTGATAGCCGGTACCGAGTTTGACTACCTGCTGACGCCGGAAAATTACGGCCGTCTTTTTCCGGTAGTGCAGAAAATGCGGCTTCCGCCAGAGCCACCGGAGCGTAAGGTGACGCTGGTGCTGGGCGTGTTCTTCGACGGCACGGGCAATAACGCGGTAAACACGCAAAGCATGCTCGAGACGCTTCAGGCGCAGCACTATGATATCGATAACCTGGACGCGGAAAGCATTCTTGCCAGAAATGCGTCAGAGAAGATGGGGGTTAACGGCATTGGGGCAGGCAGCTATCTGGGGTACTACACGAATATCTACTGGCTGAATGAGTTGTATGAGCAAAAATTTCCACCAGAAGGCTGCTACATTCAGGGTTTTGTCTATGTTGAAGGAATAGGCACTCGGGCAGGTGAACCCGATGACCCGATAGGACTGGGGCTGGGAACCGCAGAGACGGGGATTATTGCTAAAACCGACGACGCGGTTAAGCAACTGGCTAAAGTGATAGATGCCACCTTAACGTTGCTGAAAGGGAAGTTTGTCGTCGAGAATCTGCTGTTTGATATCTTTGGCTTCAGCCGGGGCGCAGCCGCAGCCCGTCACTTTGCTAATCGTGTACAGACTGAAGACATGGCAATTACTAAGGCCATATTGAAAGGAATGGCCGAGTACAGCTATCGTGGAAAACCTGCAGGTCATACCCGTTTTCTCGGCATTATGGACACCGTGGCCGCAGTCGGCACGGTAGCGAACGGTCTGGATCCACACAGCGCCGATACAGGCAGCGTCAATATCGCTCTGCGTCCCGGCGTGGCGCAGAAGGTGTTTCACATCACCGCCGGACATGAATGCCGCTATAACTTCGCCCTCAACAGCGTCGTTCCCGCCTGGCCGGAGCTGGAACTTCCCGGCGCGCATTCTGATATCGGCGGTGGCTATCTGCCGCAGCTTCGCGAGGATCTCTTTCTGACCCGCCCGCAGGTTGAAACGCTGCCATACAATCACCCCAGGGCACAGTCCCGCGTCTACCATCAAGCCATAGCGCAGCTAGAGAGGCTGGAGCACTCACCGGCCATCATGCCCATAGCACATTCTCATACCATCACGCCCGAAGTCTGGGAAGACGATTTTGCCCCTGCCGACCGCTACAGCCAGCCGCAAAAGCGCACTTATGCAGCCCTGACGCTACGCCATCGCATTGTGAGATATGACTGGTCGAAGGTGGTCTTGCGGGTCATGGTCGATGCGGCGACAGAAGCGGGTGCAGCGTTTAAGGATGTAGAGACGATGAGTAAACATCGCATCCCTGATGAATTAAAACCGTTTTGTGTACATGCCCGGGAGATGGGGAAAGCGGTTCGTCGGCATGCAACGGCATCCGGTTTTACACCTGAAGAGGTGGACATAATAGCGAGAAACTATATCCACTGCTCTGCACACTGGAACGCAGTGGAACTTAAGCAGACCGGGGAATTACAGGGTGGCGTATCGGCCTCCGAAACGGTCGGCTTTGTGAACAGGCCAGACACAAACTGGAAGAGAACGATTTACAATATGGATGGAAAAAAACGATGAAAATACACAACATAGTTGCACTTGCCCTACTCCTGACGACGGCTGCTTGCAGCCCACAAAAAAAATACCCTTTGCAGTCAAAGCAGGCCGCCAGCGGCGACTGGACGCTTCCCTATGGGGAATGGAGCTTTACCTTTGTCACCCCCAGAGATTTGATGGCTGATACCAGTCATGTGCGGATAATCGATACGGATGGTTATCTTTATACCTTCTACATGCTTGATCCAACGTTCCAGAGCCCGGATTCCATCAACAATTGGGCTTCAGACATTCGTGGCCCCAGCGTCAATTTCAACAAAGTCAAAAAACCGCCGCAATACATCGTCTTCTGCTGGGATTCTTATGCCGATCAAAAAACCTATGAAACCCGCGCCGTATTCGGGCCGGAAACCTGGCAAAGAATGAAAACGCCTGCCGACCATACTCGTCCCTCCGGTGCCCCTGTCTGGTACAGCAGAATGGTGTTTGGCCTGTCCCCCGGTGGCAAAGTCAAAGTCTGGTTTTCAGACGTCGCCGGACGCCCCAGCCTCCCGGTTAAACCCAGAAGCCTGATCACCCTATCCGGCAACGATCTCACCCTCTGCAAAGCCTTCAATACCCCTGTCGAAAACTATGTACAGTCTATTGAAGAGATCAGCAAAGGCAGAACCTACCCCTACGGGAACTGGGATTAACAGGGATGAAATAATGAAGATAAATAAACACGTTATTCTCGCAGTGATGTTCGCCATCACCGGCTGCACGACGCAAAAATCATACCCTTTGCAGTCAAAGCAGGCCGCCAGCGGCGACTGGACGCTTCCCTATGGGGAATGGAGCTTTACCTTTGTTACCCCCAGGGATTTGCTGGCTGATATCAATCACGCGCGGGTAATCGATACGGACGGTTATCTCTATACCTTTAACACGCTTGATCCAACGTCCCAGAGCCATGAATCGATCGATAAATGGGCTTCGGCCGTGCATGGTCCCGGCACCTATGTATTCAACAAAGTCAAAAAACCGCCGCAGTACATCGTCTTCTGCTGGGATTCCTATGCCGATCAAAAAACCTATGAAACCCGCGCCGTATTCGGGCCGGAAACCTGGCAAAGAATGAAAACGCCTGCCGACCATACTCGTCCCTCCGGTGCCCCTGTCTGGTACAGCAGAATGGTGTTTGGCCTGTCCCCCGGTGGCAAAGTCAAAGTCTGGTTTTCAGACGTCGCCGGACGCCCCAGCCTCCCGGTTAAACCCAGAAGCCTGATCACCCTATCCGGCAACGATCTGGATCTCTGCAAAGCCTTCAATACCCCTGTCGAAGATTACATTCAGTCCATTGAAGAGATCAGCAAAGGCAGAACCTACCCCTACGGGAACTGGGATTAACAGGGATGAAATAATGAAGATAAATAAACACGTTATTCTCGCAGTGATGTTCGCCATCACCGGCTGCACGACGCAAAAATCATACCCTTTGCAGTCAAAGCAGGCCGCCAGCGGCGACTGGACGCTTCCCTATGGGGAATGGGATTTTTCCTTTATCACCCCCAAGGATTTGCTGGCTGATGTCAATCACGCGCGGGTCATCGATACGGATGGCTATCTCTATACTTTTAACACGCTTGATCAGACGTCTCCCGATCCTGGTTCCGTTGATAAATGGACAGATGTTACCTTTGGCGGCAGAGCCCATTTCAACAAAGTCAAAAAACCGCCGCAGTACATCGTCTTCTGCTGGGATTCCTATGCCGATCAAAAAACCTATGAAACCAGTGCCATATTCGGGCCGGAAACCTGGCAAAGAATGAAAACGCCTGCCGACCATACTCGTCCCTCCGGTGCTCCTGTCTGGTACAACAGAATGGTCTTTGGCCTGTCCCCCGGTGGCAAAGTCAAAATCTGGTTTTCAGATGTTGCCGGACGCCCCAGTATTCCGATTAAACCCAGAAAACTGGTTACCCGATCCGGCAAAGATCTCACCCTCTGCAAAGCCTTCAATACCCCTGTCGAAGATTACATTCAGTCCATTGAAGAGATCAGCAAAGGCAGAACCTACCCCTACGGGAACTGGGATTAACAGACAAAAAAATGCCGCACGTTGACCGGGCGGCATTATTTCAAGTCAGTCAGGCGTTACTGGTTAAGCCTGATAACCTGCTTCACGTCGATTTCAAACTCGTTCCACCCTTTATCAACCTTACCCTGGATTTCAACTTTATCCTGCGGGGTAACGGTCACGCCGTTCCAGCGCTTGTGGTCAATCTCCACATTTACCGTACCGGTCTCATCGCGGAACATATAGCGGTCATCGGACAGGCGCTCGGTGATGTTCCCGCGCAGTTTCACCCAGCTGTCGTCCTGCATCTCTTTCACTTTTACGGCTGTAGTGAGATTGGCGTTATTATCGACAAACCCGCCCTGTTGGGTTTGGGTTTGCGTCTGGGCAGGTGTGGCTGAGGGGCCGTTAAATCCACCCTGAGCAGCAAAAACGGGGGCTGTGGTCATCATCATGATGGCGGTAATCGCAGCGAATTTTTTCATCTTAATCTCTCCCTTTAATATCGTTTCGCAGTGCATTAAACCGGGTAATACTTAACAACTTCTTAAGGGAAAAATTTATTTATTATTGCTGTACAGCAAGCTACTGCAGAGGGTTTACTGACGTTATCAAGGAGGGCGTTATGCGCATTTTACTGGTAGAAGACGACAAGTTAATTGGCGATGGCATCAAAGCGGGCCTAAGCAAAATGGGGTTTAGCGTGGACTGGTTTACCGACGGGAAAACCGGGCAAACCGCGCTGTATACCGCCCCCTATGATGCCGTGGTGCTTGACCTGACGCTACCGGAAATTGACGGTCTGGAGATCCTGCGCGCCTGGCGCGAAAGCGGACGCAGTGAGCCAATACTGGTGCTGACCGCGCGGGATGCACTTAACCAGCGCGTCGAAGGTTTGCGTCTGGGGGCGGATGATTACCTGTGTAAGCCATTCGCCCTGATTGAAGTGGCGGCTCGCCTTGAAGCACTGGTGCGCCGTAGCCACGGCCAGACGCGCAATGAACTTCGTCACGGCAAGGTGACGCTCGATCCGGCAAGCCTCGTTGCGAAACTTGAAGGTGAAACGCTGGCTCTCAAACCCAAAGAGTTTGCCCTGCTGGAGTTGCTGATGCGCAATGCAGGCCGCGTGCTGCCGCGCAAGCTGATCGAGGAAAAACTCTACACCTGGGATGATGACGTCTCCAGTAATACCGTGGAAGTCCATGTGCATCATCTGCGCCGTAAGCTTGGCAGTGAATTTATCCGCACCGTTCACGGCATCGGTTATACCCTGGGTGACGCATGAAACTGACCCAACGCCTGAGCCTGAAGCTGCGCCTGACGCTGCTTTTTTTGGTGTTGTCCCTGGCCGCGTGGTTCGCCGCAAGCATCGTTGCCTGGCACCAGACCACCCGCAAGCTCGATAAGCTGTTTGATACCCAGCAGATGTTGTTTGCCAAACGGCTGCTGGCGATGGATCTGAACGAGATCCAGGCTCCCAAACGGATGTCCGACATCCCCAAAAAAGTGAAACATGGTCGTCTGGACGATGACGCGCTGGCCTTCGCCATCTACACCCCCGACGGAAAAATGGTGTTAAACGACGGTGAAAACGGGCGCGACATTCTGTATCACTATCGCCGTGACGGTTTTGACAACGGGCAGCTTAAAGACGACAAGGATGAATGGCGTTTTTTATGGCTTACCTCACCTGACGGGAAATATCGCGTGGTGGTCGGCCAGGAGTGGGAATACCGCCAGGAGATGGCGCTGGATATCGTCAGCTCACAGCTCACGCCGTGGCTGGTGGCACTGCCCGTGATGTTGCTGTTGCTTATCGTCCTGCTCAACCGGGAGCTGCAGCCGCTGAAAAAGCTGGCGAAGACCCTGCGCTCGCGCTCACCGGATGCCACCGACACGCTCTCAACGCAAGGTGTTCCCGCAGAAGTACACCCCCTGCTTGACTCGCTGAACCATCTGTTTACGCGCACCCAGGAGATGATGACCCGTGAACGGCAATTCACTTCGGATGCCGCCCACGAACTGCGCAGCCCGCTGGCTGCGTTGAAGGTGCAAACCGACGTGGCGCAACTGTCGCGGGATGATCCGCAGGCGCAGGAAAAAGCGCTGACCCAACTGCACGCCGGTATCGACCGGGCATCCCGGCTGGTGGATCAGCTCCTGACGCTCTCACGCCTGGACTCGCTGGATAATCTGGACGACGTCGAACCGATTGTGATGGCCGATTTACTGCAGTCGGCGGTGATGGATATCTGGTACCCGGCGCAGCAGGCAGGCATTGATATCCGCCTGAATATCAACGCCCCGCAGGTTAAACATACGGGTCAACAGCTGCTATTGAGCCTGCTGGTCCGTAACCTGCTGGATAACGCCGTGCGTTACAGCCCGCGCGGTAGCGTGGTCAATGTGACGCTGGACACCCACAGCTTTACCGTGTGTGACAACGGCCCGGGGATTTCTCCCACGGTACTGGCACGTCTCGGCGAGCGCTTTTATCGCCCGCCAGGACAGGAGGCGACCGGAAGCGGGCTGGGGCTCTCTATTGTCAGGCGTATTGCTGCCCTGCACGGTATGCGCGTATCGCTGGAAAATGCCGATGGCGGTGGATTCAACGTGAAAATTAGCTGGTAATCCATTATTGCGTTTAAAGCAAAAGACTTTACACATTTTGCTCATTCTACCACGTTACCATCGCGCGTAGACTTATCGTCAAACGCTGTACACTGAGGACGAAAAATGAGCAACATTCTGATTATCAATGGCGCGAAAGAATTCGCGCACTCGAAAGGCCAACTGAATGACACCCTGACCGAGGTCGCGGACGGCTTCCTGCGCGACGCCGGGCATGATGTTAAGGTTGTGCGCGCCGACAGCGATTACGACATTAACGCGGAAGTGCAGAACTTCCTGTGGGCTGACGTGGTTATCTGGCAGATGCCAGGCTGGTGGATGGGTGCACCGTGGACGGTGAAAAAATACATGGACGATGTGTTCACCGAGGGCCACGGCTCGCTGTATGCCAGCGACGGCCGCACACGATCTGACGTCACCAAAAAATACGGTTCTGGTGGCCTGATCCAGGGCAAAAAATACATGCTGTCTCTGACCTGGAATGCCCCAATGGAAGCGTTCACGGAGAAAGAGCAGTTCTTTGAAGGCGTGGGCGTAGACGGCGCGTATCTGCCATTCCACAAGGCCAACCAGTTCCTGGGGATGGACTCGCTGCCAACCTTTATCGTCAACGACGTAATTAAAATGCCGGATGTCCCGCGCTATATAGCAGAATATCGCAAGCATCTTGCGGAAATTTTTGCTTAACTGGTAGCCTGGAATTAAAGGAGTAGTTAACCATGCTTACTGTTATCGCAGAAATTCGTACTCGTCCAGGTCAACATCACCGCCAGGCGGTGCTGGATCAGTTCGTGAAGATCATCCCGACCGTACTGAAAGAAGAAGGCTGCCACGGCTATGCGCCGATGGTCGACGCCACCACCAATGCAAGCTTCCAGGCCACCGCGCCGGACTCGATCATGATGATTGAACACTGGGAAACCGTGGCGCATCTTGAGGCGCATCTGCAGACCGCGCACATGAAAGCGTGGAGCGAAGCAGTGAAAGGTGACGTGCTGGACACCCATATCCGCATCCTGGAGCAAGGGGTTTAGTTTTGTGGTCACTGCCGGGTAAGCGCCAGCACCGCCCGGCATCTCATCAAGCGCGCTTTTTCCCCGGATTTAACCCACGATGAAATTCGTTGATACGCTTCATCGACTTAATGGTGCGCTGCGGCTCCGTAGAGGCGACGGACAAAATCATCATCTCCAGACACAGCAACACCGTGCCGTGTAACGGGATCTTACCCTTCTCCCCCCCTCGCGGGACGTGGATCACCACGCTGGCCTCTTTGCTGAAACGAGAATCGAGAGCGTTGGTCAGTAAAATGGCGGGAATGCCCAGCCGCTTTGCTTCGCGCAGGGTCGTCTGCCCTTCCCGATGGGCAGATTTTTGCGCCATCATTACCAGCACATCACCACGCTGGAGGGCAATCAGCTGTTCGGCAAGACCAATCCCGGTGCGGTTGAGCGGCGTCGCGGGCAAACCAATGCGGCTGAACAGCCGGGCAGTATACTCGGCCAGAATACCGGATGCGCCAATACCAAAAATGGCGACCTGCTTCGCCTGTGCCAGCAGCGACACCGCCTGGGCCATCGCATAGCGGTTGTGCGGTTCGGACAACACCTCGCAGGTGTGCTGATGCCCCTCCAGCACGAAATCAATGCTCGCATTGACGTCGCTGGCGAGCGTATTCACCGTGGTGGACATCTTTTCGCTGGAGGTAACGACCGGGCCGAACCACTGCTCCAGCGTCTGTTTCAGATCGCGTAGCCCGGCAAAGCCCAGCGCCTGAATCGCGCGCACAACCGTGGCATCGGAGGTTTTCAGCAGGGCGGCAATCTCCATTGCCGTCTGCTCCATCACCGCTTCCCGGTTCTCATTGATATAACGCGCCACCTGCAGCAGACGCGGCGTCAGCTGGTGCCCTCGCGAGCGGAAGCGGTCGCCGTAGACATCCACCCGCGCTTTGTCTTTACGGATCACTGTGACACCTCCGGCAGCGGACGCCCGGCAATGTGCGACTGCACCTGCGCGGCCATCAGTCCTAAGGAGGCGAACGAGTTCGAAATGGCCTCTTCACGGGAGATCAGCACGTAATGCCCGGTTCGGCAGGCTTTGAGGAACTGACACCAGCCCGGCATCACCGAATCCATCGCCGCCAGCTCGTCCTGCGGTTTGCCACCGGTATCCCCGCGCCAGGTGGCAAAGACAACATCGGCATCCAGCTCCGGCAGACGCTCGGCGCTGACGTCGATACGTCCGCCGTCGGGGATGTTTTCAATCAGCGGTGGGAAGGTGAACCCCGCGTCGCGCAGCACGCGTCCCAGCGAGTGGTAGCTGTGCATGGCGGTGATTTTGCCCTGATTCGCCTGAATCACCGACACGGGTATTTTTCGGGTGTCGATAGTCGCCCTGAGCGCCTTGATTTGTTCCTGATAGCGCCGCTCCAGGATCGCCAGCCGCGCCTGTGTACCGGTGAGCTGTGCCAGCTTGCGGTAGATCTCCGGCGCGCCGCCGTCAAGGTGATCAATACTCACCGTCGGGGCGATTTTCTCCAGTTGTCCGACGGGGGTATTACGGGTCGGCTCGGTAATGATCAGATCCGGCTTCGCGGCCGCAATGGCTTCAATATCGATATCCGCAGTGCCAATAAATTTAATGTCGGAATTATCGAAATCAACGCCCGTCAGCATTCCGCTGGAGCGCAGAAAATGGCTGCCGTCCGGTCGGGTACGTCCGTGGCTGGCGACGGGGGGTACCCCAAGCTCAATCAGGGGAATGGTGATATCCAGGTCATGTAGCGAGACGATCCGTTTCGGATGAACCGGCACAACGACCTTGCGCCCCAGATCGTCGGTAAACGTCTGCGTCGGCTCCGCCGCATTTACCGCAAACCCCGCCAGCAACAGTATCGAAAAAAGTACACGCATCATATTCCCCTAAAATCTGTCCCGACGCTGCCAGAGCAGCAGCAGGAAAAATGGTCCGCCAGTCAATGAAATCACAATCCCCGCGGGCAGTTGCAGCGGTAAAAATGCCAGACGCCCGATGTTATCGGCCAGCAGCACCAGCAGCGCACCCAGCACTGCACTTCCCGCCAGTAGCGCGGTTTGTCCGCCACGTAGCAGCAGGCGCGCCATATGCGGCGCAATAAGCCCGACAAAACCAATGCTACCCACGCAGGAGACGCAGGCCGCCGTCAGTATCACCGGGGCAAACACGCGCAGCAGCGCTAACCGTGAAGTACGCACGCCAAGCCCGGTTGCGGTCTGATTGCCAAGCAACGCCACATCAGCAGCGCGGGCGGTAAACAGCAGCAGAGCACACGCGGGTAATGCCCAAACCACCGTAATACTGACCAGCGTCCAGTTTGCTGCATGCAGACTCCCTGCCAGCCATAGCATCGCCGTCTGCACGTCGCGCACGTCGGCGGTAGTCATAAAGACCCCCATTGCCGCAGCAAATGCCCATGAAACGCCGATACCGATCAGGATAAATCGCGGGCGCGAGATGTCGCGCGCCAGTGCCACCACCAGCAGCGCAGTCAGCAGCCCACCGGTCATACCAACCAGCGGACGCCAGAACAGGCTCAACGCCGGAAACTGAAAAATCAGCAGCAGTACCGCCGCACTACAGCCCTCTTTCACGCCGATAAGACCTGGGTCAGCCAGGCCATTGCGGGTGATAGACTGCATGGCCGCCCCCGCCATACCCAGCATTGCCCCACATAACACCGCCATCAGCAGACGCGGCAGTCGGATATCCATCACGATGTAGCGCGCATCCGCTTCCAGGCTTTGCGGTGAAAACAGCGCGCGCCCGATGGCAGAAGCGGGAATGGCAAGCGAACCGTGCGTCAGGCCAAAACTCAGCAACAACACGCTTACCAGCGTGAACAGCGCCAGACACCGTAGCGCCTTCGGGCGAATCAGCGTTGAGAAAGGGCCGATGCGGAACGCGCGTAATCCTGCCCGGTTCATTTGAACATCCTCGAAGCCATAAAGATAAAGACGGGAGCACCGACCAGAGCGGTCATGACGCCGGTTGCCAGCTCATACGGCGTGAACAAAGTGCGGGCAGCGATATCTGCCAGCAGCAAAACCAGCGCTCCACACAGGGCCGACAGGGGCACCATTACGCGTAAATCCACCGACACCAGTCGGCGGATCAACTGCGGTACTACAAGGCCGATAAAGCCAATCGGCCCGGCAATGGAGACGGCAGCCCCGCAGAGCAGTGCAATTGCCAGCAGAGCGAAAAGGCGGGTCTTCAACAACGATACGCCAAGCCCCTGCGCCATCCTGTCGCCTAACGCCAGCATGTTGAGTGATGGTGACAACCAGAGAGCCAACCCAAAACCGGCGGTGGCAGCCCAGGTTGCACTGAGGATCGTCTCTGCCTTTATTCCGGCAACATCGCCCGCCAGCCAGGTACGCATGGCAAGCAGCGTCTGTTCATCCAGAATCAGAACCGTGGCGGTAATCGACGAGGCAAATGCCGACATCGCCACGCCGCACAGCGTGACTTTCATCGGCGTGAGCCCGGTACGCCCGGCGGAGGAGAACACCAGTACCAACAGAAACAGCGTGGCGGCCCCGGCAGCGGCAATCAACGGGCGACCAGACGGTAACGCCAGCCCGAGCGCGCTGGTCAGCACCACTGCCAGCGCCGCGCCCGCATTCAGCCCCAGAATATGCGGCTCACCCAGCGGGTTGCGGATCACGGATTGCAGTAATACACCCGCCACGCCAAGCGCTGCCCCCGTCGTCAGGGCGGCCCAAAGCCGTATCAGACGCAGCCTGATGATGACGTTATGGTCGAAATTACGCGGGTCGAAATCGAGAAATGCCTGTACCACTGTCTGTGGAGTAATAAAGCGCGCGCCAATACCCAGATGCGCAATCGCCCCCATCAGCAGCAACAGAGCGAAAAGTACAAAAACCAGAGAGATGCGCATCATGGTTTGTCGGCAACCTGGCGAAACGGCATAAAGAACGGTTTGCCGGTCAACGGATTAAGCGACATATGTACGTCGACGTCGAATACGGTTTTGATTAGCTCCGGTGTGCAAACATCCCCCTCGTGAAGCACGCCCTGCACTTTTCCCTGGCGTAAAAAGACCAGTGAATCACCGTAGTTCACGGCGAAGTTGAGATCGTGCAGTACCACCACGACGGTGCGCCCATGCTGGCGGGTCAGGGTGTGCAGCAGCTCGAGAATTTCTACCTGATAGCGGAGATCGAGAAACGTCGTTGGCTCATCCAGCAGGATGTACGGCGTTTGCTGCGCCAGCGCCATCG
Source organism: Enterobacter cloacae complex sp. 2024EL-00214 (assembly GCF_043945575.1). Lineage (NCBI taxonomy): Bacteria > Pseudomonadati > Pseudomonadota > Gammaproteobacteria > Enterobacterales > Enterobacteriaceae > Enterobacter > Enterobacter cloacae complex sp. 2024EL-00214. The sequence continues at coordinate 243,426 of NZ_JBIMRC010000004.1, read as the reverse complement.
CTATCCAGCAGCGTTGACGCTGGCCGCCCGACAGGCTTTCAACAGGCAAATGAGCAAACGCCGCTGTACCGGTCAGGCGCAGCGCCTCTTCAACGGCCAGCTCATCTTCATCGCTCCACTGGCGCATAAAATTCTGCCAAGGAAAGCGCCCGCGTGATACCAGCTCAAAAACGGTTAAGCCCTCCGGCAACAGCGGAGACTGAGGCAGGATGCCAAGCTGGCGGGCAACGTCTTTGGTCGGTTGTCCATGAATCGCTTTACCATCCAGCAGCGCGGTACCGCCAAGCGGTTGCAGCAGACGAGCGATAGTGCTCAGCAGCGTGGATTTTCCACAGCCGTTTGCCCCTACCAGCACGGTTATTTTCTGCTGAGGGATCGCAAGGGAGATATCATCGACGATGATTTTTTTCTGATAGCCCGCAGAGAGGTTCTCCAGAACCAGTCCCGGTTTTTTCGTGTTGTGAGCCACGTGAACGCCAACTTAATAAGAAAACCAACAAATAAAAATAAAACTCATTCTCTTTTGAGAGTTTGCCGCTGCGCCATGTAGTAGTCAAGAGAAGAAACACCCTTGCAACACCAGGGATAATTACGCGGCACTACAAAAACAAAATTGTTTTTAATTTATTTATTTTCATATTGTTACCCATTTACCAACCTGCCCACTCTGCACGTTTTTCAGCTGTAGCCGATTTTTGCTTTTTTCCATTTACTACTACATCCATGCATGATTGAATGATTCTCAATTACATGTTCGACGCCAGCGATGGATAACGAACAGACCGTAAGGGCAATGACTCACACATTCTTCCGCGAGCTTTTCATCGCAGGATATTTCGGGAAAACAGATGTAATGGCTAAGTTCACACCTTCACTCTCTGGGGTAAAAGGGCGCGCGCTCTTTTCACTTTTGTTCATGGTACCTCTGGTACACGCAACAGAAACCGCAACGGCTCAGGAGGGTGAAACGCTCACCGTCACTGCCGATCCCAATGCCACAGCCGATGCCACCAACGGCTATCAGTCGCTGAATACCTCCACCGCTACACTGACCACTATGCCGATGCTGGACATCCCGCAGGTGGTGAATACCGTCAGTGATAAAGTGCTGGAAGATCAACATGCCACCACGCTCGACGAGGCACTGTATAACGTCAGTAATGTGGTGCAAACCAACACGCTGGGTGGTACGCAGGATGCGTTCGTGCGTCGTGGTTTTGGCGCTAACCGTGACGGTTCGATCATGACTAACGGCCTGCGCACCGTGTTGCCGCGCAGCTTTAACGCCGCAACCGAACGTGTGGAAGTGCTGAAAGGCCCGGCCTCCACGCTGTATGGCATTCTCGACCCGGGTGGTCTGATTAACGTGGTCACCAAACGCCCGGAAAAAACCTTCGGTGGCTCCATCTCTGCCACCTCCACCAGTTTTGGCGGCGGAACAGGACAATTTGACGTCACAGGCCCGGTTGAGGGCACGCGTCTGGCATATCGCCTGACGGGTGAGTATCAGGACGAAGATTACTGGCGTAATTACGGTACCAATCGCAGTACCTTTATCGCCCCATCGCTGACCTGGTTCGGCGATGACGCCACCGTGACCGTGCTCTACTCGCATCGCGACTATAAGACACCGTTCGATCGCGGAACGATCTTCGATCTCAACACCAAACAGCCAGTGAAGGTTGACCGTAAAACGCGCTTTGATGAGCCGTTCAACATCACCGATGGTCAGTCCGATCTGGCGCAACTCAATGCGGAATATCGTCTCAACAGCCAGTGGACCGCGAAGTTCGACTATAGCTTCAGCCAGGATAAGTACAGCGACAACCAGGCACGCGTAATGGCCTACGATGCTAAAACCGGCAACCTGACGCGCCGCGTGGACGCCACGCAGGGTTCAACCCAGCGGATGCACACCACCCGCGCGGATCTGCAGGGGAACGTAGATATCGCAGGGTTCTATAACGAGATCCTCACTGGCGTGTCGTATGAGAATTACGATCTACTGCGCACGGATATGATCCGCTGTAAGAACGTTAAAGATTTCAATATCTATCACCCGACTTACGGCAACCTGAGCAAATGCACCACCGTCTCGGCATCCGACAGTGACCAGACAATTAAGCAGGAGAGCTACTCCGCCTACGCCCAGGATGCGCTGTACCTGACGGATAAATGGATCGCTGTCGCCGGGATGCGCTATCAGTATTACACCCAGTATGCGGGGAAAGGCCGTCCGTTCAACGTCAACACCGACAGTCGCGACGATCAATGGACGCCGAAGCTGGGGGTAGTCTATAAGCTCACACCGTTCGTCTCGCTGTTTGCCAACTATTCCCAGACGTTTATGCCGCAGTCGTCCATTGCGAGTTACATTGGCGACCTGCCACCAGAAACGTCCAATGCCTACGAAGTGGGTGCCAAGTTTGACCTGTTCAGTGGCATTACCGCCAATATTGCGCTGTTTGATATTCACAAGCGTAACGTGCTCTACACCGAAAGCGTGGGGGATGAAACCGTCGCCAAAACCGCAGGCCGCGTACGTTCACAAGGCGTAGAAGTGGATCTGGCGGGTTCGCTGACCGAGAACACCAATATTATCGCCAGCTATGGTTATACCGACGCAAAAGTGCTGGAAGATCCGGACTATGCGGGCAAGCCACTGCCAAACGTGCCACGCCATACCGGGTCACTGTTCCTGACTTACGATATTCATAATGTGATCGGCGGAAATACCCTGACGATCGGCGGCGGTGGACACGGCGTAAGCCGTCGCTCAGCCACCAACGGTGCGGATTACTACCTGCCAGGTTACGTCGTGGCGGATGCGTTCGCGGCGTATAAGATGAAACTGCAGTATCCGGTGACGTTGCAGGTCAACGTGAAGAACCTGTTTGACAAGACATACTACACCTCATCTATCGCGACCAATAACCTGGGCAACCAGATTGGTGACCCACGCGAAGTGCAGTTTACGGTGAAGATGGAGTTTTGATGTAAAAAAGCCCGGTGGCGCTCACGCTTACCGGGCCTACGATCCCTCCCCTCTCCCTGTGAAAGAGGGTTAGGATGAGGATATCAGGCCTCAATATCCGCCATATCGCCTTTCTCCTGCAGCCAGTTACGTCGGTCTTCTGAACGTTTCTTGGCAAGCAGCATATCCATCATGGCATTGGTTTGCTGTTCGTCTTCGTCGCTGATAGTCAACTGCACCAGACGGCGGGTATTCGGATCCAGCGTGGTTTCGCGCAGCTGCATCGGGTTCATCTCACCCAGCCCTTTAAAGCGCTGAACGTTCGGTTTGCCCTTCTTACGCTTGAGCTGCTCCAGCACACCGGCTTTCTCTTCTTCCGTCAGCGCGTAGTAAACCTCTTTGCCGAGGTCGATACGGTACAGCGGTGGCAGCGCCACGTGGACGTGACCGTTTTTCACCAGCGTACGGAAATGCTTCACAAACAGCGCGCACAGCAGCGTGGCGATGTGCAGACCATCGGAGTCCGCATCCGCGAGGATACAGATCTTGCCATAGCGCAGCTGGCTCAGATCGTCGCTGTCCGGATCGATGCCGATCGCCACGGAGATGTCGTGTACTTCCTGCGAGGCCAGCACTTCATCCGAAGAGACTTCCCAGGTATTCAGGATCTTACCCTTGAGCGGCATGATCGCCTGATATTCACGATCGCGCGCCTGCTTGGCCGATCCCCCTGCCGAGTCCCCTTCCACGAGGAACAGCTCGGTGCGATTAAGATCCTGTGCAGTACAGTCCGCCAGCTTGCCCGGCAGCGCAGGGCCGCTGGTCAGCTTTTTACGTACGACCTTTTTCGCCGCACGCAGACGACGCTGGGCGCTGGAAATCGCCATTTCGGCCAGCATTTCCGCAGCCTGAACGTTCTGGTTCAGCCACAGGGTGAAGGCATCTTTCACCACGCCGGAAACGAACGCCGCACACTGACGTGATGACAGGCGTTCTTTGGTCTGCCCGGCAAACTGCGGATCCTGCATCTTCACGGACAGCACGTAGGCACAACGATCCCAGATGTCTTCCGCCGACAGCTTCACACCACGCGGCAGAATGTTGCGGTATTCGCAGAATTCGCGCATCGCATCCAGCAGCCCCTGACGCAGACCGTTGACGTGCGTACCGCCAAGCATGGTCGGGATCAGGTTGACGTAGCTTTCCGTCAGCAACTCACCGCCTTCCGGCAGCCACAGTAGCGCCCAGTCCACCGCTTCGGTATCACCCGAAAAATTACCGACAAACGGTTTTTCCGGCAACGTCGGCAGGCCGTTTACCGCTTCGCACAAATAGTCGTTAAGACCATCTTCGTAGCGCCAGCTCTGCTCGGTGTTGTTGACGTTATCTTTAAAGGTAATTTCCACGCCCGGGCAAAGTACCGCTTTAGCTTTCAGCAGGTGCGTCAGGCGAGAAACAGAAAAACGTGGGCTGTCGAAGAAGCTTTCGTCAGGCCAGAAGTGAACGCTGGTACCGGTGTTACGTTTTCCGCATGTACCGACGACCTGAAGCTCCTGCACCTTGTCGCCGTTTTCAAACGCGATGTTGTAAACCTGGCCGTCACGGCGAACGTTCACTTCCACGCGTTTAGACAGGGCGTTTACGACGGAAATCCCCACGCCATGCAAGCCACCGGAGAACTGGTAGTTCTTATTGGAGAACTTACCGCCCGCATGCAGACGACAGAGGATCAGCTCAACGGCCGGAACCCCCTCTTCCGGGTGGATATCCACCGGCATACCGCGACCGTCGTCAATGACTTCCAGCGACTGATCGGCATGCAGGATAACGTCAACGCGTTTGGCATGGCCTGCCAGCGCTTCGTCCACACTGTTATCAATAACTTCCTGGCCCAGGTGGTTTGGGCGCGTCGTATCGGTGTACATCCCCGGGCGGCGGCGAACCGGCTCAAGCCCGGTGAGTACCTCAATGGCATCAGCGTTATAGGTTTGCGTCATGATTTAAACTAGCAATTCGCATTGATTGTCAGAGGCTGTGCAGTCCAAGAAAATCGACAATCTGGGTGAAATGATCCTCAAAGCCCGTGAAAGCATGGTTTCCGCCCTCTTCTATAGTCTGGCGGCAGGATGCGTAATACGCCACTGCCTGGCGGTAATCCAGCACTTCATCACCCGTCTGTTGCAGCAGCCAGATGAGATCGGGCGCTTCAAGCGGGTCTACCTGCATAACTTTGAGATCGTAAATATGGCGAGACTCTAGCACATATTGTTGGCCGGTGTAGGGGTTCTCGTTCTGTCCAAGAAAGTCCCTCAGCAGCTCAAATGGCCGTACCGCCGGGTTAACCACGACAGCGGGCAGCATAAAGCATTGCGACAGCCAGGTGGCGTAATAGCCGCCCAGCGATGAGCCAACCACGCCGAAGGATTCACCGCCGTGTTCCAGAACAATAGATTCAAGCATCTCCGCCACATCTGCCGGGTAGGGCGGCAGCTGCGGAACGATCATCTCAACGTGCGGATGATGCTCGCTCAGCCACTGGCGAAGCTGTGTCGCTTTTGCGGAACGCGGTGAGCTGTTGAACCCATGAAGATAGAGAAGCGTAGACATCAATAGCCTTCTGAAGCGGTATCCGGGCGGAATTTTGCACCTGACAAACGGCACACTTCCGTGGTCAGCGAACCATCGGCGTGCAGTTCCAGCCAGCGCCAGCCCGGTGCGATAGTATCCAGGGTAAAGTTGGCGCAGTGTGGCTTAAACTGAACGCAGGTCGACGGGGTTGCAAGCAGGCGGCGACCGTTCCAGTCGAGATCCTGCTCCTGGTGAATATGTCCGCACAGCAGGTTTTTCACCCGCGGGAACTTCACCAGAACGCTGTCCAGTGCCGCAGAGTTGCGCAGACTGTGTTGATCAAGCCAGCTACAGCCCGCTGGCAGTGGGTGATGATGAAGCAACAGCAGCGTATGACGCGACGGCTCAGCGGCCAGTTTGTTTTCCAGCCAGTCGAGCTGAAACTCGCTTAACTCACCATGTGGGACACCAAATACCTGGCTGTCGAGCAGTAATATCTGCCACTGGTCACCCGCAAACACACACTTCGCCGGAGAAATTCCCGCCTCATGGAGTGAATTGTACATAGCAGGCTGGAAATCATGGTTGCCCGGCAGCCAGACGCAAGGCACGCTGAAGCTCGCGATCCCCTCAGCAAAATGCTGATAGGCCGCGGAGGATTGATCCTGCGCCAGATCGCCCGTTGCGACAATCAAATCGCATGCGCGGTTTTCGGCATGAATCGCGCTAAGTACAGCCTGATAACTCTCCCAGGTGTTCACGCCCAGCAGAGTCTCATGCTTTTCGGCAAAAAGGTGAGTATCGGTGATTTGTAATATCCTGACTGGTGCCCCACCAGCAACAGTCAGGTTCAACAGGCTTTCCAAATGGTGTCCTTAGGTAGGTTTATGACGCTAACAAACCGGAATCGCCATTGCTCCATGTGCTAAACAATATCTTAGCCAGTCGGCTAAAAACTGGTTAATTTGATGCTTTTCGTCGCGTTGATGCAACTTTTTATTCGGGTAATCATATCGCGCTTTGAAGCGAAAGATCTGCTGGCTTGAACACACTTCAGCGACCATCGCGTCGTGATAGAGACGTACCGTCATCGACGGCAGACTCCAGTAGCTAATGCTGGGAGCCGTTTGCTCAATCTCCACCAGCGTAGTGTAGCGCGTTGATTCTGTTATCGTTAACCGATACTGCGCGTTGCTCACCTGATAGCTCACCGTTTCGCCGGGTGCGTCGTTTTTCGGCAACAGGCGGCGCAATTGTGCGAAATTGGTTTCGCACAGGCGCATCATTTCTGGGAAGTCAGGTGTATAGCGCTTCATTTTTTCCACTCGTTTCGTAATGTCTGATAATGCAGTTGCAGCCATTGCAGAGCGATGACAGAGGCTGCGTTGTCGATTTTCCCCTCTTCAACCCACTGGTAAGCCTGCTCCCGGCTCACCACATGAACCCGAATATCTTCGTGTTCTTCAGCCAGACCGTGGATCCCATCCGCCGTCGTGGCGTCCACTTCGCCCACCATAATGGACAAGCGCTCACTGGTACCGCCCGGGCTTGCCAGATAGCTCAGCACCGGTTTCGTACGACCGACAACCAGCCCCGCCTCTTCCAGCGCCTCGCGGCGGGCAACGTCTTCGACCGATTCCCCCTCTTCGATCATCCCGGCCACCATCTCCAGCAGCCACGGACTTTCGCTTACGTCATAAGCGGCAATTCGAATTTGCTCAATAAGGACAACTTCATCGCGCACTGGGTCAAAGGGTAGCAAGACTGCCGCATGCCCGCGCTCAAAAATTTCGCGCCGAATTTCGCCGCTCATCCCACCATTGAACAGGCGATGCCTGAAACGGTAAAGATCCATCGAAAAAAAACCGCGATAAAGCGTTTCTCGTGCAATAATTTCTACATCGTTTTTGGCGAATGTCACTGGCAACTTGTCTGTTTTTTGCATGAGTCGAGTCCTGGTAGCAATGGTGATGAAATTATGAATTTCAAGGCTGTTTGGCTGCCGTTTGTAAGGCTATATGGTAGATTGGTGCAAATTACCGCCAGATGGCACGTAACGCCAACCTTTTGGTGTGGAAGATTCTGTTAGAATCGGCAATTATTTTTAATTAGATCAGCGCTAATACTGCTTCACAACAAGGAATGCAAATGAAGAAATTGCTCCCCATCCTTATCGGCCTGGGCCTGACGGGCTTCAGTGCAATGAGCCAGGCAGATAACCTGTTACAGGTCTACCAGCAGGCACGTCTGGGCAACCCTGATTTACGTAAATCGGCGGCCGATCGTGATGCTGCGTTTGAAAAGATTAACGAAGCGCGTAGCCCATTGCTGCCGCAGTTAGGCTTAGGTGCAGATTATACCTACAGCAACGGTTTCCGCGATAGCAACGGCATTAACTCCAATGCCACCAGTGCATCACTGCAACTGACGCAGACGCTGTTTGATATGTCTAAATGGCGCGCACTGACGCTGCAGGAAAAGAGCGCAGGTATCCAGGATGTGACCTATCAGACCAACCAGCAAACGCTGATCCTGAACACCGCGACCGCCTACTTCAACGTGCTGAGCGCGATTGACTCGCTCTCCTATACCGAAGCGCAGAAACAGGCCATTTACCGCCAGTTAGATCAAACCACTCAGCGTTTCAACGTCGGCCTGGTGGCGATTACTGACGTCCAGAACGCCCGTTCACAGTACGACAGCGTACTGGCCAACGAAGTGACCGCGCGTAACAACCTCGACAACGCGCTGGAATCACTGCGTCAGGTCACCGGTAACTACTACCCTGAGCTGGCTTCTCTGAACGTCGACAGCTTCAAAACCGATAAGCCGCAGGCGGTAAACGCCCTGCTGAAAGAAGCGGAAAACCGTAACCTGACGCTGTTACAGGCGCGTCTGAGCCAGGATCTGGCTCGCGAGCAGATCCGTCAGGCGCAGGATGGCCACCTGCCAACCCTGAGCCTGAGCGCCTCTACCGGCGTTTCTGATACCACCTACAGCGGTTCAAAAACCAATACGGCCCAGTATGACGACAGCAACATCGGTCAGAACAAAGTGGGTCTGAACTTCTCCCTGCCGCTGTACCAGGGCGGTATGGTGAACTCCCAGGTAAAACAGGCGCAGTACAACTTTGTTGGCGCGAGCGAGCAGCTGGAAAGCGCACACCGCAACGTGGTGCAGACCGTACGCTCGTCCTTCAACAACGTGAACGCCTCTATCAGTAGCATCAACGCTTATAAACAGGCCGTTGTCTCTGCCCAAAGCTCTCTGGATGCGATGGAAGCAGGCTACTCGGTCGGTACGCGTACCATCGTTGACGTTCTGGATGCGACCACCACGCTGTACAACGCCAAGCAGCAACTCTCCAGCGCACGTTACCAGTACCTGATTAACCAGCTGAATATCAAACAAGCGCTGGGTACGCTGAACGAGCAGGATCTGCAGTCGCTGAACAGCGCACTGGGCAAGCCGATTTCGACTTCGCCTGAAAACGTTGCACCGGAGAACCCGCAGCAGGTTGCCGCCGTTGATAACTTCAACGGTAACAGCAACACCCCTGCTGCACAGCCAGCGGCAACGCGTTCCACGACGCCTGCCAGCAACGGTAATAATCCGTTCCGTCACTAAGCATTGCCTGATGGCGTTGCGCTTATCATGCCTGATTCACCGCAGGCCGGGTAAGCGCAGCGCCACCTGATGTAAAATCACACTCAAACGTAAGCCAACGTAAAGATCCCCCTGATTCAGCCCCTCTTCGCTTCATTTTCAACCACTCATCCTCTATCCTGAGCGTTATTACCACTGGGTCCAGGAAGACAAAGATGAAACGGACAAAATCCATTAATCACGCTTCGTTCCGCAAAAGCTGGAATGCGCGTCACCTTACACCTGTCGCACTGGCGATCACTGCCGTCTTTATGCTGGCGGGCTGTGAGAAAAGCGACGAAAATGTATCGCTGTATCAAAACGCGGACGACTGCTCTACCGCTACCGGTAAAACCGCAGAATGTACTACGGCTTATAACAATGCCCTGAAAGAAGCAGAACGTACCGCACCGAAATATGCCTCACGCGAAGACTGCGTAGCGGAATTCGGTGAAGGCCAGTGCCAGCAAGCACCGGCTAAAGCGGGTACCGCGCCAGAAAACCAGGCGCAGGCACAGTCCAGCGGCAGTTTCTGGATGCCGCTGATGGCAGGCTACATGATGGGTCGCCTGATGGGTGGCGGTGCAGGCTTCCAGCAGCAGCCGCTGTTTAGCTCGAAAAACCCGGCCAGCCCGGCTTACGGTCAATACACCGATGCCAGCGGCAAAGGCTACGGCGCAGCAACGCCAGGCCGTACCATGACCGTCCCTAAAACGGCAATGGCACCAAAACCGGCGACCACCAGCACCATAACCCGTGGCGGGTTCGGTGAATCTGTCGCGAAACAAACCACCATGCAGCGTAGCGCGACGGGTTCCTCTACCCGCTCAATGGGTGGTTGATCATGGAACGAGTCAGTATCACCGAGCGCCCGGACTGGCGTGAAAAAGCCACCGAATACGGTTTTAACTTCCACACCATGTACGGCGAACCGTACTGGTGTGAAGATGCTTACTACAAGCTCACGCTTGCTCAGGTTGAGAAACTGGAAGAGGTAACGGCAGAACTGCACCAGATGTGCCTGAAGGTGGTGGAAAAAGTCATCGACAGCGACGCACTGATGGCGAAGTTCCGCATTCCAAAACACACCTGGAGCTTTGTGCGCCAGTCGTGGAAAACCAGCCAGCCATCGCTTTACTCGCGTCTGGATCTGGCGTGGGACGGCGTGGGTGAACCTAAGCTCTTAGAAAACAACGCCGATACGCCAACCTCGTTGTACGAAGCGGCGTTCTTCCAGTGGATCTGGCTGGAAGACCAGGTCAATGCCGGGAACCTGCCGGAAGGCAGCGACCAGTTCAACAGCCTGCAGGAAAAGCTGATTGAGCGTTTCGCTGAGCTGCGTGAACAGCACGGTTTTAACCTGCTGCATCTTGCCTGCTGCCGCGACACGGAAGAAGACCGTGGAACGGTTCAGTATTTGCAGGACTGCGCAGCCGAAGCGGAAGTGGCGACCGAGTTCCTTTATATCGAAGATATCGGTCTGGGTGAGAAAGGCCAGTTCACCGATCTGCAGGATCAGGTGATCAGCAACCTGTTCAAACTCTACCCGTGGGAATACATGCTGCGCGAAATGTTCTCCACCAAGCTGGAAGATGCGGGCGTGCGCTGGCTGGAACCTGCCTGGAAGAGCATTATCTCCAACAAAGCTCTGCTGCCGATGCTGTGGGAGATGTTCCCGAACCACCCGAATCTGCTGCCTGCATACTTTGCGGAAGACGACCATCCGCAAATGGAGAAATACGTTATTAAGCCGATTTTCTCCCGTGAAGGGGCGAACGTGTCGATTATCGAAAACGGCAAAACGCTGGAAGCGGCCGAAGGGCCTTACGGCGAAGAAGGGATGATCGTCCAGGAATTTTATCAACTGCCGAAGTTTGGCGACAGCTACACGCTGATTGGTAGCTGGCTTATCAACGATCAACCCGCCGGGATTGGTATTCGTGAAGACAGAGCGCTGATCACCCAGGATCTGTCACGATTCTATCCACATATTTTCGTAGAGTAGAGTGCAGCCCGATGCTCTCACCCCGCCCCTCTTCCACAGGAAGAGGGAGCAAGCACGACAAACGGTAACCTCTGGTTGCCGTTTTGCTTTGATTACCCTATCTGCACCGACAGCATACTCAAACTGCCCATTTCAATGCCATCAACCGGAAGGGTAATCGGTTCCTGGCCGTCCCACGCGCCTAAGACATACAGCAGAGGCAGGAAGTGATCCGGCGTTGGGTTGGAGAGCGACCCCCCTTCACTTTCCATGTAGTTCACCAGCGGGTGCTGTTCAACCGGGCCTTGCCAGGTCAGATTGGCTTTTACATAGTCGTTAAAGGATGTCGCCCACGGGTACGGTGTGTTTTCGCCGTGCCAGCGTGCCGTGCGCAGGTTATGCACCACGTTACCGCTTGCGACCAGCATAATACCTTCATCACGAAGGCGGGCCAGTTTACGCCCCATCTCCATGTGCCAGGCTGCCGGTTTGGTGCTGTCGATGCTCAGCTGCACCATCGGGATATCAGCATCCGGGTACATTTTAATCAGCACACCCCACGAGCCGTGGTCAAAACCCCACGCTTCTTTATCCAGTGTGACCGGAACAGGTGCCAGCAGATCCACCAGCTGTTGCGCCAGCTCCGGAGAGCCAGGAGCAGGGTAATGCGTGTCGTACAGTGCCTGCGGGAAACCACCGAAATCATGAATGGTTTTCGGGGCTTCCATCGCGGTGACGCCAGTACCACGCGTGAACCAGTGTGCAGAAACCACCACAATCGCTTTCGGGCGCGGCAACGTCTCACCCAGATGACGCCAGGCGCGGGTATAAACGTTATCTTCCAGAACGTTCATTGGGCTGCCGTGGCCTAAAAACAGTGCAGGCATACGTGAAGAAGTCATGGCGATATCCTTACAGAAGGTGTCAATTTAATGGTGCTACATTACGCGTAATCTGGCGAGGATGAACGCAGATAACCGTGATGATCATCATCAGGAAATTTGAATGTAAGGAATGTGTAAAGCATAACAACCTCACTCGCTTTGGCCGCAATGAATCATTAATATAAATGAGAATGATTATCATAAGGAAAAATGCATGTCAGTCCCCTTGATCCTGACCCTATTTGCAGGTGCCGCGACCTTCCTTGGTGCATTCCTCGGTGTACTCGGCCAGAAGCCGTCTAACCGTGTGCTGGCTTTCTCGCTCGGCTTTGCCGCCGGGATCATGCTGCTTATCTCTTTGATGGAAATGCTGCCTGCCGCATTGGGCACAGAAGGGATGTCGCCTGTTCTGGGTTACGGCATGTTTGTGTTTGGACTGCTGGGCTACTTTGCTCTCGACCGAATGCTGCCCCACGCACACCCACAGGATTTGATGCAGAAAAACATCACGCCGTTACCGGGCAGTATTAAGCGAACCGCTATTCTGCTGACGCTTGGCATCAGCCTGCATAATTTCCCGGAGGGCGTTGCCACCTACGTGACCGCCAGTAATAACCTTGAGCTGGGTTTTGGTATCGCGCTGGCAGTAGCCTTACACAATATTCCTGAAGGACTGGCCGTTGCCGGACCGGTATATGCAGCCACAGGGTCGAAACGCACTGCAGTATTCTGGGCGGGGATCTCAGGACTGGCCGAAATTCTTGGTGGTGTCCTGGCCTGGCTGATCCTCGGTAGTCTGGTTTCGCCTGTCGTGATGGCCGCTATTATGGCCGCGGTGGCAGGTATCATGGTCGCACTGTCCGTGGATGAGTTAATGCCGCTGGCAAAAGAGATCGATCCGAATAACAACCCGAGCTACGGCGTTCTGTGCGGGATGTCGGTGATGGGGTTGAGTCTGGTATTGCTACAGACAGCGGGCATCGGATAAAAGAACGCCGGGATATCCCGGCGCTTTACTGTCAGCTGGCTTTGCGCTCGTGCGCCTGGCGGTACTCCACCAGATCTTCAATTGTCACCACCGGCATATTGTGCAGGCGGGCAAAAGTGATGCACTCTGGCGCACGTGCCATCGTACCGTCATCGTTGGTCAGCTCACACAGCACACCTGCTGGTTTGAAGCCTGCCAGCGTGACCAGGTCGATGGTCGCTTCGGTGTGGCCGCCGCGAGTCAGTACACCACCCGCTTGCGCGCGCAGCGGGAAGACATGGCCAGGGCGGTGCAGGTCGGATGGTTTCGCACCATCGGCAATCGCTGCACGCACGGTGGTCAGACGGTCAGCCGCAGACACACCGGTCGTCACGCCATGCGCAGCTTCGATGGTCACGGTAAAACCTGTACCAAAGGCGCTGGTGTTGTTTTCAACCATCATTGGCAGGTCGAGCTGCTTGCGACGGTCTTCGTTAATACACAGGCATACGATGCCGCTGCCATGACGAATGGTCAGCGCCATCTGCTCAACGGTCATGTTTTCGGCGGCGAAAATCATGTCGCCTTCGTTTTCACGGTTTTCATCGTCAAGCACCATTACACCGCGGCCTTCGCGCAGTGCATCCAGTGCATGTTCAATACGTTGAGTTGACGTGCCAAAAGAGGAAAGTAGCGTCTGATTCATGGTAAAAAAAACCTCATTAAATTTATGGTTACCAGAATCAGGGCAGTCTTAGGAGCGCCGTATAAGCGGCAAAAAAATAACGTGAGCGGGCCCATGCCCGACTGGATCGTTACTCTCTCCCATCCGGACTCTAACCGTCGGCCCCGGAATTACACCGGATCTGCTGACCTTTGAGTTTTCACCCAAAGCGCTCGCGGGCTTTCAGCAAGACGCTGATTTACCGCCGGTGGGGAATTTCGCCCCGCCCTGAGAATAAGCGAGATAACTATAACGCTATTGATTACCCTGGGCAATGCATAAGCATCAAACAATTTTGTTTAACCCACGCCATGACGCGCTACAATGGGCACTAACACCTTTTGATCAAGGGAAGCCACAATGATTGACCCAAAAAAAATTGAGCAAATTGCGCGTCAGGTTCATGAATCCATGCCGAAAGGCATTCGTGAATTTGGTGATGACGTTGAGAAGAAAATCCGCCAGACGCTGCAGGCACAGCTGGTTCGCCTTGATTTAGTCAGCCGTGAAGAATTTGATGTGCAAACGCAGGTTCTGCTGCGCACCCGCGAAAAACTGGCGCTGCTGGAACAGCGTCTGACCGAGCTGGAAAACCGCAATGCACCGGAAGACGTGAAACCGGCACCAGCGATCCCGCCGGTGGATGACCAGGAGTAAGGTAAATGCAAAACGGTAACCGAGGTTGCCGTTTTTAGTGTTTGCTCCCTCTCCCACTGGGAGAGGGTTGGGGTGAGGGCATCAGCCCGCACAGATTACTGACTGTCTTTCTGGATCTTCTTAATGATGTTGGTGGTAGAACACCCGTCCTCAAAGTTGAGCACCATCACTTCACCGCCGTTAGCCCAGACCTCTTCGCTACCGGCAATTTGCTCTGGTTTGTAATCGCCACCTTTCACCAGCAGGTCTGGCAAGATACCGGCTATCAAACGCTGTGGAGTATCTTCTTCAAACGACACGACCCAGTCCACGGCTTCCAGCGCACCGAGCACAATCATACGCTGCTCCAGCGGGTTCACCGGGCGCGTTTCGCCTTTCAGGCGTTTCGTTGACGCATCGCTGTTCACCGCCACAATCAGGCGATCGCCCAGCTTGCGCGCATTCGCCAGATAAGAGACGTGGCCCGCGTGCAAAATGTCGAACACACCGTTGGTCATCACCACTTTCTCACCACGCTTGCGCGCAGCAGCAACGGCCGCTTTCAGCTCGTCTTCGCTCATCACGCCAAACCCGGTATCCGCACGACCGCGCACCGCGTTTTCCAGCTCGATAGGCGAAACGGTTGAAGTACCAAGTTTACCGACCACCACACCTGCAGCGGCGTTGGCGAAGTAACACGCTTCTTCAAGAGAGTTGCCTGCCGCCAGCGTTGCCGCCAGCACGCCAATCACCGTATCACCGGCACCGGTCACGTCGTAGACTTCCTGCGCCTGGGTTGGCATATGCAGTGGGGCTTTGCCCGGCTGCAACAGCGTCATCCCCTGCTCGGAACGGGTCACCAGCAGTGCAGAAAGTTCGAAATCAGCGATGATTTTCATACCGCGTTCAACCAGCTCTTGCTCGGTTTTACACTTACCCGCCACCGCTTCAAACTCAGAGAGGTTTGGCGTCAGCAGCGTTGCACCACGATAGCGCTCAAAGTCCGTGCCTTTCGGGTCGATCAGCACCGGTACATTGGCTTTACGCGCCAGCTGGATCATCGTCTGCACGCTCGCCAGCGCGCCTTTGGCATAGTCGGACAGCACCAGCGCACCGATACCGCCCAGAGCCTGATTGATACGCTCGTGCAGCGGCTCAGGATCAACGCCTTCAAACCCTTCTTCAAAGTCGAGGCGGATCAGTTGCTGGTTACGCGACAGCACGCGCAGCTTGGTGATCGTCGGGTGTGTCGGAACAGAAACGAAGTCGCACTTCACGTTCACGTCCGCCAGCGACTTGCTCAGCGCACGCGCCGCATCATCGATGCCGGTCAGGCCCACCAGACGCGAATGTGCGCCCAGAGAGGCAATGTTCATCGCCACGTTTGCCGCGCCGCCAGGACGCTCTTCAATGGTGTCGACCTTAACCACCGGTACCGGTGCTTCCGGGGAGATGCGGCTGGTCGGCCCATACCAGTAGCGATCCAGCATCACATCACCGACAACCATAACTCCAGCACGTTCAAACTCTGGCAGTGTTACTTTCATTCCTGACTCCAGAAAGATTCACAATTTGCGCGCGATAATATCACACTTGTTTTGTTACGCACGGTTCCACCAGCCACTTCTGCCAGCTTGTCGTCACCTGAGCGCGCTCATCGGCAAAGCAGTCAAGCGCCACATGGCCCGGCTGTTCCTGTAAGGCCAGATGATGCAACTCATCACGCAGCGTGGTGTAGGCGCGCGTTAAGGACTGCGCTTCCTGCTCATCCATAATGTCGTTTTGTGCGAGCAGCTCCAGAATGCGCACGTTATCAGACCAGCGAATGAGCTTCGGCTTCTCGTGTGCATGACGCAGCACCAGATACTGGGTGATGAACTCAATATCCGTAATACCACCCTCATCGGCTTTAATATCAAAGCGATCGCGATGCTTATTCCCCAAATGCGCACGCATCTTCTCACGCATCTCACGCACTTCGGTTTGCAGCGTACTGCCGTCACGTACGATGGTCATCACGTCCCGGCGGATCGCATCAAACTGCGTTTTCAGCAGCGGGTCGCCATACACCACGCGGGCGCGCACCAGCGCCTGATGCTCCCACGTCCAGGCCTCATTTTTCTGGTAATCCGCAAACGAGTCCGTTGAAGTAACCAACATTCCTGCCGCGCCGGACGGACGCAAACGCGCATCCACTTCGTACAAAATGCCCGACGACGTGCGGGTGCTGAACAGGTGCATAATGCGCTGGGCCAGACGCAGGTAGAACTGACGCCCGTCTATTTCACGCTCGCCATCGGTCATCACGTCCACCGGGCAATCGTGCAGGAAAATAAGGTCAAGATCAGAGCTATACCCCAGCTCCCAGCCGCCGAGCTTGCCGTAACCGACAACCGCAAAGCCACGGCCTTCGCGATCGGCCAGGTGTTTCGGTTGGCCGTAACGCGCCACCATCTGCACCCACGCCTGATGCACCACCGCGTCGATGATCGCTTCGGCAAGCCATGTTAAGTGATCGCTCACTTTCATCACCGGCAACGTACCAGCGATATCTGCCGCCGCCACGCGCAGCATTTGCGCCTGTTTAAACTGACGCAGCGCTTCCAGCTGTTGTTCTTCGTCCTCTTCCGGCACGCGCAGCAGATACTGACGCAATTCGTCACGGTAGGCATCCGTCGCCGTCGGCTGATAAAGCGTATTCGGATCAAGCAGTTCGTCCAGCAGCAGCGGATAACGCGCCAGCTTGTTGGCGACCATCGGCGAGGCGGCGCAGAGCGTAATCAGGTGCTTCAGTGCGCCGGGGAATTCGCTCAGCAGTTCAAGGTATGTGGTGCGGGTGATAATGCCGCTCAACAGCGGCATCATGCGCGACAGCGGTACCGGGGCATCCGTACGCGAGCAGACCTCACTCAGCAGATACGGCATCAGGTGATCCAGCACCTGGCGGCCACGCGGGCCAATGGCGCGCTTGTTCAGTTCGAGGCGGAAATCGGCGATCAGCGACAACACCCGGTGGCGGTCGTCATCGCTCAGGTGCGCCAGCACTGGCGTGGTGTCATCTTCCTGAAGTGCGTCCTGCCACAGCTCGCGCCAGTGTTCAGACAGCGTATCATCCTGCGATTCACTTTCGTCGTCGCCAATCAGCTCGTTAAAGATACGGCGCACGCCCGCCATGTGGGCATCCAGCCGTTCGGTCAATGCCGTCCAGTCACCCACACGCATCCCCCAGGCCAGACGCGCCCGATTCAGGTCATCGCCCGGCAGAGTCTGGGTTTGCTCATCGTTGATGCTTTGCAGCAGGTTTTCCAGACGACGCAGGAAGAGATAAGCCTCGCGCAGGGTTTGCGCGTCGCCTGCCGGTAGCAGGTGCAGTTGCTCAATGGCAGAGAGCGTCGGGAGCAAGGAACGGGACTGCAAAGACGGTTCGCGTCCTCCACGGATCAGCTGGAAGACCTGCACGATAAATTCAATTTCACGGATGCCGCCCGCACCAAGCTTGATGTTATCTTTCAGACCACGACGGCGCACCTCACGGGCAATCATCCCCTTCATGTTACGCAGGGACTGGATCACACTGAAATCGATGTAGCGACGGAACACGAACGGACGCAGCATGGCGCGCAGCTCATTGGCGTAAGCATCGTCACCGTCGCCCATGATCCGCGCTTTGACCATCGCATAGCGCTCCCAGTCGCGTCCCTGCTCCTGGTAATAATCTTCCAGCGCGGCAAAGCTCAGCACCAGCGGGCCGCTATCGCCAAACGGACGTAAACGCATGTCCACACGATAGACAAAACCGTCCTGTGTCGGCTGATCCAGCGCCTTAATAAGACGCTGGCCGAGACGGGTAAAGAACTGGGCATTGTCCAGTTCACGACGACCACCACGCGTGGAGCCGTTCTCCGGCCAGGCAAAAATCAGGTCGATATCAGAGGAGAAATTCAGCTCGCAGCCGCCCAGCTTGCCCATCCCCAGGATCAACAGCGGCTGAGGAACCCCCTCTTCGTTGCACGGCGTCCCCCACTCTTTACAACAGGCCGCGTAAAGCCAGTCCCGCGCGGCGACGATCAACGTCTGCGCCAGCTCGCTCAACTGCAGAAGCGTGCTTTCTTCGCTGACCCGCTCCAGCGCCTGAGCCCAGGCAATACGCACCATCACCCGACGACGGAACTGGCGCAAAACGCGCATCAGCGCAGCTTCCTCCGCCACATCTGCAAGCGCGGTTTGCAACCAGCTGGCATAATGCCGCCACTCTTCCGCCTGCGGCGGTGAGTTCTCAAGCTCCGCCAGCCAGTCAGGGTTGGCGGTGAGACTTTCCTGCACAAAATCACTAAAAGTGAGCATGCTTCTGGCCTGCTCGCTTAACGATGACGCCGGTAATGACTCAGGCAGACGTTCGCAAACGGTCTGCCACTGCTGCTGTAACTGCGAAGAAAGCGGCATTATAGGGGTTCCTTGCCAGAGTTAACGTTTTCCGCTGTGCAGCCAGAACGGCTCCTGCGAAATAGCCACGTTGCGGAAATGCTCAATCTCAATATGCTGACGGGTTTCGATGGCATGTTTCAGCCCCTGCCAGTTTTCCAGCCAGGCCTGCGTTTTTGCGCTGTCATAAGCCCCGGAAAGCAGCAACATGCTGTCGATATTACGCGCCAGACGGGGAAGCTGATCGCCATACTGGTCGCCCAGTGGATACGCAAAAGTGGTCCTCAACTCGGCGGCATGGCGTGAAAGATGGGTATCCGCAAAACGTTTGAAGTTTTCCGCAATTTTGGTCTGCGCTTTTGCATCCAGGAAACTGCGCCAGCCGCGCGTCACCAGAAACTCAGTCAGCGACAGTTTTGCCGCAGCGGTTTGCGGGCTGTAGATAGCCGTTTGCGCCGACACGTCAGAAAGCATCAACGTCTCGGTTTGCGTCAGCAGATCACGTAAGTGAGCGCTCGCTTTACGCGGGACAATGCCGCCGAAAAGCGCCAGGGTATGACGCACCAGCCCGATAGCCGCCAGCACGTGAGACTTTGCATTTTTCACATTTCGCGCCCACAGTTCTTCATGGTATTGCCACTGAGTGAGCGCCAGCTCCAGCGCCGCTTCCATACCCTGTTCAACACTGGCTTTCGGAGCGACGTGTAAAATGGTCGTCTCTTTCAGTAAACGTGGCGCATCTCCGGCCGCCAGGTGGTAGCCACGCGCGGCTTTGCTCAGGCTACCCTGACGCAAACCGGACTGGTTCACCAGCTTGTGTGCCAGCTTCAGCACGTCGTTCACATCACCGTCCACCAGCTCAAGCTCCAGCTCGCAAAGGGGTTCCTGGTATTCACCTGCCTTCACGTCACCCAGATCCAGGGCAATCTCAATGCGACTTTTGCCTTCATTGACCAGCCATTTCTCGCGCCAGAAATCGGTGCTGAACAGCGGCTGCACCTGCCCGGATAACGCTTCCGGCAGATAGCCCTCAGGCCAGACTTCTGCCGGGAAACGGTCCAGTTCAAGTTCTGGCTTACTGATGTCGATATTGTATTCCGGGCGCTGATGTAAACCGCCCACCACGCGACCGGCAATTTTCATCGTCATCTCGTAGCGCCCGTTCGCGCCACGGATGCGCAGCCCCATATCATGACGGCGCAGCCAGTTGTCTGGTGTTTCATAATAGATGTTCAGCAGTTGTACCGGTTCATGGTGCTCGCCGGAAAGCGTGTGCAAATGTTGACGAAGCGCGTCAACGCTGTCTTTTTCGACGATAAACTTTAATTCGATTTCTTGAGCCATAGCCTTGTACTTATGCAGGCGTCACAGACGCGTCAATGAGGGCGAACTTCCTCGCCATTTGTTTGTCAGTACATAGTATTTTGCGCCAAATTGCCACGCAATGAGCAATTTGACGGGCGTAAATGTTTGACAGCGTGACACAGATGATTCTGATTGCTGACGAATGCTTTGCGTAGAGACACTGTTGCCACTACTATCGTTCCACTATTCATGAAAATAACGACTAATGATGCTTAAATTACGCCTGATTGGACTTACTTTACTCGCTTTTAGCGCCGCAACTGCGGTACACGCTGAAGAGAAACGTTACGTTTCTGATGAACTGAACACCTGGGTACGCAGCGGCCCTGGAGATAATTATCGCCTCGTGGGTACGGTTAATGCCGGCGAGGAAGTGGTGCTATTACAGACCAATGCGGACACCAATTACGGGCAGGTTCGCGACAGCAGTGGTCGTACGTCCTGGATCCCACTGAAAGAGCTGAGCAATGTGCCAAGCCTGCGTACCCGCGTGCCGGATTTGGAAAATCAGGTGAAAACCCTGACCGACAAGCTCAATAACATTGACGGCACCTGGAACCAGCGCACCGCAGAAATGCAGCAAAAAGTGTCACAGAGCGACAGCGTGATTAGCAACCTGAAAGACGAAAACCAGAAACTGAAGAACGAGCTGATCGTCGCGCAGAAGAAAGTGAATGCTGCCAACCTGCAGCTCGATGACAAACAGCGCACCATCATCATGCAGTGGTTTATGTATGGCGGCGGCGTGCTGGGCGTCGGCCTGGTGCTGGGCCTGGTTCTGCCACACCTGATCCCAAGCCGTAAGCGTAAAGACCGCTGGATGAACTAATTCGTCTTCTTTGCCAGACTTACGTATTATCCTGGAAAAGAGAAAACAGGAGTGTCGGGCGTGAAGAGTTATCTGGTCGGTGGTGCGGTACGTGATGCGTTGTTAGGTCTGCCGGTCAAAGATAAGGACTGGGTTGTGGTTGGAGCCACGCCCGCAGAGATGCTCGACGCGGGTTACCAGCAGGTAGGTCGCGATTTTCCCGTGTTTCTGCACCCGCAAAGCCGTGAAGAGTACGCCCTGGCGCGTACCGAACGGAAATCCGGCTCAGGCTATACCGGCTTCACCTGTTATGCCGCACCGGACGTCACGCTGGAGCAAGATCTCCTGCGCCGCGATCTCACCATTAACGCGCTGGCGCAGGACAATCAGGGCCATATTATCGACGCTTATGGCGGCCAGGACGATTTGCGTAACCGCATTTTACGTCACGTCTCCCCGGCGTTTTCTGAAGATCCGCTACGCGTGCTGCGCGTGGCGCGTTTTGCTGCACGCTATGCCCATCTGAGCTTCCGCATCGCCGATGAAACAATGGCGCTAATGACTGCGATGACCAATGCGGGCGAGCTGGAATACCTGACGCCAGAACGCGTCTGGAAAGAGACGGAAAATGCCCTGACCACCCGCAACCCGCAGGTCTTTTTCCAGGTGCTTCGCGACTGTGGCGCACTGAAGGTACTTTTCCCGGAAATCGATAATCTGTTTGGCGTCCCGGCTCCGGCAAAGTGGCACCCGGAAATTGATACTGGCGTTCATACCCTGATGACGTTGAGTATGGCCGCGATGCTCAGCCCGGAGGTTGATGTTCGTTTTGCCACCCTGTGCCACGATCTCGGCAAAGGGTTAACGCCAAAAGCATTCTGGCCGCGCCATCACGGTCACGGCCCCGCTGGCGTGAAGCTGGTAGAAGGTCTTTGCCAGCGTCTGCGCGTACCTAACGAGATCCGCGACCTGGCAAAACTGGTGGCGGAATTCCATGACCTGATCCACACCTTCCCGATCCTGAAACCGGCCACCATCGTGAAATTGTTCGACAACATCGACGCCTGGCGTAAACCGCAGCGCGTGGAGCAGATCGCGCTCACCAGCGAGGCTGACGTTCGTGGGCGAACCGGGTTTGAAGCCTGTGATTATCCGCAAGGTCGTTTGCTGCGCGAGGCGTGGAACGTCGCCAAAGCGGTGCCAACCAAAGACGTCGTGGAAGCCGGGTTCAAAGGGCCGGAGATTCGGGAAGAGCTGACAAAACGGCGGATTCAGGCAGTAGCGGACTGGAAAGAACAGCGTTGCCCTCAGCCAAAAGACTGAGGGCAACCGGTCAGAAGAAGACCACGTAAACGGCAGCCGCCACGATAAAGCGATAGATCGCAAACGGAATAAACGAGATACGCTTGATCAACTGCAGGAAGGTTTTAATGGCAATCAGCGCCACGATAAACGCGGTGATGAAGCCCACGGCGAACATCGGAATATCACCCGTCGTCAGGAAGCCAATGCTTTTATAGACGTCGAGTGCGGTTGCGCCCATCATCATCGGCACGGCCAGCAGGAAGGAAAACTCCGACGCGGCATAGCGGCTCACGCCCATCAACATCCCGCCAGAAATCGTAGCTCCTGAGCGCGAGAAGCCCGGCCACAGGGCCAGACACTGGAAGCAACCAATGATGAATGCCTGACGGTAGGTCATATCGTCCAGGCCTTCTGCGCGAGGGACTTTAGGTTTCAGCACTTCTGCCGCAATCAGCAGGAAGCCGCCGACAACCAGCGCATACATTACGTTAATCGGGTTAAACAGCGATTTGATGGTGTCGTGGAAAACCAGCCCCAGCACCACCGCCGGGATCATCCCCAGCAGGATATGGATCAGCGACAAGCGACCTTTACCCAAACCTTCATGCTCTGGCGGACGGCCAAAGTGGATGCCAATCAGGCCAAACAGACGACGCCAGAACATCACGACCACGGCCAGAATAGACCCCAACTGAATAACGACTTCAAACGTCTTTGCCGTATCACCTTCAAAGCCCAGAAGATGGCCAACGATAATCATATGGCCCGTGCTGGAGACAGGTAAAAACTCCGTCAATCCTTCGACCACACCCAGTATTGCCGCCACCAGCAGCGAGTGTATATCGCTCATCTATAAACCCCTAAAAAGATATAAAAAAAACGGTGTACCACTAAGGCAACCGTGAAAGATACAAGCCTTAAGACCAATATAGCCGAAAATGGTTTAGCTATTATGACGTTGGATATTCCCTTTCAGATTTTTGCCACGCTCAATGATAACGCCGACGTTAGTCGCACGCGCCACGGCCCCCGGTTTGCTCAGCTTGATACGCACCCACGGTGAGTTGAACCGGCTCAGCAGCAGCTCTGCCACCTCCTCAGCCACGCGTTCCACCAGGGCAAAACGCTGTCCTTCAACGTGGTTAACCACCGTTTCGCTGATATCGGCATAGCTCAGACAATCATTCACGTCATCGCTTTTCGCTGACGTGCGGTTATCCCAGCCCATTTCGATATCGAACACGAGCTTCTGTTCAATGGTCTGTTCCCAGTCGTAAACACCAATAGTGGTGATTACCGAAAGTTGCTCTATAAATACTATATCCATCACGACCTGCCTGCTTTTTGGCTAAACCGGATACCACTTCCGGCGAATTATGCGTATTATCCACAGATGCTGAAAATACAGATACATTTTCAAAACGGAACAGCGTTATGAGTGCAATCGCGCCTGGAATGATCTTCCTCGCTTACCTTTGCGGCTCAATCTCCAGCGCCATTCTGGTCTGCCGTATCGCCGGGTTACCTGATCCACGCGAAAACGGTTCCGGGAACCCCGGAGCGACCAATGTACTACGAATTGGCGGCAAGGGAGCAGCCGTAGCGGTTTTGGTTTTTGATGTACTGAAAGGGATGCTACCCGTCTGGGGCGCATATGCGCTGGGCGTCACGCCGTTCTGGCTGGGGCTGATTGCTATCGCCGCCTGTGTTGGCCATATCTGGCCCGTATTCTTCGGCTTTAAAGGCGGCAAAGGCGTCGCCACCGCATTTGGTGCCATTGCACCTATCGGCTGGGATCTCACCGGCGTTATGGCAGGCACCTGGCTGTTAACCATTTTACTGAGCGGCTATTCTTCGCTGGGCGCGATTGTCAGCGCGCTGATTGCGCCGTTTTACGTCTGGTGGTTCAAACCCCAGTTTACCTTCCCGGTGTCGATGCTCTCCTGCCTGATCCTGCTGCGTCACCACGATAATATTCAGCGCCTGTGGCGTCGTCAGGAAACCAAAATCTGGACGAAGCTCAAGAGAAAGAAAAAAGAGCCTGAATAACCCACACGCCCTCACAATGCCCGGCTGCGCTGACCTTGCGCGGGCCGGTCTTTTCCTCGCATTTTATCCATAAGCGACTCATATGACAGCCTTCATTTCTGCCAGGGCATACTGAAACGTAACCCGTACGCGCGCAGATGGATGCAGCATGTTAGCAACTCAGGTCACTGATAACTCTTACAAAGGCTGGCAGGCATCGCTTACCCTGCAATTTTGTCATACCCCTGAGAAAACCCTCCTGCACTCCGCTCACCACGTCGGGCCTCTTACCGTCCAGCGTCCGTTTTATCCCGAAGGTGATACCTGCCATCTTTATCTCCTGCACCCACCCGGCGGGATTGTCGGCGGTGATACGCTGGATATCTCCGTTCACCTGGAAGCCAAAAGCCATACGCTTATCACCATGCCCGGTGCCAGTAAGTTTTACCGCAGCAATGGCCCACAGGCATGTCTGAACCAGCACTTTTACCTCGGCAAAGAGGCAACGCTGGAGTGGCTACCGCAGGACACTATTCTCTTTCCCGGCGCGAACGCAGCCTTACGCTCCGTTTTTCACCTGGAGGCGTCCAGCACGCTGTTGGCCTGGGAATTGTACTGTCTGGGTCGCCCGGTGATTAACGAAACCTTCAGCCACGGTACGCTCGAAAGCCGCCTTGAGGTGTGGGTCGACGGTGAGCCGCGCTTAATTGAACGTCAACATCTCAGCGACGGCAATCTCGCCTCCGTTGCCGGGCTGCCGTGGGTGGGCACACTGTTGTTCTATCCCACCACGGAAAATCACCTTGAGGTGGTACGCGAACGGCTTGCGCCGCTGCATACCTTTGCCGGCGCGACACTTACCGAAGGTCTGCTGTCGGTGCGGTTTCTCTCCCACGATAACCTGATTTGTCAGCGGGTGATGCGCGATATCTGGCAGTCGCTTCGCCCGCTCTTAACCCCCAAAACCGCCTGTTCGCCCCGTATCTGGCAGACATAAGAGAAACGTTATGGAACTGACCCCCAGAGAAAAAGACAAGCTGTTGTTATTTACCGCTGCGCTGGTTGCCGAACGCCGCCTTGCGCGCGGGGTAAAGCTCAATTACCCGGAATCCGTCGCGCTGATCAGCGCCTTTATTATGGAAGGCGCACGCGATGGTGAAACCGTCGCCTCGTTAATGGAAGCGGGTCGCCACGTCCTGACGCGCACACAGGTGATGGAGGGCGTACCGGAGATGATCCCCGATATTCAGGTGGAAGCCACCTTCCCGGACGGATCAAAGCTCGTCACCGTTCACAACCCGATCGTATAAGGAGCTGACGATGATCCCAGGTGAATACCAGATCCAGCCCGGAAATATTGCGCTTAATGTCGGACGGGAAACCCGGAGCGCGATCGTCGAAAACCACGGTGACAGGCCGATCCAGGTGGGATCGCACTACCACTTTTATGAGGTCAATCCGGCGCTGAAATTCGACAGAGAAGCCACCAAAGGCTACCGGCTGAACATCCCGGCGGGGACTGCCGTACGTTTCGAGCCTGGCCAGAAGCGCGAGGTCACACTGGTTCGGGTTGCGGGTGCGCAATGCATTTTCGGTTTTCGCGCTGAAGTCATGGGGGAGGTGAAAAATGGCTGATATTTCACGCCAGGCCTACGCCGACATGTTCGGCCCAACCACCGGGGATAAAGTGCGCCTGGCCGACAGTGAACTGTGGATCGAAGTCGAAAACGATCTCACGGTCTACGGCGAAGAGGTCAAATTCGGCGGTGGGAAAGTGATCCGTGACGGTATGGGCCAGGGGCAGATGACAGCTGATGACTGTGTGGATCTGGTGCTCACCAACGCGCTGATTGTCGATCACTGGGGGATCGTAAAAGCCGATATCGGCGTGAAGAACGGCAGGATCTTCGCCGTCGGCAAAGCCGGTAACCCGGACATTCAGCCCGGCGTGACGATCCCGATTGGTGCCGCGACGGAGGTGATCGCCGCCGAAGGGAAGATCGTTACCGCGGGCGGGATCGACACCCACATCCACTGGATCTGCCCGCAGCAGGCGGAAGAGGCGCTCGTCTCCGGCGTCACCACCATGATCGGCGGCGGTACCGGGCCTGCGGCAGGCACTCACGCCACCACCTGCACGCCGGGGCCGTGGTATATCGCCCGCATGCTGCAGGCCGCCGACACGCTGCCGGTGAATATCGGTTTGCTCGGCAAAGGTAACGGCTCAAACCCTGATGCCCTGCGCGAGCAAATTACAGCTGGCGCAATCGGGCTGAAGATCCACGAGGACTGGGGCGCAACGCCTGCAGCGATCAACTGTTCGCTGGAGGTGGCGGAAGAGATGGATATTCAGGTGGCGCTGCACAGCGACACGCTGAACGAATCCGGTTTTGTTGAAGACACGCTGGCGGCCATTGGCGGGCGTACCATCCACACGTTCCACACTGAAGGGGCGGGTGGCGGACATGCGCCGGACATCATCACCGCCTGTGCGCATCCCAATATTCTGCCCTCCTCCACCAACCCGACGCTGCCCTACACGGTGAACACCATCGACGAGCATCTCGACATGCTGATGGTTTGCCACCACCTCGACCCGGATATCGCCGAAGACGTGGCTTTTGCCGAATCTCGTATTCGTCGGGAAACCATCGCCGCCGAAGATGTACTGCACGATATTGGCGCGTTCTCGCTCACCTCGTCCGACTCCCAGGCAATGGGACGCGTAGGCGAAGTGATAATCCGCACCTGGCAGGTGGCACACCGCATGAAAGTCCAGCGTGGCGCGCTGCCGGAAGAAACTGGCGATAACGATAACTTCCGCGTGAAGCGCTACGTCGCAAAATACACCATCAACCCGGCCCTGACCCACGGTATCGCCCATGAAGTCGGTTCCATTGAAGCCGGAAAACTGGCGGATCTGGTGGTCTGGTCACCCGCATTCTTTGGCGTAAAACCCGCCACCATTGTGAAAGGCGGAA
Organism: Enterobacter cloacae complex sp. 2024EL-00214; assembly: GCF_043945575.1. NCBI lineage: Bacteria > Pseudomonadati > Pseudomonadota > Gammaproteobacteria > Enterobacterales > Enterobacteriaceae > Enterobacter > Enterobacter cloacae complex sp. 2024EL-00214. The sequence continues at coordinate 216,135 of NZ_JBIMRC010000004.1, read as the reverse complement.
TGATCGCCTGTGCGCCGATGGGCGATATCAACGCATCTATCCCCACGCCGCAGCCGGTGCATTACCGCCCGATGTTTGGCGCACTGGGTGCGGCACGGTATGCCACCCGCCTGACGTTTGTCTCGCAGGCTGCCGCAACCCATGGCATCCCGCAGCAGCTCAATCTGCAAAGCGCTACCGCAGTGGTGAAAGGCTGCCGGACGGTGAAAAAGGCCGACATGATCCACAACAGTTTGCAGCCCAACATCACCGTTGATTCGCAAACCTATGAGGTCCGTGTCGACGGTGAATTGATTACCAGCGAGCCGGCAGAGATCCTGCCGATGGCCCAGCGCTATTTCCTGTTTTGAGGAGGAACGATGATCTACCTGACCCAACGCCTTGACCACGCCCACCGCATCACCGCCAGCGTCACACTCCCCATTGATGTGCGGGTGAAAAGCCGCGCCCGTGTCGCGCTGAACGATGGCCGCGATGCCGGGCTGATGCTGCCACGCGGTTTGCTGCTGCGCGGCGGAGACCTGCTCACCACCGAAGATGGTAGCGAGGTCATTGAAGTGATCGCCGCACCAGAGTCGGTATCAGTCGTGCAATGCTCAGATCCCTTCCTGCTCGCCCGCGCCTGCTATCACCTGGGTAACCGCCACGTCCCGCTGCAGATCATGCCCGGTGAGTTGCGCTATCACCACGATCACGTCCTCGACGACATGCTGCGTCAGTTCGGGCTGGAGGTCACATACGCCACGCTGCCGTTTGAACCGGAAGCGGGTGCATACACCAGCGATGCCCACAGCCACAGCCATTCGCACGCTCATTCACACTAAGGATCCCATCATGCGCAAATATTTACCTCTGTTATTGCTGGCCTTCTCCCTTCCGGCGCTCGCCCACCCAGGACATGAAGCCGACAGCTTTCAGGCCGGGTTTTTCCACCCGCTAACCGGCCTTGATCACCTGCTGATGCTGACCGGTGCAGGCGTGCTTTCCGCCCTGAGCGGACGCAAGCTGTTACTGCCTTTTGCCACCCTCGGCATGATGCTGGCAGGTGCCATTGCGGGCAGCCTTTTCGGCGGTTTTAGCGGCATGGAGATGCTGATTATCACTTCGCTGGCGGTGTGTGGCGTGATGATGTTTAAAACCGAAAACCGTCTGCTGCTGGTCGTGCCTGCGCTGGCGATGTTCCACGGCTGGGCACACGGCGTGGAGATGTCTGGTCACAACTTCTGGCTCTTCACCACCGGGTTTATGTTTGCCAGCGCCACGGTACTATGCGCCAGTTTCGCCGCAGGGTTACTGCTGCGCCGTCACGACGGTCTGCGTAAAACCTTCGGCGGCGGGCTGATTGTCTCCGCCCTGCTGGTGCTGATGAGCTAATGGAGCACAGCCGCCAGTGGTTACGCCTGATGCAGCTTTCCAGCAGCAGCCTGCCGGTCGGGTCGTTTACCTGGTCGCAGGGGCTGGAGTGGGCTGTTGAAGCGGGTTGGGTAGCCAGTGTCGAGGCATTCAGACACTGGCAAATTCAGCAGATGGAGCAGAGCTTTTTCTGCGTCGATCTGCCGCTGTTTATGCGTCTGTACCGGGCCTGCGAGCAGCAGGATCTGACGGCAGCAAAACGCTGGGCGGCATACCTTCTCGCCTGCCGGGAAACGCGTGAACTGCGCGAAGAAGAACGTAATCGCGGTGCTGCATTTACCCACCTGGTCAAAAGCTGGGAGCCGGACTATCCGGCAGCGTGGCAGCCGTTGTTTATGCAAAGCCAGCTCTGCGGCATGGCGTGGCTCGGCATACGCTGGGGTATTGGCGCTCGCGAGCTGGCACTGAGCCTGGGCTATAGCTGGATTGAAAGCGCAGTGATGGCAGGCGTCAAGCTGGTGCCGTTCGGACAACAGGCCGCACAACAGCTGATTATTACCCTGAGCGACCATTTCGCTGAAGGGCTTGATGCGGCGCTGTCACGCAGCGATGACGAGCTGGGCGCAGCCACGCCACTTTCGGCCATCGCCTCTGCGCGACACGAAACACAATATTCACGATTATTCCGTTCCTGAGGAGTCAACATGGCTGATGACAAACATCCCCTGCGCGTTGGCGTGGGTGGCCCGGTGGGGTCGGGCAAAACCGCCCTGCTGGAAGCACTCTGCAAGGCAATGCGCGACACGTACCATCTCGCAGTAGTAACCAATGATATCTACACCAAAGAGGATCAGCGGATCCTGACCGAAGCGGGCGCGCTGGAACCAGAGCGCATCGTGGGTGTGGAGACCGGTGGTTGTCCGCATACCGCCATCCGTGAAGATGCATCGATGAACCTCGCGGCAGTCGAAGCGCTCAGCGAGAAGTTTGGCAATCTGGATCTGATCTTCGTTGAAAGCGGCGGCGACAACCTGAGTGCGACTTTCAGCCCGGAGCTGGCGGATCTGACCATTTACGTGATTGACGTGGCTGAGGGAGAAAAAATCCCACGTAAAGGCGGGCCGGGGATCACCAAATCGGATTTTCTGGTGATCAACAAAACCGACCTCGCGCCGTACGTCGGTGCTTCGCTGGAGGTGATGGAACGCGACACCAACCGCATGCGCGGTGAGCGTCCGTGGACATTTACCAACCTGAAGGCGGGCGATGGTCTGGCGACGATTATTGCGTTTCTGGAAGAAAGAGGAATGCTGCGGGTGTAGTCGTAAATTTCCCTCTCCCCTGTGGGGAGAGGGTTAGAGTGAGGGGGTTACGCCTCCGGCAGCTCCGCCAGTGGCCAGCGCGGACGCACGGACACACTCAGATCGGAGGTTGCACCGGCGTTCAGGCGCACCATCCCGGCGTAGGCGATCATCGCCCCGTTATCGGTACAAAATTCCGGGCGGGCATAGAACACTTCTCCGCGACGCTTCTGCATCATCTCCGCCAGTTTCGCACGCAGCGTGCGGTTAGCACTCACGCCACCGGCCATCACCAGACGCTTAAAGCCCGTCTGATCCAGCGCACGCTTGCACTTGATCATCAGCGTATCCACCACCGCATCTTCAAACGCACGGGCGATATCAGCACGCGTCTGCTCGCTATCGTCGTTATTGCGGATCGTATTCGCCGCGAAGGTTTTCAGGCCAGAGAAGCTAAAATCCAGCCCTGGGCGGTCGGTCATCGGGCGCGGGAAAACAAAGCGCCCTTCCGTGCCCTGCGCGGCCATTTTTGACAGCATCGGACCACCTGGGTAGTCCAGCCCCAGCAGCTTGGCAGTTTTGTCGAACGCTTCACCGGCTGCGTCGTCGATTGACTCACCCAGCAGTTCATATTTACCAATGCCCGTCACGCTAATCAGCTGGGTATGACCGCCGGAAACCAGCAGCGCCACAAACGGGAACTCAGGCGGATTCTCTTCCAGCATCGGTGCCAGAAGATGCCCTTCCATATGGTGAACCGGAATAGCCGGAACATCCCACGCAAACGCCAGCGAACGACCAACCGTTGCACCAACCAGCAGCGCTCCGACCAGGCCCGGGCCAGCGGTATACGCCACCGCATCAATATCATCTGAACACAACCCGGCTTCTTTCAGCGCCGCCTGAATCAGGGGAACCGTTTTACGCACATGGTCACGGGAAGCCAGTTCAGGCACAACACCACCGTAGTCAGCATGCAATTTCACCTGACTATACAGCTGGTTGGCAATAAGCCCTTTTTCGTCGTCGTAAATGGCGATGCCGGTTTCATCGCAGGACGTTTCAATACCCAGTACACGCATGACTTGTTTTACCTCGTTTCAATACCGCGCAGTGTAGGGCCAATGCGGGTTGATGTAAAACTTTGTTCGCCCCAGGACATCGGCTCGTGTATACTCCTCCTCCTTATAAAAGTCCCATTTCAAAATCGCATCGGTGCTTTACAAAGCAGCAGCATTTGCAGTAAAATTCCGCACCATTTTGAAATAAGCTGGCGCTGATGCCAGCGGCAAACCGAATTTATTAAAGGTGAGAGTTACATGCCGGTAATTAAAGTACGTGAAAACGAGCCGTTCGACGTAGCACTGCGTCGCTTCAAACGTTCATGCGAGAAAGCAGGTGTTCTGGCTGAAGTTCGTCGTCGTGAGTTCTATGAAAAACCAACGACCGAACGTAAGCGCGCTAAAGCTTCTGCAGTGAAACGTCACGCGAAGAAACTGGCTCGCGAAAACGCACGCCGTACTCGTCTGTACTAATCCATTGAGGGCCAGAGCCCTCAGTGAGCAGACAGAGTAATAGTCGTAAGGCCGTGCTTCCGGAAGGAATGCGCGGCTTGTTTTCGTTTATAAATCAGCATTTATACAAAATCATTCACACTGTATCAAGGCGGCAAGTGAGTGAATCCCCGGAGCTTACTTAGGTAAGTGACAGGGATGAGCGAACGTAGCCAACGCAGAGACAGTTTGAAGGATGAAGTGTAATTTTTGGGGCATATGGCCGGAAGAATCCCACGCGTATTTATCAATGATCTGCTTGCCAGAACCGACATCGTCGATCTCATCGACGCGCGGGTAAAGCTAAAAAAGCAGGGCAAGAACTACCATGCGTGCTGTCCGTTCCATAATGAAAAAACCCCCTCTTTCACCGTAAACGGTGAGAAGCAGTTCTACCATTGCTTCGGCTGTGGCGCACACGGTAATGCCGTCGATTTTTTAATGAACTACGACAAGCTCGAGTTTGTTGAAACCGTCGAAGAACTGGCGGCGATGCACAACCTTGAAGTGCCGTATGAAGCAGGCAGTGGGCCAAGCCAGATAGAGCGCCATCAACGGCAAACGCTTTATCAACTGCTGGATGGCCTGAATTCGTTTTACCAACAGTCTCTAAAGCACGCTGCTGCTGAGCCTGCGCGTCAGTATCTGAACAAGCGCGGACTGAGCGACGATGTCATTGCGCGTTTCGCTATTGGTTACGCCCCGCCCGGCTGGGACAACGTGTTAAAGCGTTTTGGCGGCAATAGCGAAGATCGTAAATCGCTGATCGACGCAGGCATGCTGGTCACCAACGACCAGGGACGAAGCTACGACCGCTTCCGTGAACGGGTCATGTTCCCGATCCGCGACAAGCGTGGCCGGGTAATAGGTTTTGGTGGTCGCGTGCTGGGTGATGCCCTGCCGAAGTACCTGAACTCCCCGGAAACCGATATTTTCCATAAAGGCCGCCAGCTTTACGGTCTTTATGAGGCGCAGCAAGATAATGCGGAACCTCCGCGTCTTCTGGTCGTCGAAGGCTATATGGACGTCGTCGCCCTGGCGCAGTACGACATTAACTATGCCGTTGCGTCTTTAGGCACGTCCACTACCGCCGATCATATTCAGTTGCTGTTCAGGGTGACCAACAACGTCATCTGCTGTTACGACGGTGACCGTGCAGGACGTGATGCCGCCTGGCGTGCGCTGGAGACGGCACTCCCTTATATGACCGACGGGCGTCAGTTACGCTTTATGTTCCTGCCCGACGGTGAAGACCCGGATACGCTGGTGCGTAAAGAGGGCAAGGCGGCATTTGAAGCGCGGATGGAGCAGGCACAGCCGCTCTCCACGTTTTTGTTTAACAGCCTGATGCCGCAGGTGGATTTGAGTACCCCTGACGGGCGCGCGCAGCTGAGTACGCTGGCACTGCCGTTAATCAGTCAGGTGCCCGGTGAAACGCTGCGCATCTATCTGCGTCAGGAGTTAGGCAACAAGCTCGGTATCCTCGATGACAGCCAGCTTGAACGTTTAATGCCAAAACAGGCTGAAAACGGCGCGGTTCGCCCCGTACCTCAGCTAAAACGCACAACCATGCGTATACTGATAGGGTTACTGGTACAAAACCCCGAACTTGCTCCGCAAGTGCCATCGCTGGCGGGTTTGAACCACGAAAAGTTGCCTGGACTTGGTTTATTTTCAGAATTGGTCAACACTTGTCTGTCACAGCCAGGTCTGACCACCGGACAACTTTTAGAGCATTATCGCGGCACAAAAGAGGCCGCAACCCTTGAAAAATTGTCGATGTGGGACGATATAGCAGATAAAGATATTGCGGAAAAAACGTTCACCGACTCACTCAACCATATGTTTGATTCGATGCTTGAACTGCGCCAGGAAGAGTTGATTGCTCGCGAGCGCACACACGGTTTAAGCAGCGAAGAACGCCGGGAGCTCTGGATGTTAAACCAGGAACTGGCGAAGAAATAAGTTAAAGACAAAAGTATTCAACGGCTTAAGTGCCGAATATCGATCGGGAAGCCCCCGGCAGCCGCACTGAGAGGCAGCGGCACAAATATAAGTACGCCCTCGCTTTAAAGGTTGGCAAACCATCGCTGACACCAATCAAACGAATTAAGTGTGGATACCGTCTTATGGAGCAAAACCCGCAGTCACAGCTGAAACTTCTTGTCCAACGCGGTAAGGAGCAAGGCTATCTGACCTATGCCGAGGTCAATGACCATCTGCCGGAAGATATCGTCGACTCAGATCAGATCGAAGACATCATCCAAATGATCAATGACATGGGCATTCAGGTGATGGAAGAAGCACCGGATGCCGATGATCTGTTGCTGGCTGAAACCTCCAACAACACTGATGAAGATGCAGAAGAAGCTGCTGCACAGGTACTGTCCAGCGTGGAATCTGAAATCGGGCGTACTACTGACCCGGTTCGCATGTACATGCGCGAAATGGGTACCGTTGAACTGTTGACCCGCGAAGGCGAAATCGACATCGCAAAACGCATTGAAGACGGTATCAACCAGGTTCAGTGCTCTGTTGCCGAATACCCGGAAGCGATCACCTATCTGCTTGAGCAGTACGATCGCGTTGAAGCTGAAGAAGCGCGTCTGTCCGATCTGATCACCGGTTTTGTCGACCCGAATGCTGAAGAAGATATGGCTCCGACCGCCACTCACGTCGGCTCTGAACTGTCTCAGGAAGAGATGGATGACGACGAAGACGAAGATGAAGAAGACGGCGACGACGACAGCAGCGACGACGACAACAGCATCGACCCTGAACTGGCACGTGAGAAGTTTGGTGAGCTGCGTACCCAGTACGAAGTGACCCGTGACACCATCAAAGCGAAAGGCCGCAGCCACGCAGCCGCTCAGGAAGAGATCCTGAAACTGTCTGAAGTGTTCAAACAGTTCCGCCTGGTGCCAAAACAGTTCGATTACCTGGTGAACAGCATGCGCGTCATGATGGATCGCGTACGTACCCAGGAACGCATCATCATGAAGCTGTGCGTTGAACAGTGCAAAATGCCGAAGAAGAACTTCATCACCCTCTTCACCGGCAACGAAACCAGCGAAACCTGGTTCAACGCGGCTATCGCGATGAACAAGCCGTGGTCTGAAAAACTGCACGACGTGACAGAAGATGTTCAGCGCGGCCTGCAGAAACTGCAGCAAATTGAAGAAGAAACGGGCCTGACCATCGAGCAGGTAAAAGACATCAACCGTCGTATGTCCATCGGTGAAGCGAAAGCCCGCCGTGCGAAGAAAGAGATGGTTGAAGCAAACTTGCGTCTGGTTATCTCTATCGCCAAAAAATACACCAACCGTGGTCTGCAGTTCCTGGATCTGATTCAGGAAGGCAACATCGGTCTGATGAAAGCGGTAGATAAGTTTGAATACCGTCGTGGTTACAAGTTCTCCACCTACGCAACCTGGTGGATCCGTCAGGCGATCACCCGTTCTATCGCAGACCAGGCGCGCACCATCCGTATTCCGGTGCATATGATTGAGACCATTAACAAGCTCAACCGTATCTCCCGCCAGATGCTGCAAGAGATGGGTCGCGAGCCGACGCCGGAAGAGCTGGCTGAACGCATGCTGATGCCGGAAGACAAGATCCGTAAAGTGCTGAAGATCGCCAAAGAGCCAATCTCCATGGAAACACCAATCGGTGATGATGAGGATTCGCATCTGGGTGATTTCATCGAGGATACCACCCTCGAACTGCCGCTGGACTCTGCGACCACCGAGAGCCTGCGTGCTGCAACGCACGACGTTCTGGCTGGCCTGACCGCTCGTGAAGCAAAAGTTCTGCGTATGCGTTTCGGTATCGACATGAACACCGACCACACGCTGGAAGAAGTGGGTAAACAGTTCGACGTTACCCGCGAACGTATCCGTCAGATCGAAGCGAAGGCGCTGCGTAAACTGCGCCATCCAAGCCGCTCTGAAGTGCTGCGTAGCTTCCTGGACGATTAATCGCTCCGGTACTGAAAAAGCTCCCAATCGGGAGCTTTTTTTTGTTTATTCCCTCTCCCTGTGGGAGAGGGTGAGGGCATCAGGCCACAGAGGACCCTAAAGCCCCCGCACCGCCAGCGTCTCATCCAGTTCGCGATACGCCTCGACCAGATTATCCAGCGTTGCCCTGTTCAGCCCGCTCGGGTTCGGCAGCACCCATACCTGCGTCACGCCAATGGAGGTACTCTGTTTGCCCCACTTCGTCCCGCGCTGACCAAATGCTTGTTCGTACGCCTGCTTCCCCAGAATCGCCAGCGCTGCTGGCTGGTAATCTTCCATTTTCTTAATCAGCTCCCGCCCGCCGCTGCGCAACTCATGCAGGTTCACCTCACTCGCCTGCACCGTTGGCCGCTCGACCAGCATGGTGATCCCGCAGCGCGTATCCAGCAGATGCTGTTCCTCTTCCGGCTTCAGTAACCTGTCGGTAAACCCCGCCTGATGGATAACCTTCCAGAAGCGGTTTCCCGGATGGGCGAAGTGAAAACCGGTATGCGCCGAGGACTTGCCAGGGTTGATGCCACAGAACACCACCCGCAGCCCAGGGACAAGAATATCGTTGATCATGTTTACTCCCGATCGATACATCGTCGGAGAAGTATAAAGGATTGATTATGCGTTGTTTATAAAAACAGCAAGCGGGTGTGAATGGCTGGATTGCTGCGGGGAGTTACTTTATAATTCACCGCCACGGCCCCTTAGCTCAGTGGTTAGAGCAGGCGACTCATAATCGCTTGGTCGCTGGTTCAAGTCCAGCAGGGGCCACCAAATTTTAGCAATAAATACATAGCCTTAGGCCACTCTAGCGAGTGGCCTTTTTGTTATCTATACATGGTGTGTCGCAAAAATGTCGCACAAGAAATTACAGCCCATCAAAATTAATTTGAGATAAGAGTATGCTTTGGAGGGAAGGAACTGAGGTTAAACTCAATAACGAAGATTAAAACTGTCTCTACGGGTCATCGAAATATTTTAGCCTGAGCTTTGTTTACACTACCGACATACGACGCAATACCTTTCCTTTCATGAGGGTTTTTGCTAGAAATGTATGCCTTTAAAAATTCGACAATTCTTTTAGAAGAAACGCGTAGTGAATCTTGGCTAAGCTCAAGGTTAAAAACGCTAACCATTGTTGCTGGGGGTTGGGTTTTACGATCATTGACGGTATAGCCAGACTTTACTAAAGCCTCAATAACTGCATCAAAAGCGTTCTTAAGCAGATCCAAATCATCACTTGAGAGCAAAATATCATCCATATAGATACTCACAGATACACTCCCCGACTTGCTTAATGTATTTATGACTCCGCCACAGAAAGATTGGTGAAAGCATAAGCTGGCCAATATTGGTGACTGCGGGTAGCCATATGGGATGACATCTTTCAGGCCATTACCATTCAGGTTTTTAACCGTTGACACTTTAGCTACTTCTCTCGCCTTTACGTATGGAATAAGTCGTCCAAGCGCCCTTGTGACGCGGCTTTGACTAGTAGCACCAAAGAAATCGGATATATCAATCAAGCTGAAATATTTTTTTTTAATGTGATATTTAGCTGCAGCGACATGACCTCCGTCTCTGAGATGAAACATATACAGCGGTGACTTCCATTTAAGCCTAATTTGATTGTGTATTTTTCGTCCTGATTTGAGAGTCTTGGCGTTCGGGATATAAACCCAGCGATCCTCTTTAATTTCAAACTTATGCAGCCAATTGATGGTTGGTTTCATTAGTAAACATTAGATAGTTAGGGACTATGTTAAAGAGGCTCAACACCTTTTCAACGAAAGTCCACGACTCGTTGATAAAGGCCAAGACTACCGTAGCAGTCCCGAGCACTTTAACTAAGCCGATTTTATGTTGTTTAGTCATAAATCGTTCTCTCTATACAATCCTGACGATTCTTAGCGCAAGCGCATAGCCCAAACTAATAACGCGTCGCCCCGTAAGAAGCGATAAGAAACCTTCGGCAACCTTCCGCGACGAGCGGCAGCATGAAGCAGCTTGCAGCGTCGAGCGGCGACCATCGGCAAGTCGAATAACGACGAGTACAGAGAGGCCGGATATCCCGGCTAACGTCAGGAAAGTACAGATTACACGGAGAAATGTCTGTTACAAACAATTTTAGAATTCGGGCTGCTTAAAAGCAGAAGAGCATCAACTTTTTCTTTTTTTTCAGTAGCACAATCTAATTTAGATGATTTAACACCATGAAAATAAATTACTTTTTTTCTCCGCTACTTCCTTTCGAGGATGTTACCTAAGATATCAAAGTCATAAAAAAATCATTTAATCTATATTTATCAATGAGATAAAATTTAAATTATTTCTATCTAAGATCCTTATAACTGAAAAAGATTGAAATTCTTTTCAATCTTTTCAGTTCTGGTTTTCCGCAAAGCTCCCAGTAATGGCGCGGGCTGACTGTCTGGTTTGAAGAAAAATAAAACTGAAAAATTTTTATGATCCAAAAACCGCAGGCGGGTGCGGTGTAGTGCGATTTTTGTCTGAGAAAGATTATTTTTGTCATGCTGTGACGCGCTCAGTGCCTCGCTGTTGGTGCGATCTGTTTTGATTGATGCGGTTTGATATAAGGAGATGGTGAACGCGGTATAGCGTCACTGGTGGCGTATGGTGCAGCCACGTAAATTGACCAGCCGGGCATCGACCCCGGCATGAGATAGAAGGCATAAAAAAACCCGCTTGCGCGGGCTTTGGTTTGTGATTATTTACTTGCCAATCACTGGGGAGTATTTCCCGTTCAGCGTATCCGCTTTCGCTCCGGTGCTCCGGATTGCTCCTGCGTTGGTCGGCGATCCTGTATTGCTGTGTGTGTGGCTTGCCGTCTGCTCTGCCAGCTCTTTTACCACGTCGAGAGTGTCAAGCATCAGCTGTGCCACGTTGATAGAACCAGAGCCAATCCAGACCACCGGGGCAATAATTTGCTGCTGCGCAGCTGCCACGCTTTTGCGTATCCGGCCAATTTTCTCGATCAGGTCTTTACCTGTTGTAACTGATTTGCTCCCGGCAATATCGGTTTCATCATTGCCACCAATACTGGCCACGCGGTTATTTGCCGCCTGGCTGTAATCACCCGTACATACCTGCTGAATGGCTCCGGCCATCAGCATGGATGTCCCCAGCACCGTGACTTTATCCGTGGCCTTAATAGTCGTTTCCCGGCTGATCAGCTCACGCTGTTCTGTATCGGCCTTATTGGGGATTCTGGCTGTAATTCTTGCAGTGAAGTGAATGCACAAAAAGCCCCTTCCGGGCTGAGGGATCCCCAGAAACATCATCAATACACCATGATGATGTTTCGATAGGCTCTCGCCATATCGGCCAATGCTGGTGAGTGACAGTGAGGCACCGCGAGTGAGTGCAACAGTCATATCGAGAAGGGCTTTTTTACGATACTGATGAAGCGAGTTCAGGGACTGGTTGAAAAATTTATGGCAGACTTGTGAAGCAGGCATAGAGGAGTGACACTAAGTAGATCACAACCTTCTATGCCTGTCTTTATTTATGGGGAGCCGTCAGCCCTTCCGGGGCTTGTGTAGGATTTACCAGCGAAGCTCTGATGTCAGAATAAAAGCTACATCTTTTACCATCTCATCTGGATCGTAATTTATCTGCATTGTAATTGCTGTGTGAAAGCCTCCTACAGTGTACTTTTCAACCCATCCGTAAGTGCGATTCATTATGATTCCGGGGGGAACGGTTCCTTCGGGCTCACCAAATGTGTGATGAATCCAGACGCGTGACATGATTGGCTGCAACGGTGAAGGGAGCTCATTCGGGAATACCCACCCCACTGAATCTTGACGCTGAATAGACAACGTAATTTCTTTCAGTATTCTTCCTTCTCGAATGAATGCTAAAAAAACGCCCTCTTTCGCCATTGGCAACAGTAACACGGGGTCTCCCGCAGCCCCCTTAAGATCACTTTTGTAGGTGATTATTTCTTCCTGAACTAAATCTTTGTAGCTCCTACCAAGATTACGTATAAGAGCTTCTATATTTACTGTCATTTGTATAATCCTTGCTGGCTGTTCAGCGTGTGCATTTTTGTTCTGGCTTAAGAGCATCCAAATTACGATTCGCTGCCGCCCGTAAATTCTGTGAATCTAGCTCAATTTGAGCCGCGGTATTACGTCCGCCGTAAGTTTCACTGATTTTTTGATGTACATCTTTAGGCACGACGATTGCCGCCACCTGTAAAGAAAGCTCCTGAATCTCCGTTTCTTTCAAATGTGGATATTCCCTGCGGAGATAGGTTTTAACAGCAGCAGCAGACGGCATGTGATCCGCCTCATATTTACCCTGGCGCGAACGGCGTTTAAAGTCACTGTATAGCTCGACTTCCAGAAACTCGACCGGCGGCTTGCTCAGATAAATATATATCGGCGGCAGGTCAGGGAACGGCAGGATCAGGATGTAATCCGCGAAACTCTTTTCCTCCGGTACCGGGCTGGTGGTGGCTGTTATGCCGGTGTTATCCGGTAGCGGGTCAACAACCACCGGGTTCGGCAGCACTGGCCGCACCTGGTTGCCGGTATTCCACGGTTTTTCTTCACCCGTTCGGTCAGGCGTCCAGACGATGGTTATGCGCGGTTCTTCCTCGGTGGTGAAGGTGTACGCCTGCGCGCTGCTGTCGTACTCCATTTTTCTGACGCGCACACTATCCCGGCCAGGCGGCGTGTGCCATCCATGCGGTACCGGGTTCCCCCGGCTGTCGTTCTCCCACGTATAACGAACACGGCTTGGGGCTTCACGCATCTGCTCTAGACGCATGCGATCAATAAAGTCCTGTTCGCCGTCGTTCGTGCGGCCTGGATACATTCCCACCAGCAGCCCGGCCACGGATGCACCAGCGCCAGCAGCGGCCACCTCACCCAGCCCGGCTACACCACGCACCGCCCAGGTGCCATATGTCAGCGCCCTGCCCGCTATCAATTCAAGTGCGCTTTCCCCTTCTGCGACCGTCTGGGCGCGTGCAACGGCAGTAATAGCGGCAACGGCTGTCTGGTAATTTGTTCTTTGCTGGTCTGCTCCAGGTTTCTTTCTGGCTGTCTGTGCGTGCTGAGGGGTACCGGAATCGGTTGCTGGCTCGCTGGTGGGGATGACCTGATAAAATGCCATATCCGCAAAGTTGGTGTGCGGTTCGCGCTGGTCTCCTGCATCGGTACACCCCACACCACGCAGGCAGGATTTTGCAAATACACGGTCGCCTACCACCTCTTGCTGTCTGCGACTTTCATTCCAGTCCCGGCCGCCAGCCAGCATGGCGGCGTACTTTTCAGCCACCTCCTGTTCCGGCGATGCATCACTGCCCAGCCACTCACCCGCCGGGGCAATAATGTAATTTGTACCTGGCTGGCATCCACACTGAACGTTTGACCGGTCAACTGCCGCGGCTGCACCGTGGAATGTCACATTTTCAATGCCATCAATAACGGTTCCCGCCTTACCACATATTTTACAGGGTGTGGTTTTGTCTCCCACCCGGACGACACTGAGTTCGTGCTCATTGACGTTCGGCAGCGAACCAATGCATGTTGCTCCCGTTGAAGTTTTATCCCCGTGACGTGCCAGACCCCGCCCCATCACTTTTGTTCGGTATCCCATACGTTACTCTCCGGTAACTGTCAGAAAATCATCCCCTGATGCAATCCCTTCACGCGTTACCAGATAGGTGTGGCCCTGCGGGGTACTGATAATTTCATCGTCGTTATCAAGCACGCTACCCACCAGCGCCACGCAGATCCCTTTATACATGCTGGCCCTGCCTGCACTGGTTCTTATGCTGGCGGTACTTCCGTCCTGATAAATCACCAGGTCACCCGCTGTGGCAATACTGGCGTATTTGCCATTATCAAGCAGTAGCTTTGATTCACGTTCCAGAGGAGCAACGATCCCCCCGTGCCGGGTAACACTTCCTTCCGTTGCTATGCGCAAGATTGCAATCACAGGGTGCTTACGTTCCAGTTCCCTGCCTTCTGCGATTATCGCGCGCGCTTCATCATCCATTGCGGCAATTTCTTCCGCTGTGAATGGTGACGTATCCAGCTGAGCTTTAATTTCTGGCGTTAATTCATTGGTGTATTGCTGGTTCATATAAAATCCATTTAATTCCAGTTAATTAAAAATCAAATAATTCTACTACGGATATGTACTCCCAATATAAAATAAGCATTTTTTGATCATATTTAATTAACTAATTAATTGAACCCCAAAATATACAGGGTGAATATTAATGCTTAATGTTCCAGATTATCTGAACCACGTTTTATACAAAACATCTTCTGGCAGTTATTGCGGCATATTGCTGCCGCTGCGCGTGCTCCATCAGTCTGGCCGGGGATACGCAATCCATGAAGCAACGCATCGGCGTATTCATACCTTTTCCCCTGAACGGGGATCTCCAGCTCATTAATCAATGATTTGGTGAACCTAAAAGAGCGCATATTTTTTGGCCTAAAATCCCGGGGATACTTCGGGGATACCTTACAGGGGGAATAATGGGTAATTTTAGGTCAATATGGGGAGTTTGCTGTGACTGCAACTGCTTGTTTTACAACGAAAGGTGAAAATAGTGAGGTATATCACCTAAAACTCATAATCGCTTGGTCGCTGGTTCAAGCCCAGCAGGGACCACCAAATTTTAGATTTAAAATCATATAATTAAGCCACTAGATAGAGTGTTTTTTTGTTCTTGCATATACAAGTGTCACAAAAGTGTCGCAGTAGATACCGCAACAAGCTCATTTATCAGCGCCTCCATCACCATTCCTCTGATTTTCCTGCTGAAGCTTTTTAATCATAGGAATGATTTTTTTCCCCTTTTCCTCTGCATAGCCATCAAGATGAGGTTGCAAGCGCTCGTCAAATGATGTTTCTGACCGCTTTAGGAGCGCCGCTTCTGGGGGCACGAATTTACTCTTTCCGGGACTTTGATCAGCCATCAAAAGCCGCCCACCTTCAAGGGTAAAACTTAATTCGGCAAAAATATATTTGTGACCGCCAATGTATTCAAAGACTCTTGCTTCAAAGGAGTGGCTGAACAATGTTCGATGCCCCTCAAACATAAAGTAATCTACCATTTGAGGGGTATTATCGATGAACTCTCTAATCTGAGGCGTTGATATGATTCCGGAAACATCACTTCCGTTAACAGAAACTTCAACAACTGTTTGTTCTGGCGATTCAATCCACTTATTTTCAGACAAGCCTTCAAAATCTTCTTCTGGATAAGAGGAGGACCATGAGCCTTCAAGCGTTGGACTAGACACAACCCACTCTTTAGCAAGACGATAGTTATCAATGAGTTGCTTAGAATCCATAGTTGCTACCATGAACAAGGTAGATGCCACTACAGCCAGGACTGCCCACCATTTTTTAATACTTTGCATTTACTGTAACCAAAATTCCCAACATTGTATTAATTTACAGCGATAAGGTACTAATTAGAAATAGAATATTCAATTCTCAACCTGGATGTAATCTGGATACGATTTCATAAAGATGTGGCTTACTATCGTGTAATGAAAATTAGTTTTGCTTCTTGATTATTATCAGGCTTTGCTTAGTGAATTGTACCCATTTTTATTCGAACAATACTGATACATTTTTCATGCATTTTTAAAATACTGATATCAGTCCAAACCCGCGCCAATTATGGATTCGTAGCTTTGTCATTTCTCGCTTATCTTACGTAAATTGATCCGTCCAAACTCACGTTAAAACTAAAAAACACTTAATTATCTGTTAGTTACGAATTTCGCCAGATCCTCCAAAGGTTTTCAAAACTGAAAATCACTGAAATTCTTTTCAATCTTTTCAGTTCTGGTTTTCCGCAAAGCTCCCAGTAATGGCGCGGGCTGACTGTCTGGTTTGAAGAAAAATAAAACTGAAAAATTTATACGATCCAAAAACCGCAGGCGGGTGCGGTGTAGTGCGATTTTTGTCTGAGAAAGATTATTTTTGCCATGCTGTGACGCGCACAGCGCCTCGCTGTTGGCGCGATCTGTTTTGATTGATGCGTTTGATATAAGGAGATGGTGAGACTACTGCAACGGTTGTCTGTTGCGGCTTGTCGGGTACAGTTTCAGTGGTGCGCGATACGGAAGGTGCAGAGGGTGCGATAAATGGCGAGTTTGCGCGTATCTTTTAGGAACGCGGTTTATCCGGCTTCCTCCAGCGGAAAGTCTGAATGATCGATATTGATCTGTTTGCCCGGTCCCAGGACGAAAAAAAGCCGGGGATCCCGGCAAATAATTCAGAGTGATAACATTTAACTATATGCGCCAGGTTTTAACCCTCACCTTACCTTCAGGCAAAATTTAATAAAGTGAATACCTGGTGGATAAAAACTAAGCAGCAGAACGCTTCACACACGACGTACTGGCAGCTGAAACCAACGTATAGCGGCTCCATAATTCAAATTCATCGACATTGCTACTGCTGTTACAGGTTTTACACAACGGCACGATGTAGTGTGAATTATCATCCTCATCACATTTCTTCACATGTCCACCAACTTCAGCCATATTAAAGCAATCCTGGTTGCCGCAAGATGAACTTTCTTGTCCGGAAATATTCTCCCAATGTTTTAGCCAAGAATCGCAACTACATACCTTACCAGTTGTGTTATTTAAGTTTTTTATTTTCATGACATGCCTCTGAGATAAGCCTTTATTCACCTGAATAAAGTTCTCATCATGAAGTTGGTATGCAGTAGACCAATTTCAAACGAAATCTGAAAAACAATAAAAAAAGCCAACCTATCGAAAATAAATTAATGAAAAAGCCAAATTAAGAATAAAAAATGAGCACTCAAAAGAGCTAAACTCCGTCAATAGCGGATAAAGCTCTGTAAGTCTCCCGATAGTCGTTCCACACACCTCCTTCCAGAAGGATCGCGACAAACCTCTCTTATCTTCACAAACCCTAAAAACTAAAGAAATCCCCCATCGCGCCGATCATCATCCGTGTGTATTATTTCCTGTAGCTTTTACAACAACTAACCTTAACTCAAATACTTAAGCGCCAAAGCGAAAGGCATCATGAGCACACCGATCAAACGGCTAGAAATCATTAAAAATGCCATTGAACTGGAAGATGACGACATCATCCAGAGCCAGCTGACACGGCTGAAAAATGAAGCGTTTGACGATGAGCTACAGGCAATCGTCGTGGCGCTTGAGCAGAAAAACTATACCGCAGCCATTGCGGCCATCACCGCCTGGCTACAGAGCCAGCGCGCCATTACACAATGGCGTGACCCACAGGTGGCGGCCAGCAAACTGGAGCTTAAAGCACTGGAAGAGCGTCTGCGCGATCTGATTGACCGCCGCAATGCGCGGGTACAACAGCTTGATGAGTTCAACGATCTCTATTTCTCCCGCCTCGGGCCGCTGATGCAGCAGATCCTCGCCCTGCGTAAGCAGCTTGCCGAGCTAAACCTGCGTCGTCAGCAGGCAGAGGCACGTCGCCGGGAAGAGGATTACCGTCGCTGCCAGCTCTATATGGCGCAGGCGGTGGAAGTACTGGCAACGCTCACCCAACGCTGGCGCGACCTGCCTGCCGACTCCGTGCAAGCCGCTGAGGCACGCAAGCACCTGCAACAGCAAAGCAATCTGATCGCCAACCTGCTGGCCGAAGCGCTGGAGCTGGAAAGCGGGCTCACGCGCGAAGAAGAGCCGGCACGCCAGGCACGTGACGATGCCAACGAAGAGTACGAGAAATACCGCGAGCAGCACCACGACGCCGAAATTCGTCTGCGTAAAGGAAAGAACCTTTCGGAAGACGATCAGAACGAGCTGAAACGCCTCTGGCGTCAGGCGAGCAAACTGTGCCACCCGGACCTGGTTGCGGACGATCTGAAAGAAGAAGCCAACACGATGATGGTGCAGCTCAACCAGGCGAAACAGCGCGGAGATGTGAAAGCTATCCGCTCACTGGTGGCACGTCTGCAGCAGGGCTTTGAGCCACTGATGGCGAGCGACAGGCTGAACGATCTGGAGCGTATCCGCAAAAAAATGGCGCAGGTTCGCGAGCAAATCGACATCCTGGTGAATGAGCTGGCAGAACTTGAGAAAGAGGAATCCTGGCTGCTGGTTTCATCGCTGAGCAATATGGAAGCCTATTTTGCTCAGCAGGAGAAAGCGCTGTACGACGTCCGCGCCTCGCTCGAACACCAGGTGAACGAAGCGCAGCTGGATTCAGCAGCCTGATTATTTGGCGTGCCAGTATGCGCTGGCACGCACTAATTGCGGGTCGATAGCATCGCTCTCAAACCGACGACTCAGGTTTTTCACAACCTTCCCTTCTCCGGTAAGCCAGATAAAGTAATCTTCCCCGGGTACAGTCAGCACCGCCAGATGGTCAGACACCGCCTGCTCGCTGTGGCCGACAATCCAGGTGATATTAACGTCGCTCAGATGCGCCAGATAGTCCTTGTAAGATCCGTCGCCGACAGTCACCACCGCATGAATTTCCGGGCGCACAGGCTGTTTTGCCATGCTTTCTAAACGGCGGCGTAGCGCGGGCATGCCGGACTCGTCGCACACATACAGCTGCCAGGCGTAATCTTCCGGTACCACCAGCGAACCGCGCGGCCCCCCGATAGTCAGCCTGTCACCCACGTTTGCCTCTACGGCCCAGTGGCTGGCGATCCCACCATCATGAACGAAGAAATCCAGCACCAGCTCCTGATTCACCTCGTCGTACAGCGGCGTATAGTCGCGCGTCTGCGGACGTACGCCGTCACCCCAGTCAATACCGTCATCGGTGACAACGGGTGGAACAAAGGTTGTGCCTGGGGCCGGGAAAAAGACTTTGACGTGGTCGTCAAAACCGCGAGAGCTAAAGCCTTCCAGCGCTTCTCCACCTAAAACAATACGCTGGAAACCAGGACTTACGCGCTCAACGCGGAGCACATTCAGCTCGCGAAAGCGCAGGTCATTACGAACACGTTGTGGGTAGCGGGTTGATATCATTTGTGTACCTTTTTCGGGTGAATACGATATATCGAAATAGATTTTAAATGATAATGATTGCTATCCAGACAGAATGCAAGAATTTTTAGATTGCATCTAAATATATCTTAGATATAGTTTAGATATATCATTTAAAGAGAAATAACATGCGACACGAACACGAAGGTGGCGGACGCCGACAGCGCTTTTTTGGCCACGGCGAACTGCGTCTGGTGATTCTGGATATCCTGACCCGTAATGCGAGCCACGGTTACGAGTTAATCAAAGAGATTGAGAACATGACTCAGGGGAATTACACCCCGAGTCCTGGCGTGATCTACCCGACCCTGGATTTCTTGCAGGATCAGACGTTTATCACCATTACGGAAGAAGAAAACGGCCGCAAGAAAATTGCGATTACCGTCGCCGGGCAGCGCTGGCTGGATGAACACCACGAACAGCTGGAACACATTCAGGTGCGTATCAAAGCACGCTGCGTCGGCTTTCAGTTGCGTAAAAACCCGCAGATGAAGCGGGCACTGGATAACTTCAAAGCGGTGCTGGACCTGAAGGTCAATCAGGGAGAGCTCAGCGACGCGCAGCTTAAGCAGATCATCGGCGTGATCGACCGTGCGGCGCTGGAGATCTCCCAGCTGGATTAAGCCAGCACGCGTTCGCTCACGCGGAAGACACGTACCAGCTCTTTCAGGTGCAGTGCCTGCTCGTTCAGTGATGCCGCCGCTGCAACAGACTCCTCCACCAGGGCGGAGTTCTGCTGAGTGGTAGCATCAATCAGGCCAATTGCGCTGTTAATCTGCGAGATACCTTCCGTCTGCTCATGGCTCGCCTGGCGGATCTCACGCAGGATAACGTCCATCTCTTCCACGTTACCGACCATTCCGTTAATCAGGCCACTGGCTTTCTCCACCAGGTTCATCCCGTCCTGCGTCTGGCTGGTCGAGTTCTCAATCAGCTGGCGGATTTCACTGGCAGATGAGGCGCTCTTCTGCGCCAGCTGGCGAACTTCACCCGCCACGACCGCAAAACCACGGCCGTGCTCACCTGCACGCGCTGCTTCTACCGCCGCGTTAAGCGCCAGAATGTTGGTCTGGAAGGCGATGGCATCGATCAGGTCGATAATGTCGGACATTCGGTTCGATGTCTCATTAATCAGGCGCATTTTGCTGGTCACCTGCTTCATCATCTCACCGTTGTTCTTCACCACAGTGGCGGCATCTGCCGAGAGATGCGTCGCTTCCCCGGTATGGGATGCCGTGTTTTTCACCGTCGCGGTGATCTGTTCCATTGAAGCGGCGGTCTGTTCCACAGAACTTGCCTGCTCTTCCGTGCGCGCAGCCAGATCCTGGTTACCCGCAACAATCTGTGCGGCGGCACTTGAGATGTTCTCCGAGCCGGTTTGCACCTGTTGCACAATCTCCAGAAGGCGAGTTTTCATCTCCATCAGCGCATGCAGCAGAAGGCCCGTTTCATCTTTACCGTGCGACGTCATGCTGCCGGTCAGATCGCCATCGGCAATGGCCTGTGCAAAATTCACGGCCTGGTCCAGCGGACGGGTAATCGCGCGCACAATAAACCAGCCAATCAGGCTGCCAGCCACCACGCTGAAGAGGGTGATAAGGATCAGCAACAGGCGGCTGGTTCTGAAATCACCGTCCACCTGCGTACCTGCGCTTTGCATCTCGTTGTTTTGAATCTCAATCAGCGCCTGCACCTTCGCTTTATAGGCCTGTTGCAGGTTGAGGGTATTGGTCATCATCTCTCTGATGGCCCCTGCACGATCGTTATTCTGCACCGCCTGCAAAATGCGGTAGCGCGAATCAAGATACTGCTGACGCACCCCACGAATATCCGCCAGAACCTGCTGTGATTTTTCATCGTGCAGTGCGTTGTTCAGTTCGCCCAGGATGACCGTAATGTGCTCGCTGATCTCTTTCAGACGCTGCTGTGACTGCGCGGTGTACGCACCCTGCTCGTCCAGTAACATGAGCTGCTGAGTGCCAATAAATTCCTGGAAGTTGTCAATTAACTGGTTCGCTTTTACCGTAGTCGGATAATCGCTGGTAATGATGGATTGCATCCCGGTGTTTGCCCTGTGCAAACTGAACAGGGATAAACTTGCACTCACCACCATCAGGACAATAAAGAACCCAAACGCCAGAAATAATTTCGTGCCGATTTTTACGTTAGATAAGAACATATTTACTCCATCGATGTGATTATTTCTAAGACGATCTCCGTTATCGGTAACTAACAACCTAACTTTATGACTTTGATCGTTTTTTTATTTCACAATCATTCTTATTGATAAGTTAAGGCTATTAATTTACGCGCATCGATCGTTATGTGACCATCAGACAGGGTGTTTCTGAAATTGCATCATGGAAAACTGACTTAGGCGGGAATAAATAACTCAGTTAATTTCTTTAGTTATTTAATAATTCATTAACAATAAACATTAATAATAATTACAACCACACAAAATAATAAAGCCGCTTATTCCGAATGGAACAAGCGGCTTTTCTGGAACATTACTGACTCAATAAAGTACGGTTACCGCATCCTCAAGACGCCCGGCACGGTGCTTCACCATCGCGGAGATCTGCGCGCTTTCCTCCACCAGGTCAGCATTTTTCTGCGTGATACTGTCCAGCTCGGCCACTGCACGGGTTAATTCCGACAACCCGGTTGCCTGCTCGGACGTCGCGTGACTAATCTGCGCGATAAGCTGAGTGACGTTTTTCACCTGCTCAACGATATCGTCCATTGTACGGCCTGCCGCATACACCTGATCGGAGCCAGACTGGACCTTGTTGGCGCTGGCATCAATCAGCTTACGAATATCGTTGGCCGCACTGGCGCTACGGCTGGCAAGATGGCGAACTTCACCTGCCACCACCGCAAAGCCTTTACCCTGCTCACCAGCCCTTGCCGCCTCAACCGCTGCATTCAGCGCCAGAATGTTGGTCTGGAAAGCAATGTCGTTGATCAGCGAAGTAATCGAACCAATCCGCTGCGTGCTGTCGGCGATATCATCCATCGTTTTCACCACGGTTTGCATCGCATTCCCGCCCTTTGTCGCCGCGCTGCTGGCGGCCATTGAGAGCTTGTCTACTTCGGCGGCAGTTTCAGAGTTACTTTGTACCGAGGCGGCCATCTGGTTCATCGTCGCAACGGTCTGCTGCACGTTAGCGACGGTCTGACGCGTGCGGTCGTTAAGATCTTCGTTGCCCTGCGCCAGCCTGTCGCTGCCATCGCGCACGCTCACCACCTGGCTTGACACATCATTGATTAACCAGCGGCACATCAGCCCTAACTGCCCGACCGCACGCAGGGTGAGCCCCAGCTCATCGCTGCGGTTCAGGTGCTGCACGCTGTTACGCTCTCCCGTCGCCACCTTCAGCGCCTGACGCGCCACGTTTTCTATCGGGCGGACAATTTGCTGTTCGAACAGCAAAGTGCCCAGCAACATCACCACGGCACAAGCCGCGAGCGGAGCCCAGCCTGCAGCATCTGCCACCAGCGTGGCAGCGAGCGCCGCAAAGAGCACCGCCATCACGCTGCGTACCCGCCAGCGCAGCGGCATCGCCGGTAACTTACCGAGCCAGCCTTTACGGATCACCAGCCCTTTATGAATGCGTTTTTTACAGCGCCCCTCATTCAGCGCTTTATACAGCGGCTCTACGGTTGCAATCTCGTCTGCCGTCGCTTTCGTGCGAATCGACATATAACCCGTTACCTGCCCGTGGCGTACCATCGGCACAGCGTTCGCACGCACCCAGTAGTGATCGCCATTTTTACGGCAGTTTTTGACAATCCCACTCCAGGGCTCGCCCTTCTGTAGCGTGTACCACATATCGGCAAAGGCCGCTTTTGGCATATCGGGATGACGCACCAGATTATGCGGCTGCCCGAGCAGTTCCTTGAGTGAATAGCCACTCACCTGCACAAAGGTGTCGTTGGCATGGGTAATGTAGCTGTGGATGTCGGTGGTGGACATTAAGGTGGTGTCATCATCCAGAGGATATTCATTCTGGGTGACATAAGAAGGAGAGGACATTGTGGGCATCCCTTGCAGGTTATTCGAATGTTAATTTTGTGGTTTATTGTTTTTTCGGCGATAACGAATTTATCTTTAGTTGTTAAATATGATGAAGGTCGCAAATTTCAGTTAAACCGCACTTTTTGTACGCTTTCTTAATCTATTGATTTCAAATACTTTCACAGAGAAATTACCTATGAAGCATGACCTGTTTACGCCCACTTAAGAAGCATGCCTTGCACCACCCCAGTGCAATTGACGAAATCTGGCGCAAAACCTTTCTCCCTTCCCTCTGTCGCTTAATCCCGTTTCGGTTACATCGGCATGATTAAATATTGCGTAACATAATTTTAACCTGGCGTTTATCCCGATTTTCGTTAAGTCAGATGAGGTGGCGTAATCCCTGCAATACTTAAACCAGTATCATGTGATACGCGATCCCCGGGAGCACATTTTGAACAGGTTACCTTCCAGCGCCTCGGCTCTTGCCTGTACCGCGCACGCACTGAATCTCATTGAGAAGCGAACGCTTGATCATGAGGAGATGAAACAACTTAACCGAGAGGTCATCGATTACTTTAAAGAGCATGTCAATCCAGGGTTTTTGGAATATCGCAAATCTGTTACCGCCGGCGGGGATTACGGAGCCGTAGAGTGGCAAGCGGGGAGTCTGAATACGCTTGTCGACACCCAGGGACAGGAATTTATCGATTGCCTGGGTGGTTTTGGTATCTTCAACGTGGGGCACCGTAATCCAGTTGTGGTTTCCGCCGTACAGAATCAACTTGCGAAACAACCTCTTCATAGCCAGGAACTGCTCGACCCGCTTCGCGCCATGCTCGCGAAAACGCTGGCGGCGTTAACGCCCGGCAAACTGAAATACAGCTTCTTTAGCAACAGCGGCACGGAATCGGTCGAAGCGGCGATAAAACTCGCCAAAGCGTACCAGTCGCCGCGCGGGAAATTCACCTTTATCGCCACCAGCGGCGCGTTCCACGGTAAATCGTTGGGCGCACTGTCGGCTACCGCCAAATCCGCTTTCCGCAAACCGTTTATGCCGCTGCTGCCGGGCTTCCGCCACGTGCCGTTTGGCGACATCAGCGCCCTGCGTACCATGCTGAGCGAATGCCGTAAGACCGGCGACGACGTAGCGGCGGTGCTGCTGGAGCCAATTCAGGGTGAAGGTGGCGTGATCCTGCCGCCACATGGCTATCTCCCTGCCGTGCGTCAGCTGTGCGATGAGTTTGGCGTACTGCTGATCCTGGATGAAGTACAGACCGGGATGGGACGCACCGGCAAGATGTTTGCCTGCGAGCATGAGAACGTCCAGCCAGACATTCTGTGCCTGGCGAAAGCGCTCGGCGGCGGCGTGATGCCGATTGGCGCAACGATCGCCACCGAAGAGGTGTTCTCGGTGCTGTTTGACAACCCGTTCCTGCACACCACCACCTTCGGCGGTAACCCGCTGGCCTGTGCGGCTGCGCTGGCGACCATCAACGTGCTGCTGGAGCAAAACCTGCCTGCGCAGGCAGAGCAGAAAGGCGACATGCTGCTGGATGGCTTCCGCCAGTTGGGCCGTGAATACCCGGATCTGGTCCAGGACGCACGCGGCAGAGGGATGTTGATGGCGATTGAGTTTGTCGATAACGAAATCGGCTACAGCTTTGCGAGCGAGATGTTCCGCCAGCGGGTGCTGGTCGCCGGTACGCTCAACAACTCAAAAACCATTCGTATTGAGCCACCGCTGACGCTGACGATTGAGCAGTGTGAGCAGGTGCTGAAAGCGGCGCGTAAAGCGCTGGCAGCACTAAGGGTGAGCGTGGAAGAAGCGTAATATCTACTCCCCCTCCATGCGAGGGGGAGTTTAACCGATCGTGCAAAAACACCCGACAGTCCGTTACTCCGGCAATAGCCCCACAAAACTGCGTTTTTTGCGCGGCTCCGACATCAACTGCTCAAGCTTATCCACGCACGCCAGATAGTGCGGCGTTTTCTTGTGTGCCAGCACCGCCTCTTCGTCTTTATAGGCTTCGTAGATAAAGAACCGGGTTTTCACGCGCGGGTCCTGCAACACGTCGAAACGCAGGTTTCCCGGCTCCTGGATCGCCCCTTCATGATTGGCGCGAAACACCTCCAGAAACTCGTCCACCCGTTCGGGTTTGATGTTGATCTCCACTAACGTCACATTCATTTTGCTTCTCCCTGTTTTTCTTCCTGCCAGAACTGGAACGCTTCCCGCGCGCTCATGTTCTCGTGAACCACTTTTTTCACCGCTTTTAGCATGGCGAGTGGCGCGCTGGACTGGAAGATATTGCGCCCCATATCCACGCCAGATGCCCCTTGATCAATCGCACGGAAGCACATCTCCAGCGCCTCGTGCTCCGGTAGTTTTTTGCCTCCGGCGATCACAATCGGCACCGGACAGCTGGCGGTGACTTTTTCAAAGCCCTCGTCCACATAATAGGTTTTGACGAACTGCGCCCCCATTTCGGCGGCGATACGGCTGGCGAGCGAGAAATACCGTGCGTCGCGCGCCATCTCTTTACCCACGCCTGTGACCGCCAGCGTCGGCATACCGTAACGTGCCCCGGCGTCCACCAGCTTGATGATGTTGTTGATCGACTGATGCTCGAACTCACTGCCGATGTACACCTGCGCCGCCACCGCACAGACGTTCAGACGTAGAGCATCTTCCATCGCCACCGCCACGCACTCGTTGGACAGTTCGCCTAAGATCGAGTTACCGCCGGACGCGCGCAGCACCACCGGTTTGTTGGTGGCAGCCGGCACAGTGCTTCGCAGAATGCCACGGGTACACATCAGCACATCGGTTTCGCCAAACAGCGGGGCAATCGAGAGATCAATACGCTCAAGGCCGGTAGTCGGCCCCTGAAAGTAACCGTGGTCAAAAGCCAGCATCACCGTGCGGTTGCTTTTCGGGTTGAAGATGCGCGAAAGTCTGGACTGCATGCCCCAGTCCAGCGAGCCGCAGCCCTTCAGGGTGTACGGCACGTTTTGCTGCGGTGTGCCGATGCCAAAATCTTTGCCGTCTTTGATGTCGTCTAAATCAGCCATTTGCTCCCCCGTCAGAAATCGTATTGGTTGATGTTCTCTTTGGTGAACACCACGCGCTCTGGCAGCAGCACAATGCCGTTGCCCTTCGCCTCATACTGGTAGCCCTGCACACTGTTCGGCTCGACCTTCAGCGTACCGATATCGTTGACCTCCACGCTGTCGCCAACGTTAAGATCGCCTTTTTTCAATAAATGATCGGCGACATTGACCGCAATTTTGCCCTGTTGCACCACATCCCACAGGCCGAAGGCTTTCACCGTGCCGCGCTCTACGTACGGACGCATCACGTTAGGGGTACTGAACCCGACAATCGCCACCCCTTCACGCTTCAGGTTTTCCGCCGCCTGCGCTGCCGCTGGCAGGGCGTTGGCATCCGGGGCGATGATCGCATCCAGATCCGGGTACGCTTTTAAGATCCCTTCGGCAGTTTGCAGGGATTTGGTGGCATCGTTATAGCCAAACTGGGTGGTGACAATTTGCCACTGGGGATGCTCTTTCTCGATTTTGGCTTTCGCCTCTTTTACCCACTGGTTCTGGTCGGTGACGGTGGGGCTTGAGTAGAAGAACGCGACTTTGGCATTCGGTTTGGTGACCTGTTTTCCGGCCATATCAACCAACAGGCCGCCGAGCTGTTCCGGGGTGCCCTGGTTGATGTAAATACTGCGGCACTCCGGTTTGGTGTCGGAGTCCCAGGTCAGCACCTTCACACCACGCTGCATCGCGCGTTTGAGCGCCGGGCAGAGGCCATCCGGCGACACGGCGGAGACGATAATGGCGTTATAGCCCTGGTTGACGAAGTTGTTGATAAGCTGCACCTGGCCGGAGACGCTTGGCTCAGTCGGGCCATCATAGGTGACGTCTGCGCCCAACGTTTTACCCGCCTCTTTCGCGCCGTTGCCCCCGCTGGTGAAGAAGCCCACGCCCACCAGCTTCGGGATAAAGGCAATGCGGTCTGCCGCCTGTGCCGACGCGAAGCTGAGCGCCATCGCCAGGACTATCAGTTTTGTTTTCATCTTACGCTCCGGGTAGTTTTGAGGAAGAAATTGCGCACCCATTCACGGTGCAGACTCAGCGAACGTCCCATCACCACCACAACCAACAGCGCCCCTGACAGCGCGCTCGACACCTGGTTGGGGATGCCGACCATCTGTAAACCCTGTTGCAGGTACCCCACCAGCAGCGCCGCCAGTGCAGTTCCCATAACCGAACCTGAACCGCCGTAGATATTCGCCCCGCCGAGCACGGCGGCAGTGAGTGCAGGCATGAGTAAATCGCGCCCCAAATCCGAACGCGCCGAACCGAAATAAGAGACCATCACCAGCGCAGCTATCGCTGAAGCCACACCCACCAGGCCATACAGCACATAAGGCATACCGTTCACCGACAGCGCCGCATAGCGAGCTGCACGCGGGTTTTGTCCAATCAAAAACAGGTGGCGGCCAAAGCGCCCGCGGTGGGTTATCAGCCAGAAGAAGACGGTAATGACCGCAAACAGCACCAGCGGGACTGGCAGACCAAAAACGGTGAGGTTGGCGAAGGCGGTAAAGCTGTCCGGGAAGCCACCAATGCCCTCATAGCCTGTCGCCCCTGCCATGCCGGAGAGCAGCAGCGCTCCACCGCCGTAGAGGTAGAGCGTGCCAAGGGTGATAACCAGAGGGCTGACGCCGGTGTAATGAATAAGCGCCGCGTTAACCAGCCCGCACAGCAGGCCCAGCAGCAACGTCAGCGGAATCGCCACCGCCATCGGCCAGCCCGCCTGCATCATCACCCCCAGCGCAATGGCACACAGGCCAATGGTTGAGCCGAGGGATATGTCTATCCCACCGCTGATGATCACAAGCGTAAGCGGCAGCGCCACAATGCCGATGCAGATAAAATCACTGGTACTGAACAGCAGCATGTTGATGTCGAGCATGCGCGGGTTAATGGCTCCAAAAAGCAGGATCTCCAGCACCAGTAACACCAGCAGCGCGCTTTCCCAGTTAAGCTTCATTTACGCCACCTCTTTTTTGCGTTTGGGAAACGGGGTGACGTGCTTTCCCCCTTTGTTACCCGGCTGGAAGCGGCCGTATTTCAGCGCCCGTTGATGCCGTGCCAGGGCCTGACGCAGGCGTCCGTCGAGCACCAGCACGCCCAGTAACACCAGCCCGGCGATAAAGTCATTCCACCAGGCCGGGAGTTTAAACAGCACCAGCACGGTATCGATTTGGGTCAGGAAAAACGCCCCGAGGAACGCGCCGACGAGCGTGCCGGTGCCGCCCAGCAGCGAGATCCCCCCCAGCACGCAGGCGGCAATGGCTTTCATCTCCAGCCCGCTGCCGGTCTGGTTGGGCACAAAGCCAATCTGCGAGGCAAAGACAATCCCGGCGCAGGCCGCCAGCATGCCGTTTAGCGTAAATGCGATCATCCGCGTACGGTTCACCGCC
Organism: Enterobacter cloacae complex sp. 2024EL-00214; assembly: GCF_043945575.1. Taxonomy (NCBI): domain Bacteria; kingdom Pseudomonadati; phylum Pseudomonadota; class Gammaproteobacteria; order Enterobacterales; family Enterobacteriaceae; genus Enterobacter; species Enterobacter cloacae complex sp. 2024EL-00214. The sequence goes on along the minus strand of NZ_JBIMRC010000004.1, from coordinate 187,378 downwards.
ACGCCGAGCTGTCGCGCGGCAGTGAGGTTATCCCCGACGGCGTAGAAATCCCGCCCGAACGCGGTTCGCGACAGCATCCACACGCCGACGGCGGTTAAAAACAACACCACCATACCGAGTGGCGAAATACCGGCGACGGCAGGAACGGAGAGAGATTTCAGCCCCGACGGTAACCCTTCAATCCACTTCCCGCCTGTCCAGAGCAGCATCACCCCGCGGTACAGCCCCAGCGTACCGAGCGTGGCGACAATCGCCGGAATGCGCAGCCCCACCACCAGAAAACCGTTGAATGCCCCCGCCAGCGCGCCAACAGATAACGCAAAGAGCATTGCCACCGGCAAGCTGTAACCACTGTTGAGTGCCACACCGACGGCAATGGCAGACAGCCCAACGGTGGAACCAACGGAAACATCAATATTGCGGGTCAGCATCACCAGCGCAGCACCGAGCGCCAGCAGGATCAGGATTTGCGAGCTGGCAAAGATCATCCCCAGCGTTTGCAGACTGAAATAAGCCGGGTTCAGCGCCACCAGCACGGCGAACAGCGCGAGGATCGCCAGAAAGGCGCTCAGCTCACGGTTTTTCAGCAAGGTCTTCATGATTGCCCTCCGAACGCCAGCGCCATCATCCGATCAAGGCTGACGGCGTGGCGCGGCAGTTCGCCGCTGAGTACGCCCTGATGCATCACTAATACACGGTCTGCCAGGCCAGGAAACTCATCAAGATCGCTTGAGATCATCAGTACCGCTACGTTTTGCGCCGCCACGCTTTTGATCAGTTGATAGATATCAGCGCGCGCCGACACATCCACGCCGCGCGTCGGTTCATCGACGATCAACAGCAGCGGATTGGCCTCCAGACAGCGCGCCAGCAGCACCTTTTGCTGGTTACCGCCGGAGAGCGTGCGCACGGTTTGATCCGCATGGTTGAGCTTGATCCCCAGTGCCCGGTGATAGCGCTCCACCACCGCAGACTCCCGTTTGCGCTGCTGCCAGATGGACGGTTCATTCAGCGCCACGGTGTTCCAGCGGATAGGCGCGTCCAGGAACAAGCCAGAAACCTGCCTGTCTTCCGGCAGGTAGACCAGTCCTTTATCCAGCCGTAAAAAAACGGGAGCATGGGTGATCTCCTGATTCTCCAGCCAGACCCGTCCACCGCGCACCGGGCGCAGACCGTAGAGGGTTTCAGCAAACTCGGTGCGCCCGGATCCCACCAGCCCGGCAAGGCCAACGATCTCCCCGGCATAGATTTCCAGATTAATATCGATAAACCCTTCCCCGGTCAGATCTTCCACGCGCAGCACCGGAAAATCCTGCGGCTGGGTGCGGCGGTTGCCCGGCAGCGACAGCCACAGTTTTTGCGCGTCGCTTAACCCCTTTTCCCGGCTCACCGGCGTCATGGCGGCAATCAGGGCGCTATCGTCAAACTGTGCGGTTTCACCACTGAGCACCACAGCTCCGTCGCGCATCACTGAGACGTGGCTCGAAAGCGTGCGGATCTCCGGCAACTTATGCGAGATAAAGACAATGCCGACGCCAAGTTCCTGCAGGGCGCGGATCTGGCGAAACAGTCTTTCGGTTTCGCCTGGCGTGAGCGACGCCGTGGGTTCGTCAAGGATCAGGATCTTCGCATTGCGCATCAACCCACGCAGGATCTCCACCATCTGTTGATCCGCCACTTCCAGGGTGCTGGCGGTGGCATCAAGACCGATCTGGCACTGTAACTGCTGGAGTTTCTCCGCCAGCCGTTTATCCACCCCGTTTTCACGCGGCAGGCGGAAAAGAATGTTTTCCCGCACTGTCAGGTTGGGAAACAACAGCGGCTCCTGCGGTACCAGGTAAATGCCCAGCTTGTGTGCCTGCCCCGGGCTGAGGCGCGCAAATGACTGGCCTTCGACCGAAAGTTCACCGTTGTCCGCGGTCTCTACGCCGGCGATTATCTTCATCAACGTCGATTTTCCCGCACCGTTACCGCCCATCAGCGCATGCACCTGACCCGCACGCAGCGTGAAATCAATGCCTTTTAAGACCGGCACGCCAGAGAACTGCTTGCAGATATCACGTGCTTCGAGAAGTGGCGTCATCATCGCTCCGCTATTGAACAAATGATTTTTAGATTTAATATTGTTCAAAAGCGTAGACGGTGAACTATATTTACAACCGTGCAGGGATCACAGTTTTATCGATTAAGATTCAGATAAACCTGGAACAATCTAAAAGATCCGTTTTGTCGCGTGGCTCACACTTTCCCCCCGCGCCATCACGAACATATGATCTAAATTTTTATAAGAGTTCACATATGAGCGATAAACGCACTGCGGAAGACGGTCGGTTTGCCGGGCTGGCACTGGCAGAAGAGGAGCTGGTTGCCCGCGTGGCGTGGTGTTACTACCACGATGGGCTGACCCAGAACGACATTGGCGAGCGGCTCGGCCTGCCGCGTCTGAAGATCTCCCGCCTGCTGGAGAAAGGACGCCAGTCCGGGGTGATCCGCGTGCAGATCAACTCCCGCTACGAGGGTTGTCTGGCGCTGGAAACTGAGCTTCAACAACGCTTTGGCCTGAAGCTGGTGCGCGTGATGCCCGCGCTGAACACCCCGCCGATGAACGTGCGGTTAGGCATTGGTGCGGCACAGTCGCTGATGGGCGTACTGGAACCCGGTCAGCTCCTGGCCGTGGGATTTGGTGAAACCACCATGAGCAGCCTGCAGCACTTAAGCGGCTTTATTAGCTCACAGCAGATCCGCCTTGTGACGCTTTCCGGCGGCGTGGGGCCGTATATGACCGGTATTGGTCAACTGGATGCGGCCTGTAGCGTCAGCATGATCCCCGCCCCGCTGCGCGTCTCATCCGCTTCCGTTGCCGGGATCTTAAAACAAGAAACCAGCGTACGGGATGTGATCCTCGCAGCAACCGCCGCCGATGTCGCGGTGGTGGGAATTGGTTCTGTAAACCAGCGCCGGGATGCCACCATTTTACGCTCTGGCTATATCAGTGAAGGTGAGCAGCTGATGTACGCCCGCAAAGGGGCCGTGGGTGACATCCTCGGTTATTTCCTCAATGCCGAAGGGGAATGCGTTGAGGAGCTGGAGATCCACCGTGAATTACTCGGCGTCACGCTCGATGAACTGGCACAGTTGCCCATCATCGTTGGCGTGGCCGGAGGGGAAGAGAAAGCCGATGCGATTTATGCCGCACTGAAAGGTCGCCGTATCAATGGCCTGGTGACGGAAGAGACGACAGCCCGCGCGGTGCTGGCTCTGGCAAACTAAGAGTCTGTTCAGACTGCGCTAACAACGAGGCATGCTCATGAGTTACCTTTTAGCGTTAGATGCAGGGACAGGCAGCGTTCGCGCCGTCATTTTCGATTTGCAGGGCAACCAGATAGCCGTCGGCCAGGCCGAGTGGAAACACCTGAGCGTAGAGAATGTACCGGGGTCGATGGAGTTTGACCTCGACACCAACTGGCGACTGGCTTGCCAGTGCATCCATCAGGCGCTGGAGCGTGCGCACCTGAGCGCGGCGGATATTCAGTCCGTCGCCTGCTGTTCAATGCGCGAAGGGATAGTGCTGTATGACCGCAACGGCGAGGCCATCTGGGCCTGCGCCAATGTTGACGCCCGCGCCAGCCGCGAGGTGGCTGAACTCAAAGAGATCCACGATTACCACTTTGAATCCGAGGTATATGACGTCTCCGGCCAGACCCTGGCGCTGAGCGCCATGCCGCGCCTGCTGTGGCTTGCGCACCATCGCCCGGATATCTACCGTAAAGCCGCTACCCTTACCATGATCAGCGACTGGCTGGCGGCGAAACTCTCCGGCGAACTGGCGGTGGACCCGTCGAATGCGGGTACCACCGGCATGTTAGATCTCTTTTCCCGCGACTGGCGTCCGGCCCTGCTGGACATGGCCGGGTTACGCGCCGATATTCTCTCCCCGGTGAAAGAGACGGGCACATTGCTTGGAGCCATTACCAAAGCGGCCGCGCAGCAGAGCGGCCTTCGCGAAGGGACGCCGGTGGTCATGGGCGGTGGCGACGTGCAGCTCGGGTGTCTGGGGCTGGGCATCGTTCGCCCCGGACAAACGGCAGTGCTGGGCGGTACCTTCTGGCAGCAGGTGGTGAATTTACCGCAGGTGCGTACCGATCCCGATATGAATATCCGGGTTAACCCCCACGTGATCCCCGGCATGGCACAAGCCGAATCCATCAGTTTCTTCACCGGATTAACAATGCGCTGGTTCCGCGACGCCTTCTGCGCGGAGGAAAAGCTGATTGCCGGGCGGATGGGCATGGACACCTATTCCCTGCTGGAAGAGATGGCCAGCCGCGTTCCGGCAGGCTCTTACGGGGTGATGCCCATCTTCTCCGACGCCATGCATTTCAGGCAGTGGTACCACGCCGCGCCATCGTTTATTAACCTCTCCATCGACCCGGAAAAGTGCAACAAAGCCACGCTGTTCCGCGCACTGGAGGAAAACGCCGCGATTGTCTCCGCCTGTAACCTGGCACAGATTTCCCGCTTCTCCGGCGTGACGTTTGAAAGCCTGGTCTTTGCCGGTGGCGGAGCCAAAGGCGCATTGTGGAGCCAGATTTTAAGCGATGTCACCGGGCTGCCGGTGCGCGTACCTGAAGTCAAAGAAGCGACGGCGCTGGGCTGCGCGATTGCCGCAGGTACCGGGGCAGGATTGTTTGCAGATATGGCGTCGACAGGCGAGCGGCTGGTGAAATGGAGCCGCGAATTTACGCCAAACCCGGCACACCGCGAGTTGTATGACGGCATGATGCAGAAATGGCAGGCGGTGTACGCCGACCAGCTTGGGCTGGTGGACAGCGGGCTGACCACGTCGATGTGGCAGGCACCGGGGCTGGTGCGCGATATTCTCCCCTCACCCCTGCCCTCTCCCCATAAGGGAGAGGGGGAAAACCCCGTCCGGCGCTGATATTACCAGCCGCACCTGACAGTTCCCTCTCCCGTATGGGGAGAGGGTTAGGATGAGGGGCAATATTTGAATCCCATCACAATCACCGCATTCCCCTTTTCCCTTTTACTCCATGCTGGCTAAATTAGTAACTCATCCGACCACATAACAATAATTTTACACTGGAAGAGACTATGAGCTGCTACCCGTCGTTATTCGCCCCTCTCGATCTGGGGTTTACCACGCTCAAAAACCGCGTGTTGATGGGCTCGATGCATACCGGGCTGGAAGAGCACCCGGATGGAGCCGAACGTCTGGCCGCCTTCTACGCCGAGCGTGCGCGACACGGGGTGGCGCTGATCGTCACCGGCGGCGTAGCCCCAGCCCCTTCAGGGGTGGGGATGGAAGGTGGCGCAGTGCTGAACGATGCCAGCCAGCTGCCGCATCACCGTATTGTGACCGATGCGGTTCACAAAGAAGGTGGCAAAATTGCCCTGCAAATCCTGCATACCGGGCGCTATAGCTATCAACCGAATCTGGTTGCGCCATCGGCCATTCAGGCTCCCATTAACCGTTTCACGCCGCACGCACTCAGCCATGACGAGATCCTGGCGTTGATTGACGATTTCGCCCGCTGTGCGGCGCTGGCGCGTGAAGCGGGCTACGATGGCGTCGAAGTAATGGGCTCCGAAGGGTATCTGATAAACGAATTCCTCGCCGCCCGCACCAACCAGCGCGACGACGAATGGGGGGGCAACTATGCCCATCGCATGCGCTTTGCCGTGGAAGTGGTGCGCGCCGTGCGCGAACGCACCGGTGTCGATTTTATTATCGTCTTCCGTCTGTCGATGCTCGACCTGGTAGAAGGCGGTGGCACGTTCGACGAAACCGTGCAGCTGGCAAAAGCGATTGAATCCGCAGGCGCAACCATTATTAACACCGGGATCGGCTGGCACGAAGCGCGTATTCCGACTATTGCCACGCCAGTACCGCGTGCGGCGTTTAGCTGGGTGACGCGCAAGCTGAAGGGCAGCGTGTCGATCCCGCTGGTGACCACCAACCGCATTAACGATCCTCAGGTGGCAGACGATGTCATTTCCAGAGGCGACGCCGATATGGTGTCGATGGCACGCCCGTTCCTTGCGGATGCCGAACTGCTGTCTAAAGCGCAAAGTGGCCGTGCGGATGAGATCAACACCTGCATCGGCTGTAACCAGGCCTGTCTGGATCAGATCTTCGTCGGTAAAGTCACCTCCTGCCTGGTGAACCCGCGTGCCTGCCACGAAACCAAAATGCCGGTCGTTCCGGCGGTCAATAAAAAACGTCTGGCGGTGGTCGGTGCAGGCCCGGCAGGTCTGGCGTTTGCGGTGAATGCAGCCTCACGCGGGCACAGCGTGACGCTGTTTGACGCCGCAGGCGAGATTGGCGGGCAGTTTAATATTGCCAAACAGATCCCCGGCAAGGAGGAGTTCCATGAAACCCTGCGCTATTACCGTCGGATGATCGACCTGACGGGCGTCGTGCTGCGATTAAACCAGTTTGCCACCCCAACCGATCTGATCGATTTCGATGAGGTGATCTTAGCCAGCGGGATCGCCCCGCGAACGCCGGCGATCGAGGGTATCGATCATCCGAAGGTGCTGAGCTATCTGGACGTCTTGCGCGACAAAATGCCGGTCGGCAAGAAAGTGGCAATCATCGGCTGTGGTGGGATCGGTTTTGATACTGCCATGTACTTAAGCCAGCCCGGTGAAGCCACCAGCCAGAACATTGCCGGGTTTTGCGTGGAATGGGGGATCGATACCAGCCTGACCTCGTCCGGCGGCCTGCGTCCGGAAGGACCACAGCTGCCAAAAAGCCCGCGTCAGATTGTGATGCTGCAGCGTAAAACCAGTAAACCGGGTGAAGGGCTGGGTAAAACCACCGGCTGGATCCACCGTGCAACCCTACTCGCGCGCGGCGTGAAGATGATCCCGGCGGTGAGTTATCAGAAGATCGATGACGACGGACTACATGTTTTGATCGGCGGAGAGTCTCAGCTGTTGCGCGTGGATCATGTGATTTTATGTGCCGGACAGGAGCCGAAGCGAGATCTGGCCGATCCGCTGCGTGAAGCGGGCAAACCGGTACATTTGATTGGTGGGTGCGATGTGGCAATGGAGCTGGATGCACGCCGTGCGATTGCGCAGGGCACCCAGCTCGCGCTGACCATTTAGCGACGACGACCCAGCTTCACGGACTTCAGCACCACGAACTTGTTATTGGTGGCAATCGTGGTGCAGTTTCCGAAAATCTTCTTCAGCTTGTGGAAATAGTCCAGGTGGCGGTTTGCCACGATGTACAGCTCGCCGTTAATTTTCAGGCAGCGACGTGCATGGTGGAACATTTCCCAGGCGACGTTATCCGTCAGCGCGTGCTTCTGGTGGAACGGAGGGTTACACAGTACGGCATTGAAGCGGAAAGGCTCCACGCCAGAAAGTGCGTTGTTAATCATAAACTCGCAGCGATCCAGCGCCTCTGGCATGTTGGTTTCCACGTTCAGACGGCTGGAGGCAACCGCCATCGGTGACTCATCGCTAAAGACAACGCTGGCTTCAGGGTTCTTCGTCAGCAGCGTCAGGCCAATCACACCATTACCGCAGCCCAGGTCGACAATCTCACCTTCCAGATTTTCCGGCAGATGTTCAATAAAGAAACGCGCCCCGATATCCAGACCGGTGCGGGAGAAAACGTTCGCGTGGTTGTGGATGGTCCAGTCTGTACCTTCCAGCTTCCAGCTCAGGGTCTCTGGCGCGTCAGCCAGTTCCGGTGAACTGAAAGTACAGTTGATCAGGCGCGCTTTTTTCCACGCCAGCGTCGTGGTGGTTGGGCCAAGCACCTTCTCGAACAATTCCAGCGTTGAGGTGTGGATATCGCGCGCCTTCGCGCCCGCAATAATACGCGTTTGCGGGGTGACGACTTTGCGCAACGCACGCAGCTGTTGCTCCAGCAATGCCATCGTTTTAGGGACTTTAATCAGTACCACGCCCGGTGCCTGCGGGTATTCCGCGGTGCTGTCGAGAAACTTAACGCTGGATTCTTCGATGTCGTTGTGGCGCAGATTTTCACGCGTCGCCAGCTCGCTTAAGTAAGAGTCGCCGATACTGTAGGGTGTATGTTCGGCCAGAGCACAGCCCAGCGCGCCGAACGCGTCATTCAGGATCAAAACCGGGCCGCTGATCTCAGTGTCATCCAACTGCTGCAGCAGATATTCATCCGCCGCTTCCCACGCCATAAGCGGGTTGACGTCGTCCGTTTCCGGGAAACGTTTAAGGTTGAGTGAACGGAAACCGTTGTCTAAGTGGCTCATCGGCCCTCCTGAATGGTAAAATTTCGGCGTTATCCCTGAAAAGGGTGCGTGAGTATACCCGTTTTCAAATTATTTTGGGGTTTTGATGAACCAGCTGACTTATCTCCAGGGCTACCCGGAGAACTTACTTTCCCAGGTTCGCAGCTTAATTGCCGAGCAAAAGCTGGGCGCTGTGCTGGAAAAACGCTATCCGGGCACGCACGATTTCGCGACCGATAAGGCGCTCTGGCAGTATACGCAGGATTTGAAAAACCAGTATCTGAAGAGTGCACCGCCTATCAACAAGGTCATGTACGACAACAAGATCCACGTACTGAAAAATGCCCTCGGCCTGCACACGGCGATTTCCCGCGTACAGGGCGGCAAGCTAAAAGCGAAAGCGGAGATCCGCGTCGCAACCGTGTTTCGCAATGCACCGGAAGCCTTCCTGCGGATGATCGTGGTTCACGAGCTGGCGCATCTGAAAGAGAAAGAGCACGACAAAGCGTTCTACTCCCTGTGCTGCCACATGGAGCCGCAATACCACCAGCTGGAGTTTGATACCCGTCTGTGGCTTACGCATTTATCGTTAAAGAGTAATGCGCAGTAACGCACGCGAATTGTCATGATGGCGTGCTACAGTGGCTGAAGGTTCCCAGCTACGGAGTACGTAAACGTTTATGATACGTTTCGCAGTCATCGGTACGAACTGGATCACTCGTCAGTTCGTCGACGCCGCCCACGAAACCGGCAAATATAAACTCACCGCAGTCTATTCCCGCAGCCTTGAGCAGGCGCAGAGTTTTGCAAACGACTATCTGGTCGAACATCTGTTTACCTCGCTCGATGCGATGGCGCAAAGTGATGCCATTGACGCGGTCTATATTGCCAGCCCAAACTCCCTGCACTTCCCGCAAACGAAGCTGTTCCTGAGCCATAAAAAACATGTGATTTGCGAGAAGCCGTTGGCCTCAAATATTCAGGAAGTGGAAGCCGCCATTCAGCTTGCCCGCGAAAACCAGGTGGTGTTGTTCGAAGCATTCAAAACCGCCAGCCTGCCGAACTTCCTGCTGTTGCAGCAATCCTTACCGAAGGTTGGCAAAGTGCGCAAAGCCTTTATCAACTACTGTCAGTACTCTTCGCGTTACCAGCGTTATCTGAACGGTGAGAACCCGAACACCTTTAACCCGGCCTTCTCCAACGGCTCGATTATGGATATTGGTTTCTACTGCCTGGCCTCCGCCATAGCGCTGTGGGGCGAACCTCATGGCGTAACGGCAACGGCCAGTCTGCTGGAGAGCGGCGTGGATGCACACGGGGTAGTGGTACTGGACTACGGTGATTTCAGCGTGACGCTGCAGCATTCCAAAGTGAGTGATTCCGTCCTGCCAAGCGAAATTCAGGGTGAAGCGGGATCGCTGGTGATTGAGAAGATTTCCGAGTGCCAGAAGCTGAGCTTCGTGCCACGTGGCGGTAAAGCGCAGGAGCTGACGCAACCTCAGCATATTAACACTATGCTCTATGAGGCAGAGGCCTTTTCCCGTCTGGTAGAAAGCAACGAAGTCAATCACCCTGGCCTGGCGGTAAGCCGCACCACGGCGAAGCTGCAAACGGAGATCCGCCGTCAGACGGGGGTGGTCTTCCCTGCAGACAGCGTGGACGCTATCGCGTAAAGCTGTGTAATGAAATGCGCAGACCATTGACGAAACCGATGCTCTGACATATTTTGTTACCCGCAAAGGGGAGTAACTTCCTTGCCGGTGGATCGTCATTACGATGCGTGCAAAACCGCATCCGGTCGCCGGGCAGTTGAAAACCTGTTTTTTCAGCTGTAAGTGAGACCTTGCCGGAAGGCGAGGTCTATGCATAAAAAGCTAACGGCTATCGTCTTCTGACCATAGCCGTTTTTGTTTTTTTATGTGTAAGGAAAAAAGTATGCATTCTGTCGGCACTCCAATGTTATGGGGCGGATTCGCGGTCGTCGTGCTTGTCATGCTGGCGATCGACCTCTTTTTGCAGGGACGTCGCGGCGCACAGGGCATGACCATGAAACAGGCTGCCGCCTGGTCGCTGGTGTGGGTCACCCTCTCCCTGCTCTTCTGCGCTGCCTTCTGGTGGTATCTGGCCTCAACCGAGGGGCGTGCCGTTGCCGATCCTCAGGCGCTTGCCTTCCTCACCGGCTATCTGATTGAAAAAGCCCTGGCGGTGGATAACGTCTTCGTCTGGCTGATGCTGTTCAGCTACTTCGCCGTACCGGCATCACTGCAGCGTCGCGTGCTGGTCTACGGCGTGCTGGGCGCGATTGTCCTGCGTACCATTATGATCTTCGCCGGAAGCTGGCTGATTACCCAGTTCGAATGGTTGTTATACGTCTTCGGTGCGTTCCTGCTGTTCACCGGTATCAAGATGGCGTTGGCAAAAGAAGACGGCTCCGCCATTGGCGATCGCCCGCTGGTGAAGTGGATCCGTGGCCATCTGCGCATGACGGACAAGATCGAGAGCGAACATTTCTTCGTGCGTAAAAACGGCCTGCTGTTTGCCACTCCGCTGCTGCTGGTGCTGATTCTGGTTGAGCTGAGCGATGTGATTTTCGCGGTAGACAGTATCCCGGCCATTTTCGCGGTGACCACTGACCCGTTCATCGTACTGACCTCTAACCTGTTCGCGATCCTCGGTCTGCGTGCGATGTACTTCCTGCTGGCGGGCGCGGCGGAACGCTTCTCCATGCTGAAATATGGCCTGTCGGTGATTCTGGTATTTATCGGTATCAAGATGCTGATTGTCGATTTCTACCATATTCCGATCGCCATTTCGCTCGGTATTGTGTTTGGTATTCTGATCGTCACGCTGATTATCAATACCTGGGTTAACCGCCAGCACGATAAGAAACAGCAGGTAGAGTAGTCTCTCCCGCCCTCTCCCGCCCTCTCCCGCCCTCTCCCGCCGGGAGAGGGTAAACACATTTTTGTAACTTAATAGTTAAAAAATATGACGCAACACGTAAAATCCAGCATTTTACGCTTCCCTCCACATGCACTTTCCTTATACTCGACCAGGCAAACATTTATTTACATCTGGACATAAATGTGACTAAGAGCACATCCGGGATGGAACACAATTTCACTTAGGAATTTTGTATGAGTACACAATCAAACGGCCTGTTTGCGCGCCTGGCGCAGGGTAGCCTCGTTAAACAAATTCTGGTCGGGCTGGTTCTGGGGATCCTGCTGGCAATGGTGTCAAAACCTGCCGCTGAAGCCACCGGACTGCTCGGTACCCTGTTCGTTGGCGCGCTGAAAGCCGTCGCACCGGTGCTGGTTCTGATGCTGGTGATGGCATCGATTGCCAACCATCAACACGGACAAAAAACCAATATTCGCCCAATTCTCTTTTTATACCTGCTGGGCACTTTCTCTGCCGCGCTGACGGCTGTTCTGTTCAGCTTCCTGTTCCCTTCCACCCTGCACCTGACCACCGCTGCGGGCGAAATCACGCCCCCTTCCGGCATCATTGAAGTGATGCGCGGTTTGCTGATGAGCATGGTTTCGAACCCCATTACCGCGCTGATGAACGCCAACTATATTGGCATTCTGGTCTGGGCAGTGGGTCTGGGCTTCGCGTTACGTCACGGCAATGAAACGACGAAAAACCTGGTCAACGATGTCTCAAACGCCGTGACCTTTATTGTCAAAATCGTCATTCGTTTTGCACCCATCGGTATTTTCGGCCTGGTCTCCTCTACGCTGGCAACCACTGGCTTCGAAACCCTGTGGGGTTACGCGCAACTGCTGATCGTCCTGATTGGCTGTATGCTGCTGGTGGCACTGGTGATTAACCCACTGTTGGTGTTCTGGCAGATCCGTCGCAACCCGTACCCACTTGTCCTGATGTGCCTGCGTGAAAGCGGTGTGTATGCCTTCTTCACCCGCAGCTCTGCAGCAAACATTCCGGTAAACATGGCGCTGGCTGAGAAGCTGAACCTGGATCGCGATACTTATTCTGTTTCTATCCCGCTGGGTGCGACCGTGAATATGGCGGGTGCGGCAATCACCATTACCGTGCTGACACTGGCGGCGGTGCATACGCTGAGTATCCCGGTAGACTTGCCGACAGCGCTGTTGCTGAGCGTGGTGGCATCGCTTTGTGCATGCGGTGCATCGGGCGTGGCGGGCGGTTCACTGCTGCTGATCCCACTGGCCTGTAATATGTTCGGTATCCCGAATGAAATCGCCATGCAGGTTGTGGCGGTGGGCTTCATTATCGGCGTGCTGCAGGACTCCTGCGAGACGGCGCTGAACTCGTCAACCGACGTGCTGTTCACCGCAGCGGCTTGCCAGGCGGAAGATGTGCGTTTAGCGAAGAATGCCCTGCGCGGATAAAAGCAAAACGGCAACGCAAGTTGCCGTTTTTAGTGTTTGCTCCCTCTCCCTGTGGGAGAGGGCCAGGGTGAGGGCATCAGCCCACACAGGCTACAGCGTCACACCACTCTTAAAGATCGCCAGCTCGCGGAAGTCGTTCTTCTCGTTACAGGTCTGCTTGCCGTTAGCAAATTCCACAATGATATCCACGAATTCGGTCAGCAACTGCGGCATCGCTTTGCCATGGATCAACTGACCGGCATCGAAATCAATCCAGTGTTTTTTCTTCGCCGCCAGCTCGCTGTTGGTGGCAATTTTCACCGTCGGCACGAAACCGCCGTACGGTGTACCGCGACCGGTACTGAACAGCACCATGTGGCATCCGGCTCCGGCCAGCGCGCTGGTGGCTACCGCATCGTTACCCGGTGCGCTCAGCAGGTTCAGGCCGTGGGTTTTCAGACGTTCACCGTAGCGCAGGACGTCCACCACCGGGCTGGCTCCCGCTTTCTGGGTGCAGCCGAGGGATTTCTCTTCCAGCGTGGTGATCCCACCCGCTTTGTTCCCCGGAGACGGGTTTTCGTAAATCGGCTGATTGTGAGCGATGAAGTACTGTTTGAAGTCGTTCACCATCATGACCGTCTTCTCAAACGTCTCTTCATTACGGCAGTGGCTCATCAGAATACGCTCTGCGCCAAACATCTCCGGGACTTCAGTCAGTACGGAGGTTCCCCCGTTGGCGATCGTGTAGTCCGAGAAACGCCCCAGCATTGGGTTAGCCGTGATACCTGAAAGACCATCCGATCCGCCGCACTCCAGACCAAACTTCAGCTCGCTCAGCTTACCCGGCTCGCGCTGGTCATGACGCATCACCTCATACAACTGGTGAAGCTGCTCAATGCCCGCTTCCACTTCATCATCCTGATGCTGGCACACCATAAAATGCACGCGCTCGGGGTCGAACTCGCCCAGCGTGTCGCGGAAGGCATCCACCTGGTTGTTTTCACAGCCCAGACCAATCACCAGCACCGCCCCCGCATTCGGGTGACGCACCATGTTTTGCAGCATAGTACGGGTATTGATGTGGTCGTCACCAAGCTGGGAACAGCCGTAGGTGTGGCTGAACAGATGCACGCCGTCGGTGCCTTCAGCATCGTTGGTTTCTTTCAGGAAGCGCGTCTGGATCTGACGTGCGATCCCATTGACGCAGCCCACCGTCGGGAGGATCCACAGTTCGTTGCGGATCCCCACGTCGCCATTGTCACGGCGGTAGATCTGCACCTCCCGATCCGCCGCCTGTCCGGCTTCCACCTGGAAGTCAGGTTGATAGCTATACTCGTCCAGATCGCTCAGATTGGTGCGGGTATTGTGGGAATGAATATGTTCACCCGGCGCAATCTCCGCCAGCGCATGACCAATGGGCAAACCGTACTTCACCACGTTTTCCCCTTTGGCAATGGGGAGCACGGCAAACTTATGCCCGCGTGCAATTGCCTGACGCAGCGTGACCGTCTGGTTCTCCACGGTCACGACTTCGCCTTCCGTCAGATCGGCCAGCGCGACGGCAACGTTATCCAGCGAATGGATTTTGATGTATTGCATATCAACCTCAGACAACCTTAGTTCAGTTCAATGGCGAAGTAGTCACGCGCATTGTTAAAGCAGATGTTTCTCACCATTTCGCCCAGCAGCTGGATATCCGCCGGGGCTTCGCCCGCAGCCACCCAGCGGCCTATCATCTGGCACAGAATGCGGCGGAAATATTCATGGCGCGTATAAGAGAGGAAGCTGCGGCTGTCGGTCAGCATACCGACAAAACGGCTGAGCAGGCCAAGCTGCGCCAGCTGCGTCATCTGACGTTCCATGCCGTCTTTCTGATCGTTGAACCACCAGCCAGAGCCGAACTGCATCTTGCCCGGCATCCCTTCCCCCTGGAAGTTACCAATCATCGTGCCCAGCACTTCGTTATCGCGCGGGTTCAGGCAGTAGAGGATGGTTTTCGGCAGCAGGTTTTGCTCGTTCTGTTTGCTCAGCAGCCTGGAGAGTGCTTCCGCCATTGGACGGTCGTTGATGGAGTCGAAGCCCACGTCCGCGCCCAACAGTTTGAACTGACGCTGGTTGTTATTACGCAGCGCACCAATGTGATACTGCTGCACCCAGCCGCGACGCGCGTATTCCCCGCCGAGGAACACCAGCACCGCCGTTTTGAACTGCGCTACTTCATGCTCGCTCAGGGACTCACCGGATAAACGACGCGCCAGGATAGTGTCCAGCTCGGCTTCGTTTGACTCCGCAAACAGCACCACGTCCAGCGCGTGGTCGGACACCTTACAGCCGTGCGCCGCAAAGTGATCCAGACGTTTGATCAGCGCGCTCTGCAAGTCTGCGAAACGACGAATATCGGTATCAGAAACGTCCGCCAGCTTCGCCATGTAGTCGCTAAAGGTGGCCTGCTCAATATTGAAGGCTTTATCCGGACGCCAGCTCGGCAGCACTTTGATATCAAAAGAGGTGTCTTTGGCGACCACCGCGTGGTGCTCCAGTGAGTCGATTGGATCGTCGGTCGTGCCCACCATTTTCACGTTCATCTGCTTCATGATGCCGCGCGCAGAGAAGGCGTCTTGCGCCAACAATTCGTTGCATTGCGCCCAGATGTCGTCGGCTGTCGCGGGCGAAAGCAGCTTGCCTGTAATACCGAACGGACGACGCAGTTCGAGGTGCGTCCAGTGGTATAGCGGGTTGCCGATGGTGTGTGGAACGGTTGCGGCCCAGGCATCAAACTTCTCGCGGTCGGTGGCATCACCAGTACACAGCCGCTCAGCCACACCGTTGGTACGCATTGCGCGCCATTTGTAGTGGTCACCCTTCAGCCAGATGTCATACAGATTTTTAAAACGATAATTTTCGGCAACCTGCTGCGGCGGTAAATGGCAGTGGTAGTCGAAAATCGGCTGGTCTTTTGCGTAGTCGTGGTACAGGCGGCGAGCAAATTCGGTATCTAACAGGAAATCTTCGGTCATAAACGGGGTCATTATCGTCTTCCTCTTAACGAGAGCGTCAGAAAGCTTAATGTTCAGATGCTGCAAAGTTATCACACCAATTTCCAGAGGCCGTAGTTTTTTTCGTGAGTCAGATCAATAAACGTCGACAAATAATTTACCCCTAAAGAGGCAAACCCGTCTGAAGGCCGCGCCATTACTGGCTTCCCTTGCACGTCAGAATGTCCCTACAAATATTCCAGCAATTGTGATGTCACTCACCTTTTAAAGTTGTATGACAAGTTATCTTTTTGCCGTCGCAAGATATAAGCCGACGAAATGCATTCCCGGTGTCAGATACACCGGACTTAACGGTACGGATACCAATTTATGCACGATGACTTATGCCAAGGTTCGGGCTATGCCGGTATTTTTCCGGTTACGCCCCTCCCGTTAACAGTCGCCCCTGGAAATGGTTGAGCGATTGCCGTGCTCCGGTGCGGAAATAACATAACGATGAGGTTTTACATGCGTAAAATTAAAGGGTTACGTTGGTACATGATCGCACTGGTGACCTTAGGTACCGTGCTGGGCTACCTGACACGTAACACCGTAGCAGCAGCAGCGCCAACGTTGATGGAAGAATTACATATCTCCACGCAACAATACTCCTACATTATTGCTGCTTACTCCGCGGCTTACACAGTTATGCAGCCTGTTGCGGGCTATGTCCTTGATATCCTGGGCACCAAAATCGGCTATGCCTTCTTCGCCGTAGCATGGGCGATTTTCTGCGGTGCAACCGCAATGGCAGGAAGCTGGGGTGGCCTGGCGCTGGCACGTGGTGCGGTCGGTGCAGCAGAAGCCGCAATGATCCCGGCTGGCCTGAAAGCCAGTTCCGAGTGGTTCCCGGCAAAAGAACGTTCTATCGCCGTCGGTTATTTCAATGTGGGTTCTTCCATCGGTGCGATGATTGCGCCGCCGCTGGTGGTATGGGCTATCGTGATGCACAGCTGGCAGATGGCATTCATCATCTCTGGCGTCCTGAGCTTTGCATGGGCAATGGCGTGGCTGGTTTTCTACAAGCACCCACGCGATCAGAAAAAACTGTCTCCTGAAGAACGTGACTACATCATTGGTGGCCAGGAATCTCAGCATCAGACCAACAACGGCAAAAAAATGTCTGTCCGGCAGATCCTGGGGACCCGTCAGTTCTGGGGGATCGCGCTGCCACGTTTCCTGGCAGAACCGGCCTGGGGTACGTTTAACGCCTGGATCCCACTGTTCATGTTTAAAGTTTACGGCTTTAACCTGAAAGAAATTGCCATGTTCGCCTGGATGCCAATGCTGTTCGCCGACCTCGGTTGTATCGTTGGGGGTTACCTGCCACCGCTGTTCCAGCGCTGGTTTGGCGTGAACCTGATCGTTTCCCGTAAAATGGTGGTCACGATGGGGGCGTTGCTGATGATTGGCCCAGGCATGATCGGCCTGTTCACCAGCCCTTATATCGCTATCGCTCTGCTGTGTATCGGTGGCTTCGCTCACCAGTCACTGTCCGGCGCGCTGATTACACTCTCTTCTGACGTCTTTGGCCGCAATGAAGTGGCAACGGCAAACGGCCTGACCGGTATGGCCGCGTGGACAGCAAGTACCCTGTTTGCTCTGGTGGTGGGTGCGCTGGCAGATACCATCGGCTTCAGCCCACTGTTCGCTGTGCTGGCTGTCTTCGACCTGTTAGGTGCGGTGGTTATCTGGACGGTGCTGAAAAGCAAATCAGCTGAAGAGTTGCAGGAAGAGTCCGTCGGAAAGCCGCTCACGCAGAGTTAGCGTTTCCCCCGGTAACGACAACACGAAAGCCGCCACCAGGCGGCTTTTTTCATGGCAAAATATGGAGACTGGTACGCAAAAGTGGTATAACAAATCATCCGTCGTACCCTGCCTGGAGCGCATATGGAAATCACCGAATCACGTCGTTTATATCAGCAACTTGCTGCCGAGCTGAAAGATCGCATCGAGCAAGGTGTCTATCTTGTCGGTGATAAACTCCCCGCTGAGCGCTTTATTGCCGATGAAAAGAGCGTGAGCCGTACCGTGGTGCGTGAAGCCATCATCATGCTGGAAGTGGAAGGCTACGTTGAAGTGCGTAAAGGTTCCGGCATTCATGTGATTTCCAGTCAGCCAAAATATTCCCTCGCACCGGATGAAAGTCTGGAATTCGCCAGCTATGGTCCGTTTGAGTTGCTCCAGGCTCGCCAGTTGATCGAAAGCAATATTGCGGAATTTGCGGCAACCCAGGTGACCAAACAGGACATCATGAAGCTGATGGAGATCCAGGAGAACGCACGCAAGGAAAAATGTTTCCGCGATTCAGAGTGGGATCTCCAGTTCCACGTACAGGTGGCTCTGGCTACACAAAACACGGCGCTGGCAGCAATTGTCGAAAAAATGTGGACTCAGCGCGTTCACAACCCGTACTGGAAGAAATTGCACGATCACATTGATTCACGCACTGTCGACAACTGGTGTGACGACCACGATCAGATCCTTAAAGCGCTGATTCGCAAAGATCCGCATGCCGCCAAACTGGCCATGTGGCAGCACCTGGAAAACACCAAACAGATGCTGTTCAACGAAACCAGTGACGACTTCGAATTCAACGCTGACCGTTACCTTTTTGCTGATAATCCTGTCGTTCACCTCGATACGGCATCCAGTCTGGCAAAATAGTTTCCTTCTTCGCTGGCAGGCGCATTGTTGCGCCTTCCGGTGCAGGTGGGTAAGCAAACATATATAGTGTCAGCCTTTGTAAATCCCCTCGCTCCCCTTCATGGCTTAAGCCAAAATCATTGCGCCCCATGCAAAATCTGTGACGCAGAACGTTGGGCTTTGTTACAATTAGATTCAATTTGTTTTTTTATAAGTTAGTGCTTGCTTACCCGCCATTTTTACAGGGAACAGTTCTGGCCACACACGATTGTGTCCGCGAGCGACCATAATGAAATCACAACAATGTCGCCGTGTTGTTTTCCCGAAGAACGGGCGTGACGTTAAACGATTTCCAGGAACACTGAATGGAACTTTTGACCCAACTACTGCATGCCCTCTGGGCTCAGGATTTCGAAACGCTGGCCAACCCTTCCATGATTGGCATGCTCTATTTCGTCTTGTTTATGATCCTGTTCCTTGAGAACGGCTTGCTTCCTGCTGCCTTTTTACCCGGCGACAGCTTGCTGGTATTGGTGGGCGTGCTGTGTGCCAAAGGGGCGATGGCGTTTCCGCAGACCATTTTCTTACTGACCGTCGCCGCAAGTCTCGGCTGCTGGGTGAGCTATATTCAGGGGCGATGGCTTGGCAACACGCGGATTGTGCAAAACTGGCTCTCCCATCTTCCTGCACACTATCACCAGCGGGCGCACCATCTTTTCCATAAGCACGGGCTTTCTGCACTGTTGATTGGCCGCTTTATTGCTTTCGTGCGAACCTTGCTGCCAACCATCGCGGGGCTTTCCGGGCTGAGCAGCACCCGTTTCCAGTTCTTTAACTGGATGAGCGGCCTGCTGTGGGTTGTGATCCTGACAACGCTGGGTTACGCACTCGGCAAAACCCCGGTATTCATGAAATATGAAGACCAGCTGATGTCCTGCCTGATGCTGCTGCCGGTTGTCCTGCTGGTCTTTGGTCTGATCGGTTCGCTGGTGGTGCTGTGGAAAAAGAAATACGGAGCCAGGGGTTAACAATGGTTATCTCCCGTCTCTCCCTGCGTCGTTTTTCCTTTGCCATGATTGTGCTGGTGATGATCAGCGCCATGCTCCTGATCTGGGCTGCGTTTTCACATCAGGAGTCTACGCTGGCCATTCGCTCTGTGAATCAGGGAACCAGCGCACCTGACGGGTTTTCTGTCTGGCATCATCTGGATGCCAATGGGATCAGCTTTAAGAGCATCACCCCAAAGGACGACGTATTGCTGATCAAGTTTGACTCCAGTGCGCAGAGTGCCGCGGCGAAAATCGTCCTCGACCGTACGCTGCCGCACGGGTATATCATTGCCCAACAGGATGATGACAGCCAGTCAACGACCTGGCTGTCACTGTTGCGCGACACGTCACATCGGTTTGGATAATTACCAGGATCCCGAATCTTTTCACTCACTTTGGTGATTACCCCGTTTACTTACTATGCTTAAGTACGCGGAGCACCCCTCACATGTTCTCCGCATCATTCTGGATAACGGCTCTCGCCGTAACACAATGGAAGGTTTCGATAATGAAATTCCGCATGACTCTGGCTCTGGCCCTTTTTTCTTTAAGCACGGCATCCTTCGCAAATTCTCTCTGTCAGGAGAAAGAACAGGATATACAGCGTGAAATCAGTTATGCCGAAAAGCATAATAATCAGCACCGTGTTGAAGGTCTGAAAAAAGCGTTGAGCGAAGTAAAGACCAACTGCTCAGACAACCAATTGCGTGCCGACCACCGGAAAAAAATCGCTGAACAAAAGGACGAGGTAGCGGAGCGCCGCCACGACCTGCAGGAAGCGAAAGAGAAAGGGGATGCGGAAAAAATTGCTAAGCGCGAGAAGAAGTTGAAAGAAGCGCAGGACGAACTGAAAGCGCTGGAAGCTCGCGATTATTGAGTTAACGGAAATCTCAACAGGAGAGAATCATGTCAAAAGATACGACCTCAGAAAATCTGCGCGCTGAACTAAAATCCCTGGCGGACACTCTGGAAGAGGTGCTGAACTCCTCTACCGATAAATCGAAAGAAGAGGTCAGTAAACTGCGCAGCAAAGCAGAGCAGGCGCTGAAAGAAAGCCGCCACCGTCTGGGTGAAACAGGTGATGCGCTGGCGAAACAGACCCGTGAAGCCGCTGCACGCGCAGACGAATATGTTCGCGATAACCCGTGGACGGGTGTAGGTATTGGTGCCGCAATTGGTGTGGTGCTGGGTGTCCTGCTCACGCGTCGCTGATATGGAAGATCCTCGTCACACACAAGGGCCTGCTAAAAATATCCTCGGCATCGGCCAGCGGATATTAACAACACTGGTCGGCATTGCTGAAACGCGCATTCGGCTGGCAGTGGTTGAACTGGAGGAGGAGAAAGCCAATCTCGTCCAGATCCTGCTGATGCTCGGGCTGACCCTGCTTTTTGCTGCGTTTGGTCTGATGAGCCTGATGGTGTTACTCATCTGGGCCATCGACCCTCAGTATCGGTTGAATGCGATGATTGCCACGACCGTGGTTTTGCTGACAGCGGCACTGATCGGTGGTATCTGGACGCTACGCAAGGCGCGTAAATCGACCCTCTTGCGTCACACGCGTCAGGAGCTGGCCAACGATCGCACCCTGCTGGAGGATGACAAGCCGTGAGCGACAACGTCGAACGCCAGAAACGCAAAGCACTGCTGTTAAGACAGATCCAACAGCAGCGACTGGATCTGTCAGCCAGTCGCCGTGACTGGATAGACGCCACGCGACCGCTCGATCGTGGCTGGAATACCTTCCTGAACCTGCGCACCTGGACGCTGGCCGGTACCAGTATCATGGCTATCTGGGGCGTTCGTCACCCGCGCAAGCTCATCCGCTGGACTCGCCGCGGCTTTGGCATCTGGAGTACCTGGCGTCTGGTGAAAGCCGCTATTCGTCAGCAACAACTGCGGTGATAAAAACAAAAAACGGTAACCCAGGTTACCGTTTTTTGTTTTTGCACCCCCTTCCTGTGGGCTGAGGGTTCCCCAGTAATTTTGTTCTTCTTAAGCAATTAAACTATTTCATTGAAATATAAGACTTATAGCGACTCCATGGTCCGGCTGAAAATCGCCGAAGCGTTTCCGTAAGGCCGGGGCGAGGCGCAGGGATGCGCCGAGAGGGCATTGCCTGCAGGGATGCAGGCTAATGCCCGACCCGAAGCCTGAAGGAATAAGCTGAGGGTACCGCGCAGCGGCGATTTTCCTGCCGGGAGCCCGGGTTGCCAGGGCGGTGGCGGTGAACCGCCCTGGCACGTTCACCTGTATCGTCGTTACAGAGTAGCAATCAACATAAAGTGAACGGAATAACCACTACTGCTTTATGTTCCCCCTCACCCCAGCCCTCTCCCTCAAGGGAGAGGGGGTATTCTGTGACAACCTGTAATTTGTGGGGATCCCTCAACCCTGTGGGAGAGGGTTGGGGTGAGGACACCCGCGCGCACGTTCCCTTACTCAATATCTTTGAAAAAGATTGACAGTTTTCCTTGCTAACAATTGTCATTCGTCACGTTTATGATTCTCTCCATCGACAGCAAAGACACGGTATCTACCCGAATTTGCACACAAATGAAGTTCAGCCGCTGATGTGGTTTCCTGGAGAGTAAAATGAAAAAATTAGAAGATGTTGGTGTACTGGTAGCACGCATTCTGATGCCAATTCTGTTCATCGTTGCAGGTTGGGGCAAAATCACCGGTTATGCGGGTACCCAACAATACATGGAAGCAATGGGCGTGCCGGGGTTCCTGCTGCCACTGACCATCCTGCTTGAGTTCGGCGGCGGCCTGGCAGTGTTGTTCGGCTTCCTGACCCGTACCACGGCACTGTTTACTGCAGGTTTCACCGTGCTGACGGCGTTCCTCTTCCACAGCAACTTTGCGGAAGGCGTGAACTCCCTGATGTTCATGAAAAACCTGACCATCGCAGGCGGTTTCCTGCTGCTGGCAGTGACGGGCCCAGGCGCATACAGCATTGACCGCGTTCTGAATAAGAAATGGTAAGCACGCTATAATCAATGAACAAAGCGAGGAGACATCTCCTCGCTTTTGCTTATCTGACGGAGGAAAGAAAAATGGGACAACTCGTAGACGGCGTCTGGCAGGATGTCTGGTATGACACCAAATCCACCGGCGGACGCTTCAGACGCTCTGTTTCGGTCTTCCGCAACTGGCTGACCGCTGATGGAGCCCCGGGTCCAGGTGGCGAAGGGGGTTTTGCGGCTGAGAAAGACCGTTATCACCTCTATGTTTCCCTCGCCTGCCCGTGGGCACACCGCACCCTGATTATACGTAAGCTTAAAGGCCTGGAGTCCTTAATTCCGGTTTCCGTCGTGAACCCGCTGATGCTGGAAAACGGCTGGACGTTTGACAGTGATTTCCCTGCCGCGACGGGCGATGACCTTTATCACCACGATTTTCTCTACCAGCTCTATCTGCGCGCTGACCCGCACTACACCGGGCGCGTTACCGTGCCGGTTCTGTGGGACAAAAAAAATCAGACTATCGTCAGCAATGAGTCAGCGGAAATCATCCGCATGTTCAACACCGCATTTGATGCCCACGGTGCCCGCGCCGGGGATTACTATCCGGTTGAGCTGCGCGATAAGATTGACTCGCTGAACAGCTGGATCTACGACAACGTCAACAACGGCGTGTACAAAGCCGGTTTTGCCACCAGCCAGGAAGCCTACGACGAAGCGGTCGGGAAAGTGTTTGAATCGCTGGGTCGTCTGGAGCAGATCCTCGGCCAGCACCGCTATCTGACGGGCGATCGTCTGACAGAAGCGGACATCCGCCTGTGGACTACGCTGGTGCGTTTTGATCCGGTGTATGTCACCCACTTTAAGTGCGATAAGCATCGCATCAGTGATTACATGAACCTGTATGGTTTCCTGCGTGACATCTACCAGATGCCGGGCATTGCCGAAACGGTCAATTTTGACCATATCCGCACCCACTATTTCCGCAGCCATAAAACCATTAACCCGACGGGCATTATCTCCATTGGCCCGTGGCAGGATCTGGATGAACCGCACGGCCGGGACGTCCGTTTCAGATAAATATTCAGGGCATCAATTGATGCCCTTTTTTAATTCACAATCCCCATCTATCCTTACTTTGATTGCTTACAAAACAAGTGATTGTCTGACTATTGAGGCAAGGAAAATGGACTGGTATCTAAAAGTACTGCGCAACTACATTGGATTTGGTGGCCGCGCCCGCCGCAAAGAGTACTGGATGTTCGTTCTGGTGAACTTCATCCTTATCGTCGTGCTGAGTATCGTCGATAAAATTCTCGGCTGGGAACGGGCGGGAGGCGAAGGCGTGCTCACCACCATTTATGGTCTGCTGGTTTTGCTGCCATCATGGGCGGTACTGTTCCGACGGCTACACGACACCGATCGTTCGGCCTGGTGGCTACTGCTGGTGTTGATCCCGGTTGTGGGCTGGATCATCATTTTGATCTTCAACTGTCAGTCCGGCACGCCAGGTGAAAACCGCTTTGGGCCTGACTCTAAGATCAGCGCATAGCATGATGCCCGGTGGCGCTTACGCTTACCGGGCCTGCACGCTTATTTGTTGTGATGCGCAAAGAGCTTCGGTATTTCTCTCAGACACCACGACTTGGCTTCACCCATACTGTCGCGCCGCCACGCCATGATGATATCCACTTCACTGGTGTATTCCGGACTCACCACACGCAGCCGCCCTTCAGCAATGTCTTTTTCAACAAACGGGTAAGGCATCGTCGCCACACCCAGCCCGGCAAGTAGCGCCTGGCGCTTATCTTCCAGGGACGTTACCGTCAGACGCGGCTGTTTATCCAGCAGCTGTACCGTTAATACCGGGCGCTCACGGGCCGTATCCGCCACCGCCACACCGCGATACTTCACGCGCGTGACTTCTGAAAGCGGCTCTGGCTCCTGGTGAATGGGGTGATCTGGTGCGGCAACATAAACGTTCATCACGCTGTAGAGCTTGCGGGAGTTAATTTCAGACGACGAACGGAAGTGCATGTCCGGCGCAATAACGATATCCGCCCTGCCCGTCTCCAGGCGCTCCCAGGCTCCCGCCAGCACTTCCGTGATGATCGACAACTGGGTGTTGGCTTTATCTGCCAGCCGGTTCACCAGTGGGAACAGCGCCTCGGTCGGTACCAGTGCTTCGGTAACCAGCGTCAGATGGGTTTCCCAGCCGCGCGCCAGCGCTTCGGCGTCGGTAGTCAGTTTGTCTGCCGCTTCCAGCAGCACACGACCGCGCTCCAGCAGCATCCGGCCAACGTTGGTGAATTTTGTTCGATGACCGGAGCGGTCAAAGAGCACCACATCCAGCTCTTCCTCCAGCTTCTGCATCGTGTAGCTCAGCGCAGATGGAACGCGCCCCAGTTCATCTGCCGCCGCAGCAAAACTGCCGCGTCGGTCAATTGCGTCCATGACGCGAAGCGCCTCAAGCGTCAATGCTCTCTCTTTAGCCATCTCGTTCTCATTCAGGAAATTTGAACATACCCGGCAGAATATCTGGCTAACAATGAAGCGTCCATACCTTTACCATTGTTTTAGTGTAAAGAGAGGTCAAGTTTATGATTACGACAAGAACAGCTAAACAGTGCGGACAAGCCGATTTCGGTTGGCTGCAGGCCCGCTACACCTTTTCCTTTGGACATTACTTTGACCCGAAACTCCTCGGTTACGCCTCATTGCGCGTGTTGAATCAGGAGGTGCTCGCCCCGGGCAGTGCCTTCCAGCCGCGTACGTACCCGAAAGTCGATATCCTGAACCTGATCCTGGAAGGCGAGGCAGAATACCGCGATAGCGAGGGCAATCATGTCCAGGCAAAGGCTGGCGAAGCATTATTAATTTCCACACAGCCTGGTATGAGCTACAGCGAGCATAACCTCAGCAAAGAGAAAACACTGACCCGTATGCAGCTGTGGCTGGATGCCTGCCCTGAGCGGGAAAACCCGCCAGTGCAAAAGATAGATCTGACGAACGATAAACAGCAGCTGATTGCATCACCCGATGGCAGCAAAGGCAGCTTGCAACTGCGTCAGCAGGTGTGGCTGCACCATATCGAACTGAAGGAAGGCGAGCAGGCCAGCTTCCAGCTTCACGGCCCACGAGCCTATTTGCAGTCGATTCACGGCACAGTGCATGCGGTGACGCACACGGAAGAGAAAGAAGCGCTGACCTGCGGTGATGGCGCATTTATTCGCGATGAAGCGAATATTACCCTGGTGGCCGACACACCGCTGCGCGCGCTGTTGATTGATTTGCCGGTTTAATAAAAACCTTAACCCTCTCCCCTTTGGGGAGAGGGTTAAGGCGAGGGGAAACTCGCTACACCTTACTCGCCATGATTTCAATTATCTGCTTATCCGTAGCCTGCATCGAGCGGCACGCCAGCGCACACAGGTTGGCGATAGACTGCTCCACGTTATGTGCCACAATCCCTTCGTTGCCCGTCACCGCAGTATCATCCAGCGCCATCATCACCGCTTTCCAGGCACTTGCAACGCTGGTAGAAACCTTCATCGCACAGCTGTTGGAGGCACCGTCGCAGATCATCCCGCTGACATCGCCGATCATACTGCTAATCGCCATCGAGATTGTCTGATACCCCCCGCCCATCAGCCACGCCATCCCTGCAGCAGACCCCATCCCGGCGGTAGTGGCCGCACACAGCGCCGACAACCGCGGAAGCTGGTAATGGATATAGATTGCCGACAGATGGGAGAGCATCAGCGCCCGCGCCAGTTTTTCGTCATCGGCCTGAATATGTTCAGCCACGACAACCACGGGCAGCGTTGCCGTGATCCCCTGATTACCCGAACCGGAGTTACTCATTGCCGGGAGTACCGCCCCGCCCATGCGGGCATCCGAAGCCGCACTGGTGCGGATGACAATGTCTGAACCCACATCCTGAGCCACCCATCCACGCGAGCGCTGTTTATGCAGCGTCGCACCAATGTGGAGCCCCCAGTTTCCGCTTAACCCTTCGCGGGAAAGGGCATCATTCAGCTGTGCCGCCTGCAGAATAAAGCGGATAGCCTCAAAGGGAACCTGCTCCACAAACTCGATGATCTGTAAAAGCGTGGCGTGCGAGAGCACCGCCAGGGGATCGCTGTCAGCGTTCTGCGGCTGTTCATCAAGGATAAAGCGGGTTTCGCCCTGGCAGAGGATCTCCACAATCCGCGTATGTCCCCCGGCGATGGTCACCATTGCCGAGGCATCTCCGGCGTACACACAGGCGCGGGAATAGAGGATCTCATCGCAAGGCTCCTGCAGTTTCACCTGCACCTTTCCCTCGTTCAGCAGAGCTTTAGCCTGTGCCAGCGCCTCGGTTGAGGCACCTTTCAACACTTCCAGCCCAGCCTGTGCATGACCGCCCGTTGCCCCCAGTGCCGCCGCGATAGGTAACCCAACCATGCCGGTACCCGGTACCGTTACGCCAAGCCCGTTTTTCATGAGGTTCGGTGATACCCACGCCTCAATTTTCGTCACCTTACCGGGCAGCAGCTCAGCAGCAGTGGCACATGCCAGCGCCAGAGAGATCGGCTCAGTACACCCCAGAGCAGGTTTTACCTCTTCCTGCACCGCGCGAATAAAATGGTTCCATAAAGGATTAGTTTGCTCAGACATCGTTACGACCTTAATTACACCTCAGGAAAATGCGAGGAAAGGAGAAACACAAAGCAGCAGTCCGGTAATAACAATAATCACCAGCGACACGCCTTTATATTTGTGCAATGCAGGGACTTTGTAGACCAGCCACGCTGGAATTAAACAACCCACCATCCCGAAAATAGGGCTACAAATGGAGGTAAAGCTCAGCACTGGCGCGTTTAACACAATCGCGCTCCAGGCCAGCAGGATGGCGAACAACATGATGCCGCGCTGTACGGTACCTTCATTGATTTTCTCTACTGGCATTTTGCGGCGCAGGATGTTCATCACAATGCCCTGCGTTGCCTCGCGGAAGCCAAGATACACACCGAAGAAGGCGGTCATCACCGCGAAAATATTGAGGATCACGCTGACGATTTTGACCCAACCTGCACCATCACCACTGATAAACTGTGCCGCGATCGCCAGTGCCGAAATATTTTGCTCATAGGCTTTGACCGCTTCGTCATGGCCCATCGCCAGGGTGAAGGAGACCGCGTAGAAGAAGACCGTCACAAACAGCACGCCGAAGGCAATGTTCATCGCCCGCAGGGCTTTATGTCTCGCGACCTCGACGGATTTTTCCCGTGAACGATAGGAAATAACCATCGGGCTTAATGTCTGAATAAAGAGGATCGAGGTTAAGGTAAAAGGCAGCGTAATAATGGCATTTTTCACCAGCAGCCCCATCGGCGGCAGCATGCCCACATTGGCTAAATGCCAGAGGCCAATCATCGATAACCCCAGTGCTGCCACCACAAACAGCTTAGTGAGCACCATCAGGCTGGAAACTTTAAACAGCAGCTTTTCACCACGCGAAGAGATTGCCACCAGAATACAGATCAGGAATAGACCGTAGAACGGGTTTTCAGAAAGCAAACCGTCTGTCACGCCAAAGGTGTGCAAATAGGAGGCGCTGTCGTTAGTGATGGCGGTGGAATAGACAAACATCCAGATCACCAGCATCACGAAATAGAGCGCCCCTAATAAGATGCCCCAGTTTTTACCCAAATAGCCGCTAATAACGCTCGGGTAATCTTTGCATTCCGGTGATTCCGCCAGCGTATTAATAAACAGGCGCTGGAACAGGTACATGGCCGGATAACCAATTATCGACGAGAGTAAAAACACCCACAGTCCCATTAAGCCAACCTGCACCGGGAGAAAAACAATCCCCGCGCCGATGGCCATCCCGATACTCATGATGACCCAGCCCGTGTCGGTGCTGTCGAATTTAATGGCTTCCAGCCATTCACTTTCACTCATCCCTGCCCGCCTTGCCGCGGGGGAATCATTCACAATCACACTGCTGTTTGTTGCCGTATCCATAAGGCACTCGCTTATTTTGTGTAGGGTAAACCGTTATTTTTATGAGGTTCTGTTCACCAGCGATTGTGAGCCAGGTTGCTGCAGGTAGTTGTTATTGGAGTGAAAAGATCATATCCGGAGAGAGGGAGAAAAAAGTCACAATTTTTATAAGGACTTTCTGTTATGGGAGGAAAATTTACTTCTTTATAAGTGGAAAGGACGTATTTTTTCTAAAAGTGATGACGATCAAGAAATAAAAACCCGCGCCACGCGCGGGCATCACATCAGTCGGCCAGCGCGTTAGCCATATCGGTTTTCACCTGTTTGCGCTGTTCCGGCGTCAGCACCTGGCTTACGTCGAAGTAGTATTTCACACGGTAATAGCGGGTCTGCTCTTCAATTTTGCTGAAGGCGGCAAGCTGGTTTTTCACCGTACTTTCATCCCATTTTCCGGCCTGGAACATGTCAATCAACGCGCCATCTTTTACACCGGTCATCGGGATCTTACTGACGTTTTGTTCCAGCGTCTTATGCAGGTCT
Source organism: Enterobacter cloacae complex sp. 2024EL-00214 (assembly GCF_043945575.1). Taxonomy (NCBI): domain Bacteria; kingdom Pseudomonadati; phylum Pseudomonadota; class Gammaproteobacteria; order Enterobacterales; family Enterobacteriaceae; genus Enterobacter; species Enterobacter cloacae complex sp. 2024EL-00214. Next base: position 158,547 of record NZ_JBIMRC010000004.1, on the reverse strand, counting down.
TCGATTTTCTTCACCTGCTCGTTACTCAGCTTCAGGTGTTGTACCAGCGGATCCTGCGACGGTGATGGGGCAGCTTCAACATTAGCCGCCTGCGCTGTAAAACTGCACACCGCCAGTGACGCAGCAACCAAAGTAATACGGGTCATTTTCATCATCTTACTGTCCTTACATTCTGTTATAGGAAAAAGCAGGAGTATTGTTTTTCAAGAGCGGATGAATATGTGTGAGTAATTATATAAACAATTTTGTATGTTTAGCGGGCAAAAAAATGCCCCCTGACTGGAAGGGGGCATGGTGCCTGACTTACGTCAGATCGACTGGGTAAACGTCCTCGAAATCACGTCCTGCTGCTGCTCGCGCGTAAGCGCATTAAACCGTACCGCATACCCTGAAACGCGAATGGTCAGGTTCGGATAATTTTCAGGATGTTCAATGGCATCCAGCAGCATTTCCCGGTTCATGACGTTGACGTTCAGGTGCTGCCCACCCTCGATGGCGGCTTCATGGTGGAAGTAACCGTCCAGCAGCCCCACCAGGTTGGCTTTACGTACCATCTCATCTTTACCCAGCGCCTGCGGCACAATCGAGAAGGTATAGGAGATACCGTCTTTCGCGTAGGTGAACGGCAGCTTAGCGACCGAGGTTAACGAGGCCACTGCCCCTTTCCTGTCACGCCCGTGCATCGGGTTTGCCCCCGGCGCGAACGGTGTGCCGCCCCGACGTCCATCCGGTGTGTTCCCGGTCTTCTGACCGTAGACCACGTTCGAGGTGATGGTCAGGATCGACTGGGTCGGCACTGCGTTACGGTAGGTTGGCAGCGCCTGAATTTTCTTCATAAAGCGCTCTACCAGGTCACAGGCAATGCTGTCCACGCGGTCATCGTTGTTACCGTACTGCGGGTAGTCTCCTTCAATCACGAAATCGACCGCCAGACCGGTATGGTCACGCACCGGCTTCACCGTCGCATATTTAATGGCCGACAGCGAATCTGCCGCCACTGACAGCCCGGCGATACCGCAGGCCATCGTGCGGTAAACGTCCCGGTCGTGCAGCGCCATTAATGAAGCTTCGTAGCTGTATTTATCATGCATATAGTGAATGAGATTCAGCGCGCTGATGTACTGCACCGCCAGCCAGTCCATAAAGTGATCGAGACTTGCCATCACAGTGTCGTAATCCAGCACATCGTCCATCAACGGCTCGGTTTTCGGCCCGACCTGGATCTTCAGCTTCTCATCCACCCCGCCGTTAATCGCGTACAGCAGCGTTTTCGCGAGGTTGGCTCGCGCACCAAAGAACTGCATTTGCTTGCCGATCACCATCGGGCTGACGCAGCAGGCAATGGCATAGTCATCGCTGTTGAAATCCACACGCATCAGATCGTCGTTCTCATACTGCAGAGACGAGGTCACGATAGACATCTGTGCAGCATATTTTTTGAAGGCGATAGGCAGTTGTTCGGACCAGAGGATCGTCAGGTTGGGCTCCGGTGCAGGCCCCATCGTGTGTAACGTATGCAGATAACGGAAACTGTTCTTCGTCACCAGCGTGCGGCCATCCAGCCCCATACCGCCAATCACTTCCGTTGCCCAGATCGGATCGCCGGAGAAGAGCGTGTCGAACTCCGGCGTACGCAGGAAGCGCACCATGCGGATCTTCATAATGAAGTGGTCGATCAGTTCCTGCGCCTGTGCCTCATTCAGGCGTCCGGCCTGCATATCACGTTCAATGTAGATATCAAGGAAGGAGGCAGTACGCCCCAGTGACATCGCCCCGCCGTTTTGTGATTTCACGGCAGCAAGGTAGGCAAAGTAAACCCACTGCACCGCCTCCTGGGCGTTCATTGCCGGGCGTGAAATATCAAAGCCATAGTTCGATGCCATCTGCTGGATCTGCAGCAGCGCACGCTTATGTTCCGCCAGCTCTTCGCGCAGGCGGATCGTGGCTTCCAGATCCTCACCACGCTCCAGCTTCGGCTGAAGATCGGCAAACTGAAGTTCACGCTCGCGTACCAGATAGCTGATGCCATACAACGCCACGCGGCGGTAATCACCGATGATACGCCCTCGTCCGTAGCCGTCCGGCAAGCCGGTCAATATGCCCGATTTACGACAGCGCATCATCTCCGGTGAGTAGACGTCAAACACGCCCTGGTTGTGGGTTTTACGCAGGTCAGTGAACAGGTATTCAAACTGCGGATCCATCTCACGGCCATAGGCTTCGAAGGAGCTGCGGATCATGTTGATCCCACCGTACGGATGCAGGGCACGCTTGAGCGGTTTATCGGTTTGCAGGCCGACGATCGTCTCCAGCCCTTCGTCGATATACCCGGGCCCGTGGGCAGTAATGGTGGTGGCAACGTTCGTGTCAAAATCCACCGGGGCGTGGGTGGCATTCTCCTGGCGAATGCCAACCATCACCTTTTGCCACAGCGCCGTCGTTGCAGGCGTCGCCTGCGCGAGGAAAGCTTCATCGCCTTCATAAGGGGTGTAGTTACGCTGAATAAAATCGCGCACGTTAACGGCGTCTTTCCATTCTTCACCGCGAAACCCGGCCCATGCGTCGCTATAAGGCGCGACGCCTGTATCAATAGTTACTTTCATGACATTCTCGCTTTATCAGGCGTAAGCCGCAGCCGGTGTGACCTTCCCAAGACGGAGGGCGTCCAGTGCGATCATTTTTTCTTCGTTGGTTGGGATCACCGCGCAGGCCACGCGGGACGAATCGGTGGTAATCACGCGCTCACCCGCGCTGCCTGGCAGAGCGTTTTTGGCTTCATCCACGGTGATACCAAAAACCTTCAGGTGCTCAGCCACTAGCCCGCGAATAAGTTTTGAGTTCTCACCAATGCCGCCAGTAAATACCACACCATCCAGACGGTGCAGCGATGCCGCGTGACCAGCAATATGCCGCGCAATACGGTGCACAAAGGTGCGGATTGCGAGCTGCGCGCGCTGATGACCTTCATGCCAGGCTTTTTCCAGGGTTCGTAAATCAGAGGAAAGCCCGGAGATCCCAAGCAGGCCAGACTCTTTGTTGACCACGCGTTCCAGATCCTCGAACGACTGGCCGGTCTGCTGAGCAATCCACGCCATCGCACCAAAATCCACATCGCCACAACGCGTGCCCATCACCAGTCCTTCCAGCGGCGTCATCCCCATTGAGGTATCCACGCTTTCGCCGTTGCGCACCGCGCAGATGGACGCCCCGTTGCCGAGGTGAGCAATCACCAGCCCGCTGTCCTCAGGCGAAAGCCCAAGCAACGAATGTGCCTGCCCGGAAACGTAGCGGTGAGACGTGCCGTGGAAACCGTAGCGACGCACGCCAAGCTCTTCAAAATAGCGGTACGGCAACCCGTACAGCCAGGCATGCGGCGGCAGCGTCTGGTGGAAGCTGGTGTCAAACACCGCCACCTGCTGAATGCCCGGGAACAGGCGCTCTGCGGCTTCCACACCGCTTAGGTTGGCGTAGTTGTGCAATGGAGCCAGTGGGGAAACCTGGCGGATCTGTTCGATAACCTGTTCAGTGATAAGGGTCGACTCGCTGAAAAGTTCGCCTCCGTGGGCAATGCGGTGGCCAATTAAGGCCACGCTGCTCATCAGGTCGCGTTTCTCCAGCTCCAGGGCGATGGCAGCCAGCGCCCCTTCGTAGTCATGGTGAGCCAGCGTGACTGGCTCACCCCCATTCACGGAAATAAAGGCTTTTTCAGTGTTGATACCGTCTGCAATCCCCGTCATCAGGGCATCACAGTTGCTGGCATCGAGTACCGAAAACTTAACAGAGGACGATCCACAGTTAATAACCAGTACAACCGGAAACTCAATCATGGTGTTACTCCGCTCTTCCTGAGCAATGATTTAGAACAGTTTGTAAACGATATTCAGGATGGTCAGCAGGCCGACAACCGTGACGAAGATGTTCTCGGTTCTGCCTTTGTATTTCGCCAGCGCCGGTGCCTTACGGATGGCATACATCGGCAGCAGGCACAGCAGAGAAGCGATAATTGGTGCGCCCATAGCTTCGATAAGGTCGAGAATGTTCGGGTTGGCATATGCCACAACCCAGGTCGAACCCATGATGAAAATCATGCTGATGGTGTTCAGTTTGCGAAGGGAGACTTTCTTCTTATCACCCTTGTAACCAAACTTGAGGATCAAGCCGTTCAACCCTTCCAGGGTGCCCAGGTAGTGGCCGAAGAAAGATTTGAAGATAGCGACCAGCGCGATAATGGATGCACCATATTCCAGAATCGTAGCGAACGTAGATTTGGTACCCGACATCGATGCGAAGTGGTTCGCCAGGTAAGAAAGTACCGGAATGTTCTGCGCTTTGGCGTCCGCCATGTTCTGCGGAGAGAGCGTAAACAGGCAGCTAAAGGCGAAGAACATCACCACCGCCACCATCAGCATACTGGCGCGACCAATGATTTTGGAACATTTCTGTTCGGTGAACTCTTTACCAAACTCCGGCTCGTACTCTTCACGTTTAGAGACCACAAATGAGGAGACGATAGGTGAGAAGTTAAAGGAGAAGACCATGATGGAAATCCCCAGCCAGACCGTCACCAGAATGCCGTCATGGCCGGTGAAGGTGATATCGCTCAGGTTGACCTGGTCGATAACTGCGGAGTTCCAGTAAGGGATCAGCGACAGGGAAATCAGCACCAGACTGGCGATAAACGGGAACACCAGGAAGCTCATCACCTTCACCATCAGGTCTTTACCGAACCAGATGACAAAGGCCATTAGTAGCAGCAGGAACAGTGCCACAAAGCCACGGTTCAGCGCTGGCATCTGGAGCTGGTTTTCCCAGAAGGTCATGAAGGTGTTGGTAATGGTGACACCGTAAATCCACAGCAGTGGGCAAATCGCAAAGAAGTAGAGGAAGGTGATCACCACCCCACCGGTCTTACCAAAGTGCTCCTCCACCGTTTCGGTGATATTTCCGGAGACGTTGCTCCCGGACAGACACAGACGGGCCAGCGCACGGTGGCAGTAAAACGCAATTGGGAACGCGAGAAGCAGCATCAGCAGGATAGGGATCAAGCCGCCAAAGCCTGCACGAATAGGGAAGAACAGCACACCGGCACCGATTGCGGTACCAAACAGGCCGAGCGTCCAGGTGGTATCAGACTTACGCCAGGTCGACGTTTTTGTCTGGCCAACGATAATGCTTTCAGTGTTGCTCATAGGTCATCCTTATGCGTCAACGAAGCCGGTGATTTGGGAAACACGGGAGAGATCGATATTGCCGCCGGAAATAATGCTGACGGTTTTACGCCCCTGAATATAGTGGTCGAGCTTGCCGCTTAATAACGCGGCACAGGCCAGCGCACCAGCACCTTCCGTCACCACTTTATTTCGCTGAATGAGGGCAATCATGCTGTTGCGAATATCGTCTTCGCTGACCAGCACAATGTCATCGACCAATTCACGAACAATTTCGAAGGTTAAATTACCCGGGCGAGAAACATCGCAACCGTCTGCTAATGTTCCCGTCACACGGTGGGTCATGATTTCCCCGGCATAATACGATGCCGCCATGCCGTGAACGTTTTCAGACTGCACGCCGATAATATTGATGGTTGGGTTAATGGATTTAATGGCTGTCGCAATCCCGGCAATTAAACCGCCACCACCGATGGGCACAATCACGTTATCAACGTCGTACAAGTCTTCGAGAATTTCCAGACCGATAGTGCCCTGGCCTGCAATCACTTTAGGATCATCATAGGGTGGAATAAAAATGCGACCTTCCATCTCAACGATTTCGCTCACTTTAGCGATGGTGTCATTGAAGTTCTCGCCGTGTAACACTACTTCTGCCGAGTAGTCACGGGTTGCCGCGACTTTGGATTTCGGCGCACCCATCGGCATCACTACTTTGCCGTCGATACCCAACATCGCGCAGGAGAGCGACACGCCCTGTGCGTGGTTCCCGGCCGAGCAGGCCACCACACCTTTGCGTTTTTCAGCATCGGTCAGCGAGCTTAATTTATTAAACGCACCGCGTATTTTAAAAGAGCCGGTACGCTGCATATTTTCAAATTTCAGGAATATCTCACCCTTACAACGCTCGCTGAGATAATTTGAACGCGGCATACCTGTTTTATATATTTTTCCCGCCAGTCGTTTTCTGGCATCCTGAATATCTTCAATTGTCACCGGGAGATCGTAGGTAATGTGCATAATATCCTCGTTATAATAATTCGTTTTCTTCAGGCAAAGTCAGGGTATCAGAGCATCGGTAAAATAAGCTCTGGGTGTTTTTTAAGAGATTTAACGTCAATCAGATAATTAATTAATCATCGTCGTCTTTCACTGTCGAGTGACGAATATTGTTTTGCCAGTTCAACTAATACTGACGCCGATTTTTTAATACGATAATTTTTTGACCACACCGCGGCATACCGTGCTACGGGTAATTCATCTTCAACTGGCAGGACAATAAACTGGTCAGAACCGAACGGTGCAATCATGTCGCGCGGAATGACCGTCAGGTAATCGGCATTCAGGACAAGGTTATAAATGGTGACGACGGAATCGGTCTGGACGATATTTTCAATGCTGATGTGGTTGTCTTGCAGGGTGGTCAGAAGTTCTTTGTAGTAGCCCATATCGGTTTGCGGCATCACCCACTGTTCATGCGTGAGCGATGCCAATGTAGTCGATCCGGTACACGTTCGTGATTTGCTTGCCACCAGTACAAACTCGGATTCAAACAGTGGCTCAACGTGGAGATCCTGCAGCAGCATTTCATCGCTCAGCGTGCCAATGGCGAAATCCAGTCGACCATCACGAATGGCGGGCAGGAAAGAAGAGAGCTGCGCTTCATACATGGAAACTCGTGCTTTTGGGAACACTTCCTTGAATTTTTTGATCATTTCTGACAGGAAAGTGAAGCCAATCAGCGACGGATAGCCAAAGGAGACATCCATGACGGTGCTGAAACTGAGGCTGTTAATTTCGCTCACCATGTTTTTCATTTCACGGGTGATCGACTCAGAGTATGACAGCAGAACCTGGCCTGCCGCGGTCAGTTTTACGCCGGTGTTTTTCCGCACCATGACTTCAACGCCGAAGTAGGATTCGATATCGCTGATAATTTTGCTGACCGCGGGTTGCGTCAACCCCAGTTGTCTTGCAGCAGAACCTATGGAGCCACTTTTAATGACTTCCTGAAATACAACAAGGTGCTGTGTTTTCGGTAGAATAATAGTGTTCATAATATTCTGCGTATATTTCCCTATGACGGGGTGGATTCTACTCAATATTGTTTCGGGGGGTATGTGCTGTTACTCACAATTTGCCTTTTCGCATCATTACCCACCGTCAAAAAACACAATAAAAAACATAAAAATCAACAACATAAACATTATCGAATACATTATTTGAATGACATTTATCAACAAAAATAGCAGTAATAAATTTATTTTATGGCGATAACCACGATGAATCTTTCACACTTTAAAATATCAATTAAGACTATCTTTCAGGCAATTAAAGGCTAATAAATAATCACCGCGCAATTAAAATAATTTCATGTTTTATCAAATAAATTGACAACGCGTTTACTGACCGGGTCTAAATAGTGGGATACATCACACATTCATTGGGAAAATGTTTTTGGATTCAATATACGTTTATCAAATAAGATAAAATCAGACATCATTAGAGCAACATTATTAACAAATAAAGAACACTGGAAAATAACCATTTTTCAGTGCGAAATTTTGTGATTACGATCACCAGTGGATGATGAATAAAATCCATCGCGGTAAAAATAGTGAAATGTGCTTAGTGTCGCAAAATTGAGAATTGATGTCGTTTGCAAACATTGCCGGGGGCGCTTCGCTTACGCAACCTACAAAAAACCAAAAGCAAAAACCCCGCCGAAGCGGGGTTCTTTAAGAAGTGAAACTGACCGATAAGCCGGGTTCTGTCGTGGACAGTCATTCATCTAGGCCAGCAATCGCTCACTGGCTCAAGCAGCCTACCCGGGTTCAGTACGGGCCGTACCATGTGAACCCCTATTTGGCCTTGCTCCGGGTGGAGTTTACCGTGCCACGGACTGTTACCAGCCGCGCGGTGCGCTCTTACCGCACCCTTTCACCCTTACCTGATCCTGCTTGCGCAGGCCATCGGCGGTTTGCTCTCTGTTGCACTGGTCGTGGGTTTCCCCCCCAGGCGTTACCTGGCACCCTGCCCTATGGAGCCCGGACTTTCCTCCCCTCCGCCCGTCTCCCCCCGAAAGGGGACGACGACGAAGCGGCGACTGTCTGGTCAGCTTCGGCGCGAAGTATAGAGGGTTTAGCCGCCGCTGTCACCTTTACGTGTATATCCCTGTCTTCACTATCGTCTGAGCGCCACTGATGGCAGGAAGACTTTCTTTACCAGATTCCTGGGGCGAGCCAAAAATCATCCCTTCACCAGCACCACCTCAACGCCACTTTTCCGCAATCCTTCCAGGCTCTCCGCCGGGATCCCTTCATCGACAATAATCATATCAATCCGTTGCGTATCAATAATCTTATGCAGACTGGAGCGGTTAAATTTGCTGGAATCGGTCACGACGATGATCCGCTCTGCTACCTCGCACATCTTGCGATTCAGCCGGGCTTCATCCTCATTGTGTGTGCTCACACCACGATCGAGATCGATGGCGTCGACACCCAGGAACAGCAGGTCAAAGTGGTAATTCTGTAATGACTGCTCGGCCTGATCGCCATAGAAAGATTGCGACTGGCGGCGCAAATGCCCGCCGGTCATCAGCAACTCAACCCCTTCCGCTTCCAGCAAGGCGTTCGCCACGTTCATCCCGTTGGTCATGGCAATCACATCCGTATGCTGACGAAGCATACGGGCGATTTCAAACGTCGTGGTGCCGGAGTCCAGAATGATGCGATGCCCAGGCTTCACCAGCCCGGCAGCCACCTGCGCGATGCTGCGCTTTACCGCCGTATTCAGCGAGCTTTTGTCTTCCACGGAAGGCTCCGCACCTGGCACATTGCCTTCACAAATCAGCGCGCCACCATAAGCGCGTACGGCAATGCCTTGTTTCTCAAGAAACGCCAGGTCATTGCGGATAGTCACCGTCGACACGCCGTATAAATGCGAAAGATCGTTAACCTGTACACTTCCCTGCGCCCGCAACCGCTGAATGATTTGTTCTCGCCTTTCACTGGTGCCGACGATGCGCTTTTCTGCGGAAGAATCGGTGCTGCTCATAGGAGTTCCTTAATCAATAAACTTTCGTTTCATTTCGTTTTACTTATTAAGGCCTTTCTTTTACGGGAATGCAAGCCCTGTCAGGCCACCATAAGCCGCTTCTCCCGGCGCTGAAACCTTTCATTATGTTTCTTTTGTGAAACAGATCGGAAAACTATTATCTTTCGTTTTATTTTTACAACACCATAATGCAGTATCAAATGAAACAAAACGAAAGATGAATACCATCACCATCCGAAATGGAGAGGAAAGTGAAACATCTGACAGAAATGGTGGAACAACATAAACGGGGGAATTCAAACGGGATTTATGCCGTCTGTTCCGCACATCCGTTGGTACTTGAAGCTGCAATTCGTTACGCCCATTCGCATCATACGCCGCTGTTGATTGAAGCCACCTCTAACCAGGTGGATCAGTTCGGGGGTTATACCGGCATGACACCCGCCGATTTCCATGGGTTTGTCTGCCAGCTGGCGGAGTCACTCGGTTTCCCGACATCACAGCTGATCTTCGGCGGGGATCATCTTGGCCCAAACCGCTGGCAAAACCTGCCTGCGCTTCAGGCGATGGCGAATGCCGACGATCTGATCAAAAGCTATGTCGCAGCCGGATTCAAAAAGATCCACCTCGACTGCAGCATGTCCTGTGAGGACGATCCGGTTCCCTTAACCGACGCTATCGTCGCCGAACGCGCAGCACGTCTGGCAAAAATTGCCGAAGCAACCTGCCGCGAACAGTTTGGTGTCTCTGACCTGGTCTATGTTATCGGCACTGAGGTTCCTGTGCCGGGCGGCGCACATGAGACGCTGACCGAACTCGACGTCACCACACCTGAAGCTGCGCGTGCCACACTTGAGGCGCACCGCCACGCGTTTGAAAAGGAAGGCTTAAACGACATCTGGCCGCGCATTATTGGCCTGGTGGTTCAGCCCGGCGTAGAGTTCGACCACGCACACATCTGCGACTATCAGCCACACAAAGCCGTTGCGCTGAGTGACATGGTTGAAGCATACGACACGCTGGTGTTTGAAGCGCACTCCACCGATTACCAGACGCCGCAGGCGTTGCGCCAACTGGTGAAAGATCACTTTGCGATCCTGAAAGTTGGCCCGGCGCTCACCTTCGCCCTGCGCGAAGCGCTGTTCTCTCTGGCTGCTATTGAAGAGGAACTGTTGCCGGCTAAAGCCAGCTCTGGCCTGCGTCACGTGCTGGAAAACGTGATGCTCGATCGCCCGGAATACTGGCAGAGCCACTATCACGGTGACGGTAATGCGCGACGCCTGGCGCGTGGCTATAGCTACTCTGACCGCGTGCGTTATTACTGGCCAGACAACCAGATTGACAATGCCTTCGAGCGACTGGTGCGCAACCTGGCAGATGACCCTGTTCCGCTGCCGCTGATCAGCCAGTACCTCCCGCTGCAATACAGCAAAGTTCGCGAGGGTGCTCTCAAGTCAACACCTCGGGAACTCATCATCGACCACATTCAGGACATACTCCAGCAGTACCACACCGCCTGCGAAGGCGTAACGACTCAACACGTATAATTAAAAAAGAGGAAAACGCTATGCCAAACATTGTCTTATGCCGCATTGATGAACGTTTAATTCACGGTCAGGTAGGTGTGCAGTGGGTTGGATTCGCCGGGGCGAACCTGGTTCTGGTGGCGAATGACGAGGTTGCAGAAGATCCGGTTCAACAAAACCTGATGGAAATGGTGCTCGCGGAAGGGATCGCCGTGCGCTTCTGGTCGTTACAAAAAGTGATCGACAACATTCACCGCGCTGCCGATCGCCAGAAAATTCTGCTGGTCTGTAAATCGCCCACAGATTTTTTGACGCTGGTTGAGGGCGGTGTGCCCATCACCCGTATCAACGTAGGAAATATGCATTATGCCAACGGCAAACAACAAATTGCCAAAACGGTCTCTGTAGACGCGAACGATATCACTGCGTTCAACGGCCTGAAAACCGCCGGGGTGGAATGCTTCGTTCAGGGCGTTCCGACAGAGGCTGCTTTGGATCTCTTTAAACTGCTCTGAGGGATTCACAATGGAAATTAGTCTGTTGCAGGCCTTTGCGCTGGGCATTCTCGCCTTTATCGCCGGCCTGGATATGTTTAACGGCTTAACACATATGCACCGCCCGGTGGTACTTGGGCCACTGGTCGGCCTGATCCTGGGCGATCTGCACACCGGTATTCTGACTGGCGGTACGTTAGAACTGGTCTGGATGGGACTGGCTCCTCTGGCTGGCGCGCAACCACCAAACGTAATTATCGGTACCATCGTGGGTACCGCGTTTGCCATCAGCACAGGAGTGAAGCCAGATGTTGCCGTTGGCGTCGCCGTTCCGTTTGCTGTTGCCGTTCAGATGGGGATCACTTTCCTGTTCTCGGTGATGTCTGGCGTGATGTCCCGCTGCGATCGTATGGCGGCCAATGCCGACACTCGCGGTATTGAACGGGTCAACTATCTGGCACTGCTGGCGCTCGGCGTCTTCTATTTCCTGTGCGCTTTCCTGCCGATCTACTTTGGTGCTGAACACGCGAAAACCGCCATTGATGTTCTGCCGGAACGTCTGATTGACGGCCTCGGCGTCGCGGGCGGCATCATGCCAGCTATCGGCTTTGCTGTGTTGCTGAAGATCATGATGAAAAACGTCTACATCCCGTACTTCATTATCGGTTTTGTGGCTGCAGCCTGGCTCAAACTTCCGGTGCTGGCCATTGCGGCGGCTGCCCTGGCGATGGCCCTGATCGACCTGCTGCGTAAATCTCCTGAACCGACGGCTCCTTCAGCCCAGAAAGAGGAATTCGAAGATGGCATCTAATCAAACCACTCTGCCGGGTATTTCTGAAAGCGAAGAGACCCTGCTCACCGGCGTCAATGAAAACGTCTACGAAGACCAAACCATCGGTGCCGAGCTGACGAAAAAAGATATTAACCGCGTCGCCTGGCGCTCTATGCTGCTGCAGGCATCGTTCAACTACGAACGTATGCAGGCGTCCGGCTGGTTGTATGGTCTGTTGCCTGCGCTGAAAAAGATCCACACCAACAAGCGGGATCTGGCACGCGCCATGAAAGGTCACATGGGCTTCTTCAACACCCACCCATTCCTCGTGACCTTTGTTATCGGCATCATTCTGGCAATGGAGCGCTCCAAGCAGGATGTGAACAGCATTCAGAGCACCAAAATTGCCGTAGGCGCACCGCTCGGTGGTATCGGTGACGCGATGTTCTGGCTGACCTTACTTCCCATTTGCGGTGGTATTGGTGCCAGTCTGGCATTGCAAGGCTCCATTCTTGGCGCGGTGGTCTTTATCGTGCTGTTTAACGTGGTGCATCTCGGCCTGCGTTTTGGCCTGGCGCACTACGCTTACAGAATGGGCGTAGCAGCGATTCCGCTGATCAAAGCCAACACCAAAAAGGTCGGTCATGCGGCCTCCATCGTCGGGATGACGGTAATTGGCGCACTGGTGGCAACTTATGTACGCCTGAACACTACGCTCGAAATCAAGGCGGGTGATGCGGTCGTTAAACTGCAAACCGACGTCATCGACAAGCTCATGCCCGCCTTCCTGCCGCTGGTCTATACCCTGACCATGTTCTGGCTGGTACGCCGTGGCTGGAGCCCGCTGCGCCTGATTGGCATCACCGTGGTACTGGGCGTTGTGGGTAAGTTCTGTCACTTCCTGTAAAAGCAAAGAGGTTGCGATGTTAGGCATTATTTTGACGGGTCACGGCGGTTTTGCCAGTGGGCTTGAGCAGGCGATGAAGCAAATCCTCGGCGAACAACCGCAGTTTATCGCCATCGATTTTCCGGAAACGTCCACCACCGCGCGGTTGACCGCCCAGCTCGAACAGGCGATGAGCGAGCTGGACGAGCAGCACGATATTGTGTTTCTCACCGATCTGCTGGGCGGCACACCGTTCCGCGTGGCTTCAACGCTCGCGATGCAAAAACCGGGCAGTGAAGTGATAACCGGTACTAACCTGCAGTTATTGCTGGAGATGGTACTGGATCGCGATGGGTTAAGCAGCGAAGCGTTTCGACTGCAGGCGCTGGAGTGCGGGCATCGTGGCCTGACGAGCCTGGTGGATGAACTGGGACGCTGTCACGAGGAAGCACCGGCTGAGGAAGGGATATGAGCCAGCTGCTGCGCGCGCGCCGTGTTCTCACAAAACAGGGCTGGTTGAACGACCACCAGCTCTGCATGGCGCACGGGGTGATCACGGCAATTGACCCCATCCCAGCGGGCGTTACCGCTCGTGATGCCGAACTGCTTTGCCCGGCATATATTGATACCCACGTTCATGGCGGTGCGGGCGTGGATGTCATGGATGATGCACCAGATGTGCTGGATACGTTAGCCCTGCATAAAGCGCGTGAAGGGGTGGGTGCATTTTTGCCCACCACCGTCACCGCGCCGCTTGAGGCTATCCACGGGGCACTCAGGCGAATCGCCCGGCGCTGTCAAAACGGTGGCCCCGGGGCACAAATTCTGGGTAGTTATCTGGAAGGTCCGTACTTTACGCCGCAGAACAAAGGGGCGCATCCGCCGGAACTGTTCCGGGAGCTGGATATCGCTGAGCTGGACGCGCTCATTGCTGTCTCACAAAACACCCTGAGCGTGGTGGCGCTTGCTCCAGAAAAACCCGGCGCATTAGAGGCAATTCGTCACCTGAAACAACGGGGTGTACGCGTTATGCTGGGCCACAGTGCCGCCACCTACGATCAAACCCTCTCTGCGTTTGATGCGGGCGCAGATGGACTGGTGCACTGTTATAACGGCATGACGGGGTTGCATCACAGGGAACCAGGCATGGTGGGCGCAGGGCTGACTGACCCGCGGGCATGGCTGGAGCTGATTGCTGACGGGCATCACGTCCACCCGGGTGCCATGCGGCTGTGCAGCTGCTGCGCGAAGGATCGTATGGTACTGATTACCGATGCTATGCAGGCTGCAGGAATGCCGGACGGGCGCTATACGCTGTGTGGTGAAGAGGTCACCATGCAAAGCGGTGTTGTCCGTACCACCTCCGGTGGCCTGGCGGGCAGCACGCTGTCGCTGGATGCCGCAGTGCGTAACATGGTGGAGCATGCACGGGTAACGGCAGAGGACGCTATTCATATGGCTTCGCTGCACCCTGCCCGCCTGCTGGGTATTGATAACCAGCTCGGATCGTTAGCGCCGGGCAAACGCGCAAATATTATCTCGCTGGACGCTGGGTTACACCTCCAGCAGATCTGGATCCAGGGCCAGGCTCTCCCCCTATAGCCCTTTCATTGTATGTCCTGTTGGCCTTACGACGTGCGATCGTAAGGCCTTTTTTTTCCTTTCCTTAAATCTTTCCTTTTCTTTGTCGATCACACTTTTCGTTTTATTTCTTTTCTTTCATTGAAGTTTCGATTTCTTTTCTATAGATTTTATTTAACTGCTTAAGTGAACAAGTGAAACGAAACGAAAGATAGCGACACGTTTGCCAGCGTCTGATGTGGAATTCACATGACTAAGGACTGAGTTATGCCAGAAACAAACACCCCCGCTACAACCGGCACATGGACCGAAGAAGAGATCCGCCAACAACCCACTTGCTGGATCCGCTCGCTCAATAACATTGATAGCCTGCGTTCCTCGATCGACAATTTCCTGATGCCGTTGCTGCGCAAGCACGATCTTAAGATCGTGCTGACTGGCGCGGGCACATCCGCGTTTATCGGTGACATCATTGCTCCCTGGCTCGCCAGCCACACCGGGAAAAGCATCACTGCCGTACCGACAACCGACCTGGTCACTAATCCAATGGATTATCTCAGTGCCGCGCATCCTCTGTTGTTGGTCTCTTTTGCTCGCTCCGGCAATAGTCCGGAAAGCGTGGCCGCCGTTGAACTGGCGAATCAGTTTGTGCCGGAGTGCTACCACCTGTCGATAACCTGCAATGAGGCGGGAAGTTTGTACCAGAACGCGGTCGACAGCGATAACGCTTTTGCCCTGCTGATGCCTGCCGAAACCCACGATCGCGGGTTCGCCATGACCAGCAGCATTACCACCATGATGGCGAGCTGCCTGGCGGTATTCGCGCCAGAAACAATCAACAGCCAAACCTTCCGCGACGTCGCCGATCGCTGTCAGGCGATCCTGTCCTCGCTCGGTGATTTCAGCCACGGCGTCTTTGGCAACGACTCCTGGAAACGGATCGTTTATCTGGGAAGTGGTGGTCTGCAGGGTGCAGCGCGTGAATCGGCGCTGAAGGTGCTGGAACTGACCGCAGGAAAACTGGCGGCCTTTTATGACTCGCCTACCGGTTTCCGTCACGGGCCTAAATCACTTGTAGATAACGAAACGCTGGTGGTGGTGTTTGTCTCCAGCCATCCGTATACGCGTCAGTACGATCTCGATCTACTGGCGGAACTGCGCCGCGACCGCCAGGCCATGCGCGTGGTGGCTATCGCTGCTGAAAATAATCCGGTCATTGAAGCTGGCCCGCATATCCTGTTGCCACCTTCCCGCCCGTTTATCGATATGGAGCAGGCGTTCTGCTTCCTGATGTACGCCCAGGTCTTTGCGCTCACGCAGTCGCTTAACGTAGGCAATACGCCAGATACACCATCGGCGAGCGGCACGGTTAACCGTGTTGTGCAGGGCGTGGTTATTCATCCGTGGCAGCTTTAAGAGGATCGCATCATGAGCATTATCTCAACGAAATACCTTCTGCAGGACGCTCAGGCAAAAGGCTATGCCGTTCCGGCATTCAACATCCATAACGCTGAGACGATCCAGGCGATCCTCGAAGTGTGCAGTGAAATGCGATCGCCGGTGATCCTCGCGGGCACGCCGGGCACCTTTAAGCACATTGCGCTGGAAGAGATTTACGCCCTGTGCAGCGCTTACTCCCTCACTTACGACATGCCGCTGGCGCTGCATCTCGATCACCATGAATCGCTGGATGATATTCGTCGCAAAGTCCACGCCGGTGTGCGCAGCGCAATGATTGACGGCAGCCATTATCCGTTTGAGCAAAACGTGAAGCTGGTGAAATCGGTGGTCGATTTCTGCCACCTCAACGACTGTAGCGTCGAGGCCGAACTGGGCCGTCTGGGGGGTGTGGAAGATGACATGAGCGTCGATGCGGAAAGCGCCTTTCTGACCGACCCGCAGGAAGCGAAACGCTTCGTTGAACTGACAGGCGTCGACAGCCTTGCCGTTGCTATTGGTACCGCGCACGGTCTCTATACCAAACGTCCGAAAATAGACTTCCAGCGGCTGGCCGAGATCCGTGAAGTGGTGAGTGTACCGCTGGTACTGCACGGTGCAAGCGATGTGCCGGATGACTACGTTCGCCGCACTATCGAACTGGGCGTTTGCAAAGTCAACGTGGCAACCGAGCTGAAGATTGCCTTCTCAGACGCGGTTAAAGCCTGGTTTGCCGACAATCCACAGGGCAACGATCCGCGCTTCTACATGCGGGTCGGCATGGATGCCATGAAAGAGGTGGTCAGAAGCAAGATTATGGTTTGTGGCTCGGCAGATAAATTAACGCTGAACCCTGCGACGGTATAAATGTGTAAACACCAGACAATGCCTTAAGGAGCAGAAATATGAGCACGCCAAACATTTTGTTAACCCGCATCGACAACCGCCTTGTGCATGGCCAGGTCGGTGTGACCTGGACATCCACTATTGGCGCGAATTTGTTGATAGTCGTTGATGACGAGGTGGCAAAAGACGATATCCAGCAAAAGTTAATGGGAATAACGGCGGAGACTTATGGGTTTGGCATCCGGTTTTTCTCTGTTGAAAAAACCACAGCCATTATCGCGAAAGCCGCACCGCATCAGAAAATTTTCCTGATATGCCGGACACCTGAAACCGTGAAGAAATTGATTGAAGGCGGCGTGCCGCTGAAAGACGTCAACGTAGGAAATATGCATTTCTCTGAGGGTAAGAAACAGATCAGCAGCAAGGTTTATGTCGACGATAACGATCTGAGCAATCTTCGTTTCATTAAACGAAGTGGCGTAAACCTCTTTATTCAGGACGTGCCTGGTGATGCAAAAGAAGGCATTCCTGACTAATTTCGCTGTCTCGACATTCTAAAAAGCGGGTCACGATTACGAGGCAATAAAATGCATGAAATAACATTAGTTCAGGGTTTATCTCTGGCAGCATTAGTCTTCATTTTGGGAATCGATTTTTGGCTGGAAGCACTTTTTCTTTTTCGTCCTATCATCGTCTGTACGCTTACGGGAGCGATACTGGGCGATATCCATATTGGCTTGATCACTGGCGGGCTGACCGAATTGGCGTTTGCCGGGCTAACACCGGCCGGTGGCGTGCAGCCCCCTAACCCCATTATGGCGGGGGTGATGACCACCGTTATCGCCTGGTCAACCGGGGTTGATGCGAAAACGGCCATCGGGCTTGGCCTGCCGTTTAGCCTGCTGATGCAGTACGTCATCCTGTTCTTCTACTCGGCATTTTCTCTGTTTATGTCCAAAGCGGACAACTGTGCGGAAGAGGCTAACACTGCGGCATTTGCGCGTCTCAACTGGACAACAATGCTTATCGTCGCCAGCACTTACGCCATTATCGCTTTTCTTTGTACCTACCTGGCACAGGGTGCAATGCAGGCGCTGGTAAAAGCGATGCCCGGCTGGCTCACGCATGGCTTCGAAGTCGCGGGGGGTATTTTGCCTGCCGTGGGCTTTGGCTTACTGCTTCGCGTGATGTTTAAGGCACAGTACATCCCTTATCTGATCGCTGGCTTTCTGTTTGTCTGTTACATCCAGGTCAGCAACTTGCTGCCTGTCGCCGTATTGGGTGCCGGGTTCGCGGTGTATGAATTCTTTAACGCCAAAGCCAGAAGCGCCGCCCAGCCTCCCGCTTCGAGCGTAAAAAACGATGAAGAGGACTACAGCAATGGGATCTGAAATCAGTAAAAAAGACATCACTCGCCTGGGATTCCGCTCCTCTTTGCTCCAGGCCAGCTTTAACTACGAACGTATGCAGGCAGGCGGGTTTACCTGGGCCATGCTGCCAGTGCTTAAGAAGATCTATAAAGACGATAAAGACGGCCTGAGTGCCGCGATGAAAGATCATCTGGAATTTATCAACACGCACCCAAACCTGGTCGGCTTCCTGATGGGCTTGCTGATATCAATGGAAGAGAAAGGCGAAAACCGCAGCACGATCAAAGGGCTGAAAGTGGCTCTCTTCGGGCCCATTGCCGGGATTGGGGATGCAATTTTTTGGTTTACGCTGCTGCCGATTATGGCCGGGATCTGCTCGTCCTTCGCCAGCCAGGGAAATTTACTGGGACCGATCCTCTTCTTCGCTGTTTATCTCGCGATTTTCTTCCTGCGCGTCGGCTGGACACACGTAGGGTATTCCGTAGGGATCAAGGCGATCGATAAGGTGCGGGAAAATTCGCAGATGATTGCCCGCTCGGCAACCATACTGGGGATTACGGTGATTGGTGGGCTAATCGCCTCGTACGTCCATATCAATGTAGTGACGACGTTCGCCATCGACAGTACCCATAATGTTGCACTCCAGCAGGATTTCTTCGACAAAGTGTTCCCCAATATTTTGCCAATGGGGTACACACTGCTGATGTATTACCTGCTGCGCGTGAAGAAAGCGCATCCTGTGCTGTTGATTGCAATTACCTTTATGCTGGCCATTGTCGGCTCTGCCTTCGGAGTTCTTTAAATGAGTACGATCGCTTTTCAGGACTATCCTGACTACGAAAGCCTGAGCGAAGCGGCCAGCGAGCATTTGCTGACCCTGGTTCAGTGCAAGCCCGATGCGGTGATTTGCGTGGCAACGGGAGCAACCCCTCTGCTGACCTACCAACGTTTCGTCGACAAAGTAAAAGCATACGGGATCGATATCAGCGGAGTGACCTTTGTGAAGCTGGATGAGTGGGTAGGACTGGCACCTGATAATCCTGCAACCTGCGAGGTCTTCCTGCAGCAACATCTACTTAAGCCACTCGGCGTTGCTCCTGAGCGCTACATTGCATTTGCCTCTGACAAAGCGGATCAACATGAGTGTAACCGTGTAACCAGAGACATCGCGGCGCGCGGTGGTCTGGATCTCTGCGTGTTAGGCATTGGCAAAAACGGGCATCTGGGGCTAAACGAACCGGATGACTGGCTGGAGCCAGGTTGCCATATTACCTCTCTCGACGAACGTACGCGGATGCATGATATGCTCAGAGCGGCAGGCACATCGGTAGAACAAGGCATCACGCTAGGCTTGCAGGATATGCTGGCAGCAAAGGACGTTTTGTTGCTAGTGGCCGGAGAAGGTAAACAACAAGCGTTTTCGGCAATGAAAGAAGGGAAAGTGTCAACGAAAGTACCGGCGTCCTTCCTTTGGCTACACCCGAAAACGTCTTGTCTTTATTGCACGATGTAAGATGCAGAGAGTATCAGGCAGGTCAGCATGATCTGCCTGCCTTTTCTTTTCCGACTGTTTTTGATTTGCCGGATAAGGCGCAACCGCCACCCGGCAAAACAAACGCGCCAGGTTTTACTCCCCCTGCTGCTCCAGCGCATACTTATACAGCGCATTCTTCTTCACGCCGTGGATCTCCGCCGCCAGCGCCGCAGCTTTCTTCAGCGGCAGTTCCGCCTGCAGCAACGTCAGGGTACGCAGCGCATCAGCAGGGAGCGCATCTTCTTCCGCTTTATGCCCCTCAACAATCAGCACCATTTCGCCTTTGCGGCGGTTTTCATCTTCCTTCACCCATGCCAGCAGTTCACCCACTGGCGCGCCGTGGATGGTTTCCCAGGTTTTCGTCAGCTCACGAGCCAGCACCACATAGCGGGCCTCACCCCAGACGGTAACCATATCTTCCAGGCTTTCCAGCAGGCGGTGAGTGGATTCGTAGAAAATCAGCGTACGCGGTTCCGCTTCCAAATCTTTTAATACATCACGACGGCCTTTAGATTTGGCAGGCAGGAAGCCTTCATAGCAGAAGCGATCGGACGGCAGACCCGCCGCGCTTAATGCCGCAATGGCAGCACACGGCCCCGGCAGAGGCACCACGCGGATCCCCGCTTCGCGGCAGGTACGCACCAGATGGTAGCCAGGGTCGTTAATCAACGGCGTCCCCGCGTCGGATACCAGCGCAATGTTCTGCCCTTCTTTCAGCTTCGCCACCAGCGTTTCCGCTTTTTGTTGCTCATTGTGATCGTGCAGGGCAAACAAACGGGCGTTGATCGCGAAGTGTTGCAGCAGTAAACCGGTATGACGGGTATCTTCAGCTGCAATCAAATCAACAGCTTGCAACACAGTGAGCGCACGTTGGGTAATATCAGACAAATTCCCGATAGGAGTAGGTACAATATAAAGCTGGCCTTGAGAATTATCTGCCGTTTCGTGTTGTTTCATTGTTTAGTCCGTATTACCGATTTAATATTGAGCATTGCGTAAAAAATCACTGGATACAGTATGGTACCGTTAACGTTTCTTCGAAAAAAAGCCACGCGCAGCGTGCCGCTTCTGCTGGCAGCCCTGATCTTCGCAGGCTGTGGCACCCAGGCACCCGATCAAACCACTGCCCATATGCAGGGTTCAGCCCAGGCTGATTCTGGCTTTTATCTGCAACAAATGTCGCAGAGTTCAAATGATACCAAGACCAACTGGCAATTACTCGCCATTCGTGCACTCCTGAAAGAGGGGAAAACCCAGCAGGCTGCCGAACTGTTCAACCAGTTGCCGAAAGATCTTAACGACACTCAGCGTCGTGAGCAGGAGCTGCAGTCTGCCGAACTGAAAGTGGCATTGAAAGATTTCGCGGCTGCGAAAAAGATCCTCGGTAATATCGACGTGAGCACGCTTGATAAAAACCAGCAGGCTCGTTTCTGGCAGGCCGGTATCGCCGCTGAGCAGGGCCATCCTTCCCTGACGCTGCTGCGTGCTCTGGTCGCTCAGGAGCCCCTCCTCGGTGGGACGGACAAGCAGAAAAATATTGATGCTACCTGGCAGACGCTCGCCTCCATGACTCAGGAGCAGGCCCAGGCGCTGGTCATCAATGCAGACGAAAACGTGTTGCAGGGCTGGCTGGACTTACAGCAAATGTGGTTTAACAACCGCAACGATCCGAAGATGCTGAAAGCGGGTATTACCGACTGGCAAACCCGCTACCCACAAAACCCAGGTGCGAAAATGCTGCCAACGCAGCTGGTAAACGTGCAGAACTTTAAACCTGCATCCACCAGCAAAATCGCTCTGCTCCTGCCGTTGAATGGCCAGGCGGCGGTGTTTGGCCGTACCATTCAGCAAGGCTTTGAAGCGGCGAAAAACGGGACTCCTGCGGTAACAGGCAGTGCCGTTCCTGCTCAGGCGGCCCAGGCCGCGAACGTGAACGAGGTGGTCAGCCCTTCCACCGCAGAGACCAGTGACCTGACGACAGCACAAACGCCAGCTCAGGGCACCATGCAGAACCCGGTCACCGCGCCTGCCACGCCTGCAGCTGCACCTGCTGTCACACCTGCCCCGGCTGCTCCAGCGACCAGCACCGCAGTAGCACCGCAACCACAGACTACTCAACCTGCGCCTGCACCTGCACCGCAGCAGGCAGCACAGCCCCAGAGTGTGGCAACCACCAGCGCCAACCCGGGCACTGAGCTGAAAATCTACGACACCAGCTCTCAGCCGCTCGATCAGGTTCTGGCGCAGGTTCAGCAGGACGGTGCAAGCATCGTTGTTGGCCCACTGCTGAAAAATAACGTGGAATCGCTGATGAAGAGCAATACCACGCTGAACGTGCTGGCGCTCAACCAGCCAGAGCAGGTTCAAAACCGTGCCAATATCTGCTACTTCGCCCTTTCACCGGAAGATGAAGCCCGCGATGCGGCACGTCATATTCACGAGCAGGGTAAACAGGCTCCACTGTTGCTGATCCCACGTAGTTCGCTGGGCGATCGTGTCGCCACTGCGTTTGCCGGAGAGTGGCAGAAACTGGGCGGCGGTATTGTGCTGCAGCAAAAATTTGGCTCGACCTCTGAACTGAGAGCGGGCGTAAATGGCGGCACAGGTATCGCCCTTAATGGCAGCCCGGTCTCTGCCAGCCTGCCACAACAGCAAGGCGTAACTATCGGCGGCCTGACCATTCCTGCCCCACCAACCGACGCGCAAATCAGCGGTGGCGGCAAAGTGGACGCGGCCTATATTGTGGCCACACCGGAAGAAATTGCCTTCATCAAGCCAATGATTGCTATGCGTAACGGTAGCCAGAGCGGCGCAACGCTTTACGCCAGCTCCCGCAGCGCACAAGGTACTGCCGGCCCGGATTTCCGTCTGGAAATGGAAGGTCTGCAATACAGCGAAATCCCTATGCTGGCAGGCAGCAATCCTGCACTGATGCAGCAAGCGCTGAGTACCGTGCATAACGATTACTCTCTGGCGCGGCTGTATGCGATGGGTGTCGATGCGTGGGCGCTGGCGAACCACTTTACCCAGATGCGCCAGGTGCCAGGCTTTGAGCTGAACGGCAACACGGGCGATCTGACAGCAACTCAGGACTGCGTGATTAACAGGAAGTTATCATGGCTCAAATACCAGCAGGGGCAAATCGTCCCGGCCAGTTAAGCCGCAAAGAGACCGGTGACGCGTGGGAGTTAAAAGCGCGTCGCTGGCTTGAAGGCAAAGGACTGCGCTTTATCGCCGCTAACGTTCGCGGACGTGGCGGCGAAATCGACCTGATCATGAAAGACGGTCAAATTATCGTGTTTGTTGAAGTACGCTACCGACAGTCTTCCCGTTTTGGCGGTGCTGCCGCCAGCGTGACGCTCGCCAAACAACATAAATTATTACAGACTGCCCACTTGTGGCTTGCCCGCCATAATGGGAGTTTTGATACTGTGGATTGCCGTTTCGATGTGATAGCCTTCACCGGAAGTGAGATCGAATGGCTTAAAAACGCGTTTGGCGAAGGCGCATAAATAAGATTTAAAGGGATAACGTGCTCGAAAGAATTAAAGTGTGCTTCACAGAAAGCATTCAGACTCAGATTGCTGCGGCGGAAGCCCTCCCGGACGCGATCTCCCGCGCAGCAATGACGCTGGTACAGTCTCTGTTGAACGGCAACAAAATCCTCTGTTGTGGCAATGGCACCTCGGCCGCCAACGCACAGCATTTTGCTGCCAGCATGATCAACCGTTTTGAAACAGAACGCCCCAGTTTACCGGCCATTGCACTAAATACCGATAATGTGGTCTTAACAGCGATTGCTAACGATCGTCTGCATGACGAGATTTACGCGAAGCAGGTACGTGCCCTGGGTCATGCCGGAGATGTGCTACTGGCGATCTCCACGCGCGGTAACAGCCGGGATATCGTCAAAGCCGTTGAAGCCGCCGTCACTCGCGACATGACCATCGTTGCATTAACCGGCTATGACGGTGGTGAACTGGCGGGGCTGCTTGGGCCGCAGGATGTGGAAATTCGCATCCCTTCTCACCGTAGTGCGCGTATTCAGGAAATGCATATGCTGACGGTAAACTGCTTATGCGACCTGATCGATAACACGCTTTTTCCTCACCAGGATGATTAAGGAGTACTAATGAAGGCTTTATCGACCCTCGCAGTCCTTATGTCTGCACTGTTACTTCAGGGATGTATTGCTGCTGCCGTTGTCGGTACCGCAGCTGTAGGTACAAAGGCAGCAACCGACCCGCGTTCTGTGGGTACGCAGGTAGATGACGGTACGCTGGAGCTGCGCGTCAACAGTGCGCTGTCTAAAGATGAACAAATTAAGAAAGAAGCGCGCATCAACGTGACGGCTTATCAGGGCAAGGTGCTGCTGGCAGGCCAGGCACCGAATATGGAGCTCGCCTCACGTGCTAAACAGATTGCGATGGGTGTAGAAGGTACCACGGAAGTGTTTAATGAAGTGCGTCAGGGCCAGCCAATTGGCCTGGGCACGGCCTCTTCCGATACCTGGATCACCACCAAGGTACGTTCCCAGCTGTTGGGTACAGACCAGGTGAAATCCTCAAACGTGAAAGTGACGACCGAAAATGGCGAAGTGTTCCTGCTTGGTCTGGTCACCGATCGTGAAGGGAAAGCGGCTGCCGATATCGCCAGCCGGGTGAGCGGTGTGAAACACGTCACCACCGCGTTTACCTATATCAAGTAAGCAGAACGCAAAACTGCAGGCCCGGTAGGCGTCATCAACGCTACCGGGCTTTTTTATATCAGCGCAATACACCCCACAATCACCCCGCTTAACGCCACCAGCCCCGCAGTCAGCCACAGCGCTTTCGCCGGGAATGACTTTCTCAGCATGATAAGTGACGGCAGGCTGATCGCCGGCAGTGTGATGAGTAGCGCCAGCGCCGGGGCGGTTCCCATACCGGCCAGCATCATGGTTTGCACAATGGGGATTTCCGCCGCGGTTGGGATCACAAACAGGCAACCTGCAACCGCCATCGCCACTACCCACAGCAGCGTATTGTCGATTGCCCCGTCCGCATGCGGGAAGAGCCAGACACGCGCGGCCCCCAGAACCAGCACCGCCAGGATATAAACCGGGATTGTGCTCCAGAAAAGCTGCCACAGCGCACTCCCCCAACGCGCAAAGAAACCACCCTGCGGCTCACCCATCTCCAGCTCGACAGGGGCTGGCTCAGGTTCGTTGTCTTTCACCAGGTTTTGTACCAGCGTCGCCACCACCAGCACCGTCAGAAGCCCAGCCACCAGACGGATAACGGCAAAATGCCAGCCAAGCACAAAGCCCATAAATACCAGCGTTGCCGGGTTTAACAGCGGGTTGCCCATCCAGAACGCGAGCGCACCGCCCATTGATACGCGCTGGCGACGCATTCCGGCGGCGACAGGTGCAGCACAGCAAGAACACATCATCCCCGGAAGGGCAAAAATCGTCCCCAGCAGGGTGCCCTGAAAACGTGGTTGACCCAGGGTTTTCACCAGCCAGTGACGCGGAATAAGAACCTGAATCAGCGACCCCAGGATCACGCCTAATACGGCAGCTTTCCAGACCGCAAGGAAATAGACCATCGCATAATCCCACGCCGCCTGCAGCGGGCTGGAATCGGCCTGAGTGAGAATGGATTTACCTATGCTGTGGGTATCGGCGGCGGTGAAAGCTTTACCGTAATACGGCTGCCATTTCACATACCAGAGGCCGACAATAACCACGAGAAAGAAGAGTGCGGGTTTCCACCATTGAACAGGTGTTGCCGCCTGAGATGAAGACTGACCAGTCATAGCATTCCCCGGAGAGTGTTAGAATTAGCCGGGGGAGTTTACGCCTCGCCCTGAGCGATTTCACGCAGTTTTGCCGAAGGGATGATATTCACCCCCTCCTGAGACGGAGCCAGCGCTTCTTTCAGCATCGCGCGCGCCACATCCCGCGCTTCAATAGATTTCCAGTTACCGGGCAGCAACGTAAACAACGGAGCGAAGACAGATTCATTAAAACGCCGTTTTTCGCGGTGCCCAAGCAGCATAGAGGGGCGGACGATCGTCAGGTATTCCCACTTCTGCGCGATCAGCGCCTTCTCCATCTTTCCTTTTACCTTGTTATAGAAAAAGGGAGAGTTTGCATTTGCCCCCATCGAACTGACCACCACCAGATGTCTGGCACCCAGCTTTTTGGCTCTGAGCGCAGTATCAATAACCAGCGCATAATCGGCATGCACAAACGCTGCTTTACTGCCCGCGTCACGCCGGGTTGTGCCCAGGCAGCAAAACGCAATATCAATGGGATCACGCACCTGCGCCAGCGCATCGGTCAGATTAGGATCATGAGGATTAAACACACCGGAGGTATCAGCAAGCGGGCGGCGCGTCGGCGCGGCGATGTAATTCACCTTGCGCTCCTGAATCAGCAGTCGTAGCAAATACCCGCCTACCAGCCCGGTTGCGCCTGTAATTAGCACCTGACTCATACGCTACTCCTGACGTAGCCAGTGGATTTTTTTACCAAATCCCAGTGTGTTATCTGTGAATTTTAGCTCATCAAGGCGGATTTCCCACACCGGCGCTTTAAACGCAAGCGCAACCGGGAAACGGCGAGTGTAGTGTTTACGCTGTACCTCGCTTTCTTCCCCGTCCAGACGGCGGATCTCCCCTTTGAACTGCACCCCGCGGATCTGCGCGACCGTTTTCGGCTGGCCGTTGACCGTACCCGCCACCTTCGCCTGCGGCCCCGTCATTTGTGCATGACGCGTTTTATCTTCGCTCAGGACATAAAAGGCCACGCGTACGGGATCGTAGTAGTAGAACGCGTTTGCACACCACATTTCACCTGCGTCATACACACACCAGGTAACAACATGCTGCTTCGCCAGCCAGCGGTTAATGGCGGCCAGTGTTTCCATTTTCGTTCTCTCTCATGCTATGGTGCGCTCACCTTAACATACTGAATCTGTATACCGTGTGCTGGTTTCTCTATCTTGTCCGAACCGCTGATAATGCCCTCTACACCGGAATAACCACCGATGTGGCGCGGCGTTTCCTGCAACATCAAACGGGGAAAGGGGCAAAAGCGCTGCGGGGGAAAGGGGAATTACAGCTCGCCTTTTCAGCGCCCGTGGGGGACAGATCGCTGGCGCTCAGAATGGAATACCGCATTAAGCAGCTGACGAAGCGCCAGAAAGAGCGCCTCGTCACCGGAGACGGCTCCTTTGAGGCGCTACGCGAGAGCCTGGTTAAAACCGATTGAAGTGGTCGTGGTACTCTACCAGGCCATTCACGCCGTTTAGCGCATCATCTGCCAGACGGTGTACCTGGAAGGCGGATTCAGTGCCCGGCCAGCGGCAACGCAGATCGTAATGCGCCGCCTGCTCGAAACCTAAACGGCTATAGAGTGCCGGTTCGCCCAGCGTCACCACGGCGGCGTAGCCAAACTCATTCAGCGAGTCCAGCCCTTCATAAACCAGCTGACGCGCCAGCCCCTGACCACGGTAGTTCTCATCGACCGCCAGCGGTGCCATTCCTACCCACTGTAGCTCTTCACCCTGAACTGTCACCGGGCTGAAGGCGACATAGCCAACCACCTGCCCTTCGTCATCGGTGGCAACCAGCCCCAGCGTAATCAGGCCGTCTTCGCGGAGATCGTGGACCAGTTGGGCTTCTGCATCGCTCGCAAAAGAACGGCGTAACAACGCATCGATACCCGGTGCATCAATCCCAATTTCAACTCGAATCAGCATGGCTCACCTACTGAAGTGTGTTTACTTTCCGGCGGGGTTTTCAGCCCGGCCTCAACGAAATCTGCCATTTGCATCAACATCACGTGCAGTGCTTTCGGCATCTGCTCCAGCTCAATGGCATCCATTAAATTTTTGACGTACAGACCGAGTTCCGTATCACCTTCAATCACCAGACGGCGCTGGAAGAAGAGCGTATCCGGATCCTGCTTACGCGCGGCGATCATCAACAGATCGCTGGCATTGGCGCTAAAGCTCACATCCGCCTCGGCGGACTCCCGTACGATCAGCTGGTTATTCTCAACCGAAGTAAACCAGCGCAGCCCGATATCACGGACTTCAATACTTAGCCAGCGGCCTTCCAGAAACTCCAGCTCGCCGTCCTGCAGCGCCTGGCGAAACTGCCAGCTCAGCACCTGCTCCAGCACCTGGCGTTTAAGCGCGAACGGTGCCAGTTTTACCGGCACGCTCAGCATTGATGGCCCAAATTGTACGAGACGTGAACGCAGTTTATCCAGCACGAGCTTTACTCCCTGATAGCAATAATCCGGTTATTTTGCCATATCCGGAGGACAACATAGCGGCGTAAATCAACAAACTGTCGTCCGGTGTACCTCATTATTGGTGTCATCAATACGCCATTAGCTGCCTTAAATCAAAAATTGTCGCGTATGGGTTAATTAAAATCCCAGCTCGTTAACAATTTTGCGATCGCAGTGATCGACTGACATCAGGATAAATTATGGAGCTGCTCTGCCCTGCCGGAAACCTTCCGGCGCTTAAGGCGGCCATCGAAAATGGGGCCGATGCGGTCTATATCGGGCTGAAAGACGATACTAACGCCCGCCATTTTGCTGGCCTCAACTTTACGGAGAAAAAGCTTCAGGAAGCCGTTAACTTCGTACACCAGCACCGCCGTAAGCTGCATATCGCCATCAACACGTTTGCCCATCCTGATGGCTACGCACGCTGGCAGCGCGCGGTGGACATGGCGGCGCAATTGGGTGCAGATGCGTTGATTCTGGCCGACCTCGCCATGCTTGAGTATGCGGCAGAACGCTACCCACATATTGAGCGCCACGTCTCCGTTCAGGCATCCGCCACCAACGAAGAGGCCGTGCGTTTTTACCATCGTCATTTTGACGTTGCCCGCGTCGTGCTGCCGCGCGTGCTCTCTATTCATCAGGTTAAGCAACTCGCACGCGTCACGCCAGTGCCGCTGGAAGTTTTTGCCTTTGGCAGTCTGTGCATCATGGCCGAAGGGCGTTGCTATCTTTCCTCCTATTTAACCGGTGAATCACCGAATACCGTCGGAGCCTGCTCACCTGCCCGCTTTGTTCGCTGGCAGCAAACGCCGCAGGGGCTGGAGTCTCGCCTGAATGAAGTGCTGATTGACCGCTATCAGGACGGTGAAAACGCTGGCTACCCGACGCTGTGCAAAGGCCGCTACCTAGTCGACGGCGAGCGTTATCACGCCCTGGAAGAGCCCACCAGCCTCAACACGCTGGAGCTGCTGCCGGAACTGCTGGCTGCCAATATTGCCTCTGTGAAAATTGAAGGCCGCCAGCGCAGCCCGGCCTACGTGAGCCAGGTGGCAAAAGTCTGGCGTCAGGCCATCGACCGTTGCATAGCCGATCCGCAGAACTATGCCCCGCAACCTGTCTGGATGGAGACGCTCGGCGCGATGTCTGAAGGTACACAAACCACGCTTGGCGCGTATCACCGTAAATGGCAGTGAGATAACCATGAAATATTCATTAGGGCCAGTGCTCTACTACTGGCCAAAAGAGACGCTGGAAGATTTTTATCAACAGGCCGCGACCAGCAGCGCAGATGTGATTTACCTCGGCGAAGCGGTATGCAGCAAGCGCCGGGCAACAAAAGTGGGTGACTGGCTGGATATGGCCAAAAGCCTGGCGGGAAGTGGCAAACAGGTTGTGTTGTCGACGCTGGCACTGGTTCAGGCCTCATCTGAACTGGGTGAGCTGAAGCGCTATGTCGAAAACGGTGAGTTCCTTCTGGAGGCCAGCGATTTAGGCGTGGTGAATATGTGCGCCGAACGCAAACTGCCGTTTGTCGCCGGACATGCGCTGAACTGCTATAACGCGGTGACACTGCGCCTGTTGCTGAAACAGGGTATGACCCGCTGGTGTATGCCGGTAGAACTCTCCCGCGACTGGCTGGCAAACCTGCTGACTCAGTGCGAAGAGCTGGGGATCCGCAATCAGTTTGAAGTGGAAGTGCTGAGCTACGGGCATCTGCCGCTGGCCTACTCCGCACGTTGTTTTACCGCCCGTTCGGAAGACCGTCCGAAAGACGAATGCGAAACCTGCTGCATAAAATATCCAAACGGACGCAGTATGCTGTCGCAGGAAAATCAGCAGGTATTTGTCCTCAACGGTATTCAGACCATGAGTGGCTATGTCTATAACCTCGGCAACGAGCTGGCATCGATGAAAGGGCTGGTGGACGTGGTACGCCTGTCACCGCTGGATACGGAAGTCTTCGCGATGCTGGACGCATTCCGCGCCAATGAAAACGGTGCCTCTCCCCTGGCGCTGACGGTCAACAGCGACTGTAATGGCTACTGGAAACGCCTCGCCGGGCTGGAGCTGCAGGCGTAAATTTACACAACATCATTCAAGTTGCATCAAGGCGGCAAGTCTGAGGATCCCCAGGAGCTTACTCAAGTAAGTGACTGGGGTGAACAGACGCAGCCAACACAGAGACAGCGTGAAGGATGAAGTGTAAAAGCTCACTTTGTTAACAACGGTTAGTAATTTTTAATGCACTATTAAAAGATTCACCGTCGACAAAGTGAGCTGTTATGACTGATAAAACCCTTCCGTTTTCGGTGCTGGATCTGGCTCCGATCCCTCAAGGTTCCTCGGCTGGAGTTGCTTTTTCACACTCTCTGGATCTTGCCCGTCTGGCCGAGAAACGAGGTTATCACCGCTACTGGCTGGCCGAGCACCACAATATGGTGGGGATCGCCAGCGCCGCAACCTCAGTGCTGATTGGTTACCTGGCAGCCAATACCACCACACTCCACCTGGGGTCGGGCGGTGTGATGCTGCCGAACCACGCTCCACTGGTGATAGCCGAGCAGTTTGGTACCCTGAATACCCTTTATCCAGGCCGGATTGATTTAGGGCTGGGGCGTGCGCCAGGCAGTGACCAGCCGACCATGCGCGCCCTGCGTCGCCATATGAGCGGCGACATCGACAATTTCCCGCGTGATGTTGCTGAACTGGTGGACTGGTTCGATGCGCGAGATCCGAATCCGCATGTACGCCCGGTGCCAGGCTACGGCGAGAAGATCCCGGTTTGGCTGTTAGGCTCAAGCCTTTATAGCGCACAGCTCGCCGCGCAGCTGGGGCTGCCGTTTGCGTTTGCCTCGCACTTCGCGCCGGATATGCTGCACCAGGCGCTGCATCTCTATCGCACCAACTTTAAACCGTCCGAACGTCTGGAAAAACCGTACGCGATGGTGTGTATCAATATCATTGCCGCCGACAGTAACCGCGACGCAGAATTCCTGTTTACCTCCATGCAGCAGGCGTTTGTGAAATTGCGGCGCGGCGAGACGGGACAGCTACCGCCACCGGTGGAGAATATGCATCAGCTGTGGTCGGCTTCCGAACAGTATGGTGTGCAACAGGCGCTGAGTATGTCTCTGGTGGGGGATAAAACAAAAATCCGTCACGGGCTGGAAGCGGTGCTGCGTGAGACGCAGGCAGATGAAATTATGGTTAACGGACAGATTTTCGATCACCAGGCGCGTTTGCACTCGTTTGAGCTGGCGATGCAGGTGAAAGAGGAAATGTAGCGTGGTGCGGTTTGTTGCCCTCTCCTTGTGGGAGAGGGCAACAAGAGATTTTACGGGTAGACAGGCAGCAGGTTAAAACTCGACAGGACGTGAACCAGCGCGTTGCCAAAACCGAACACCAGAATCAGCGCAATCATCGGTTTGCCGCCCCAGACGCGGAATTTCGGGCTACCGAAGCGTTTACGCGATTTACGCGCCAGCAGTGCCGGGACAATTGCCGCCCAGATAGTCGCAGCCAACCCGGCATAGCCAATGGCGTACAGGAAGCCGTTCGGCCACAGCAGACCACCGACAACCGGCGGCAGGAAGGTCAACAGCGCGGTTTTGAAACGCCCCATTGCCGAATCATCAAAGCCAAACAGATCCGCCAGATAATCAAACAGGCCCAGGGTTACGCCGAGGAAGGAACTCGCCACGGCAAAGTTGGAGAACACCACCAACAGCAGATCCAGACTGCGGCTGTTCAGTACCCCGCTCAGTGCCTGAACCAGCACATCAATGTTACCGCCCTTCTGTGCAATACCGATAAATTCAGGGCGCGGAATGTTACCCATCGTCCCCAGCAGCCAAATTACATACAGTCCCAGCGCCAGCAGCGTACCGTAGACCAGACACTTCACAATCGTACGCGGATCTTTGCCGTAATATTTCATCAGGCTCGGCACGTTACCGTGATAGCCAAACGACGCCAGACAGAAAGGCAAGGTCATCAACAGGTACGGCGTATAAGAGGTATTCGCTTCTGCCACGTTAAACAGCGTCGCCGGGGTAACGTGCCCCAGCAGGCTGCCGAATGTCAGGAAGAAGGTAATGACCTTCGCACCCAGCACGATTGCCGTCATGCGACTGACCGCTTTGGTACTCAGCCAGACAATAAACGCCACGCCCAGCGCGAAGCATAGCCCCGCCAGACGGGCCGGGACGTTCAGCGACATCTCCGCAAAGGTATGGTGCAGAATCGAACCACTCGCAGAAATGTATGCGTAGGTGAGGATATAGAGCACAAATGCAATGGAGAGGCCGTTCACCAGGTTCCAGCCTTTGCCCAGCAGGTCTTTGGTGATGGTGTCGAAGCTCGAACCAATGCGGTAGTTCAGGTTAGCTTCGAGGATCATCAACCCGGAATGGAGCATACAGAACCAGGTAAAGACCAGCGCCGCCAGCGACCAGAAGAACCACGCACCGGACATAACCACTGGCAGGGAAAACATCCCGGCACCAATGATGGTTCCGCCGATGATCACCACGCCGCCAAGCAGCGAAGGTGACGTTTGGGTGGTGGTTAGTGTCGCCATACAGCCATTTCTCCAGTCAATAATGCGGTGATGCATTTTAATGTGCAGCACTGTACCAGTACAGGAGTACAAAAGGAATAAAAAAAGCCCCGATAGTGTTTATCGGGGCTGTATATTTTACTTTACGTCAGTTGCGTAAGGCTTACGCGTCACGGCGACGGCTTGAGCCTTCGTCACGACGTGGGCCACGGCTTTCGCGACGTTCGCCGGAGAAACGACGACCTTCACCACCGCGACCTTCGCTGCGACCACCTTCACGACGTTCGCCACCGAAACCACGACCACCGCCACGACGTTCGCCACCACGGTCAGGACGTGGCTGTGCATCGCCCAGCAGCTGCATGTTCATCGGCTTGTTCAGGATACGGGTGCGAGTAAAGTGCTGCAGTACTTCGCCCGGCATACCTTTTGGCAGCTCGATGGTGGAGTGAGAACCGAACAGCTTGATGTTACCAATGTAACGGCTGCTGATGTCGCCTTCGTTAGCGATCGCACCAACGATATGACGAACTTCAACACCATCATCACGGCCAACTTCAATGCGGTACAGTTCCATTTCGCCAGCGTCACGACGCTCACGACGTGGACGGTCTTCACCACCACGCTCTGGACGGTCACCACGTGGGCCACGGTCATTACGGTCGCCACGACGTTCGAAACGATCGTCACGGTCACGGAATTCACGCTTAGGACGCATTGGTGCATCTGGTGGCACGATCAGGCTACGTTCGCCCTGAGCCATTTTCAGCAGTGCTGCAGCCAGGGTTTCCATGTCCAGTTCTTCGCCTTCAGCAACAGGCTGGATCTGCGACAGCAGCGCACGGTACTGATCCAGATCGCTGCTTTCCAGCTGCTGCTGGACTTTGGCGGCGAATTTTTCCAGGCGGCGTTTGCCCAGCAGATCTGCGTTTGGCAGGTCAGCTTCTGGAATGGTCAGCTTCATAGTACGTTCGATGTTACGCAGCAGACGACGCTCGCGGTTCTCAACAAACAGCAGCGCACGGCCAGCACGACCTGCACGACCTGTACGGCCGATACGGTGAACGTAAGACTCGGAATCCATTGGGATGTCGTAGTTCACAACCAGGCTGATACGTTCAACGTCCAGCCCACGTGCTGCCACGTCGGTTGCAATCAGGATATCCAGACGACCGTCTTTCAGACGCTCCAGAGTCTGCTCACGCAGGGCCTGGTTCATGTCGCCGTTCAGCGCTGCGCTGTTGTAGCCGCTACGCTCCAGAGCTTCAGCCACTTCCAGGGTCGCGTTTTTGGTACGAACGAAGATGATCGCCGCATCAAAATCTTCCGCTTCCAGGAAACGTACCAGCGCTTCGTTTTTGCGCATGCCGTACACAGACCAGTAGCTCTGGCTGATGTCCGGGCGAGTGGTAACGCTGGACTGAATACGCACTTCCTGCGGCTCTTTCATGAAGCGGCGGGTAATGCGACGAATTGCTTCTGGCATGGTTGCAGAGAACAGAGCGGTCTGATGACCTTCCGGGATCTGCGCCATGATGGTTTCTACGTCTTCGATGAAGCCCATACGCAGCATTTCATCTGCTTCATCCAGTACCAGGCCGCTCAGTTTAGAGAGGTCCAGAGTACCGCGCTTCAGGTGATCCAGCAGACGGCCCGGCGTACCGACAACAATCTGTGGACCCTGGCGCAGGGCACGTAACTGCACGTCATAACGCTGGCCGCCGTACAGGGCTACCACGTTTACGCCGCGCATATGTTTAGAGAATTCCGTCATTGCTTCTGCAACCTGAACAGCCAGTTCACGGGTTGGAGCCAGGACGAGGATCTGCGGAGCACGCAGATCGGGATCGATGTTGTTCAGCAGCGGCAGCGAGAACGCCGCAGTTTTACCGCTACCAGTCTGGGCCATGCCCAGCACGTCACGACCAGAGAGCAGATGTGGGATACATTCTGCCTGGATCGGAGATGGTTTTTCGTAACCCAGATCGTTAAGGGCTTCAAGGATAGGAGCCTTCAGGCCCAGATCTGCAAAAGTGGTTTCGAATTCAGCCATGTAGTACGAGTGCCTCAATGTCAATGGCGGCCAGTCTACTTAGCTCATCGTGAAAATGATCTGCAATTTTCATTGAAAAGTGTGAACCGGCTCAAATTAGATGTATTGACGAACAACAACGCCCTCACCAGTTAAGGTGATGGCAATCAAAAGATTACGGGCTGATGTTTATGTCGTCAGCTATTGCTGGTCCGATTCTGCCAGGTCGTCGTGCTCCTGGCCCAAGAGCGATAATTCCAACAATGCATAACGGTGCTCAACGAAGTTGTGTACGTTGTTAGCAACCGCTAATTTGAACAGTGCCGTAGCGCTGTCCTTATCCCCCAGACTTAGGTAGTACTTACCTAAATAGAAGTTGGTTTCACTGAGATGCTCAGCGAGCGAGGTGTTATCCGTTGCGTCCGCCTTGAGGCGTTCCATCAGCGTTGCTTCGCTAATGTTGCCCAGGTAGAACTCGACAATGTTCCATCCCCATTGTTCCTTGTCCGATTTATCGAAGCGCTGTTTCAGTGCTTCTTTGGCCTGCTTCTCATCAAGCTTTCGCTCAGCGATGTAAAGCCACAGGCTACGGAAAGGATCATTAGGATCGTCATGATAAAACGCCAGCAGATCATCTTGCGCTAACTTATCACGACCGCCGTAATACAATGCGATACCGCGATTCAAGTGCGCGTAGTTGTAAGTTGGATCAAGCTCAAGTACAGAATCAAACGCTTCATAGGCAGCATCAAAATTGCCTGCCTGCGTTAAATAAATGCCTAAGTAGTTGAATACTTCAGGCATATCAGGTCGGATAGCCAGCGCTTGTGAGAAATCATTCCGCGCTAATGCCCTCAGACCGAGACTATCATACAACACTCCGCGCTCATATAAAAGCTGTGCGCGTTCGTCATCGGTTAAAGCCCGACTGGCAAGAATTTGTTCCATGCGTGCCAGAATCACTTCCTGCTGCAAAGTCGGTTGCAATGGCACTGCGAGGACTTCGCTCTTACGCCAGGCAGAGTTGCTGCATCCTGCCAGCGTTAAAGCTGTCGCAACGAAACACCAGCGCAAAAAAGGCTTCATTTCCCACTCCCGAAGACAACAATTGGATGAACGTCCTGTCCCCCGGCGGCTTAACAAGGCGTCCTGCCTGATAATAGGCCCTCCGCAATGCGGAGGGCAAATGGCAACCTTACTCGCCTTGCTGTTCTGCGGCCTGTGCTTCTGGCGCAGCAGCTGGCTGAGACTGCTCGGTTGCTTCTTTAATGCTCAGACGGATACGGCCCTGACGGTCAACTTCCAGAACCTTAACCGGTACTTCCTGACCCATCTGCAGGTAATCGGTCACTTTCTCAACGCGCTTGTCAGCGATCTGAGAGATGTGTACCAGACCTTCTTTACCGCCACCGATGGCAACGAATGCGCCAAAGTCAACGATACGGGTCACTTTACCATTGTAGATGCGGCCCACTTCGATTTCTGCAGTAATTTCTTCGATGCGACGAATAGCAAATTTCGCTTTCTCGCCGTCGGTTGCTGCGATCTTCACAGTACCGTCATCTTCGATTTCGATGGTGGTGCCCGTTTCTTCGGTCAGAGCACGGATAACGGAACCGCCCTTACCGATAACATCTTTGATCTTGTCTGGATTGATCTTGATGGTGTGGATACGTGGAGCGAATTCAGAGATATCACCGCGTGGTGCGTTGATTGCCTGTTCCATCACACCCAGGATGTGCAGACGCGCACCTTTAGCCTGGTTCAGAGCAACCTGCATGATCTCTTTGGTGATACCTTCAATTTTGATATCCATCTGCAGCGCAGAGATACCGTCGCGGGAACCCGCTACTTTGAAGTCCATATCGCCCAGGTGGTCTTCGTCGCCCAGAATGTCAGACAGAACAACAAAGTTGTCGCCTTCTTTCACCAGACCCATTGCGATACCCGCAACAGCGGCTTTGATTGGCACGCCTGCATCCATCAGCGCCAGAGATGCGCCACACACGGAAGCCATTGAAGAAGAACCGTTGGATTCGGTGATTTCAGAAACCACACGAACGGTGTACGGGAATTTATCAGCTTCTGGCATCACAGCCAGCACGCCGCGCTTCGCCAGACGACCGTGACCAATTTCACGACGCTTCGGTGAACCCACCATACCGGTTTCACCTACGGAGTACGGAGGGAAGTTATAGTGGAACAGGAAGCTGTCAGTGCGCTCGCCCATCAGTTCGTCGATGATCTGTGCGTCACGTGCGGTACCCAGCGTTGCGGTAACCAGCGCCTGAGTTTCGCCACGGGTGAACAGTGCAGAACCGTGAGTACGTGGCAGCACGCCAGTACGAACGTCCAGACCACGGATCATGTCTTTTTCGCGACCATCGATACGCGGCTCGCCTGCCAGTACGCGGCTACGAACAACGTTTTTCTCGATAGCGTGCAGGATTTCACCGAGTTCGTTAGCGTCCAGCGCTTCGTCTTCAGCAACCAGCGTCGCGATGGTTTCAGACTTGATCACGTCAACCTGAGCATAACGCTCCTGTTTGTCGGTGATGCGGTAAGCATCGCTCAGACGAGATTCTGCCAGTGCCGCAACGCGTGCATTCAGCACGTCGTTAACCGCTTCTGGCTGCCAGTCCCAACGTGGTTTACCGGCTTCTTTCACCAGTTCGTTGATGTTCTGGATAACAACCTGCTGCTGGTCGTGGCCAAATACCACAGCACCCAGCATCTGGTCTTCGCTCAGCAGTTCAGCTTCGGATTCAACCATCAGAACCGCCGCTTCAGTACCTGCAACCACCAGGTCCAGCTTACTTTCTTTCAGCTCTTCCTGCGTTGGGTTCAGTACGTACTGGTCGTTGATGTAACCGACGCGCGCAGCACCGATTGGGCCGTTGAATGGAATACCAGACAGAGACAGGGCAGCGGACGCACCGATCATCGCCACGATGTCCGGGTTAACCTGTGGGTTAACGGAAACAACGGTCGCGATAACCTGCACTTCGTTAACGAAGCCTTCCGGGAACAGTGGACGCACCGGGCGGTCAATCAGACGCGCAATCAGGGTTTCGCCTTCGCTTGGACGGCCTTCACGACGGAAGAAGCCACCCGGGATTTTACCGGCAGCGTAAGTACGCTCCTGGTAGTTCACGGTCAGAGGGAAGAAGTCCTGACCTGGTTTTGCTTTTTTCTGGCCAACTACGGTCACGAATACCGCAGTGTCATCCATGCTTACCATAACAGCAGCAGTAGCCTGACGTGCCATCATGCCGGTTTCCAGCGTGACGGTATGCTGACCATACTGGAATTTACGAACGATCGGATTCAGCAAAATTCTGTCCTTTCTCAAATGTTTGACAGCACACCACCGGTGTGCTGACGATTTAACCCGATCTTCTTCGCATCCTCGCGACTAATGACAACCGACACCCTCATGGGTGAAGCCTCTCATTAGCCGCGCGAACCTCTGCAATGAAGATCATTTATAGCAACAATACAATAGTTTCCAGTGAATTGCTGCCGTCTGGTTGAAAAAAGGGGCCATCAGGCCCCCTTTTCTGAAACTCGCAAGACTTAGCGACGCAGACCCAGACGCTCGATCAGCGCGGTGTAACGTGCAACATCTTTACGTTTCAGGTAGTCGAGCAGTTTACGACGCTGAGAAACCATGCGCAGCAGACCACGACGGCTGTGGTGATCTTTTTTGTGCTCTGCAAAGTGACCCTGCAGGTGGTTAATCTGTGCAGTCAGCAGTGCAACCTGAACTTCGGTAGAACCGCTGTCGTTAGTACCACGACCAAACTCAGAAACGATTTTAGCTTTAGCTTCAACGCTTAGAGACATTTTCAAACTCCAGAATATAAAGAATGTAAGGATGCCGATCTCTAATTCAGCAATCCCAGTATACGACCCGCAGGTTGTTAAACAATTTGCAGATCGTTAAGCGGCGATATTCTACTCGTCTCCCCTGCTTATCGCAAGGTGAGCCGTTATCGCCTTTAGCCTTCGACCGGATATTCCACCACCAGACGACGCGGCGCAACGCGCCCTTCGCCATCCATTTCACCCATGCCGATAAACTTACCGTCATCACCTTCAGTCACGCGTACCAGACCGTCCTGCGGTGCATCCGTTGTGCGAACCGGGTTTCCGTTTTTAAAGTAAACGGACGATGTTAAAGGAAGATTAACGATCGGGAAGTCAGCTGCCGGACTGTCCATTGGCATCAGCAGTGGATCAAGCAAATCAGCCGGGGAGATCCCCTGCTCTTCAGCCTGTTCAGCCAGCGCGCGAAGGTGTTCAAGGGTCACCATTCGCTCAACCGGGTATTTACTGACGGCCAGACGACGCAGGTAAATAACATGCGCACCGCAGCCCAGCTTCTCGCCCAGGTCATCGATGATGGTACGAATATAGGTGCCTTTCGAACAGTGGACTTCCAGCTCCAGTTCATCACCTTCGTGGCGAATAAAGAGCAGTTCATACACGGTAATCGGGCGGGCTTCACGCGGAACCTCAATGCCCTGGCGCGCATATTCGTAGAGTTTTTTACCCTGATACTTCAGTGCCGAATACATTGACGGCACCTGCAGCGTGTCGCCACGGAAACTCTCCAGCGCGGCATCCAGCTGCTCAGCGCTAAAAGTGACCGGGCGCTCTTCAACTACCTGACCATCGGCATCAGAGGTATCAGTACGCTGACCGAGTTTTGCGATCACCCGATAACGCTTGTCGGAATCCAGCAGATACTGGGAAAACTTTGTCGCTTCCCCCAGGCAGATCGGCAGCATACCGGTTGCCAGCGGATCCAGCGCACCGGTATGGCCTGCGCGGTTGGCGTTAAAAATACGCTTAACTTTTTGCAGCACGTCGTTGCTGGATGCGCCCTGGGGTTTATCCAGCAACAGCACACCATGCACGTCGCGACCACGACGACGAGGACGACTCATCAGTCCTCCTTGCTGTCGTCCGTCGGGTTAACACGACGCTCGTCGTCGTGTTTCACCACGCTGGTCACCAGGTTGGACATACGCATACCTTCGACCAGCGAGTTGTCGTAGAAGAAGGTCAGCTCAGGCACGATACGCAGGCGCATTGCTTTACCGAGCAGAGAGCGGATGAAGCCAGATGCTTCCTGCAGCGCTTTAATGCCATTTTTCACAGCAGCTTCGTCCTGGTCGTTCAGGAAGGTCACGAACACTTTGGCATACGCCAGGTCACGGGACATTTCAACGCCAGACACGGTGGTCATCATGCCCACGCGTGGATCTTTAATTTCGCGTTGCAGGATGAGAGCGATCTCTTTCTGCATCTCCTGCGCTACGCGCTGTGGGCGACCAAATTCTTTCGCCATAATAAATTCTCCAGACAAAAAAGGGGCTAAAGCCCCTTTTTAAAATTATTGCCGGGTGGCGCGAGGCGATCCCGGCCTACACATGGACTGATCCTTGCTGGATTAGTCGATGCTACGTTGGATCTCGATGATTTCGAACACTTCGATCATATCGCCAACGCGAACGTCGTTGTAGTTCTTCACGCCGATACCACATTCCATACCGTTACGGACTTCGTTAACGTCATCTTTGAAGCGGCGCAGGGATTCCAGCTCGCCTTCGTAGATAACCACGTTGTCACGCAGTACGCGGATTGGGTTGTGACGTTTGATGGTACCTTCGGTAACCATACAGCCCGCGATCGCACCGAATTTCGGTGATTTGAACACGTCACGAACTTCAGCCAGACCGATGATCTGCTGTTTCAGTTCCGGAGACAGCATACCGCTCATCGCTGCTTTCACTTCGTCGATCAGGTTATAGATGACGGAGTAGTAACGCAGATCCAGGCTTTCTGATTCAATCACGCGGCGAGCAGATGCATCAGCACGCACGTTGAAGCCAACCAGGATAGCGTTGGACGCTGCAGCCAGGGTCGCGTCGGTTTCGGTGATACCACCTACACCAGAACCGATGATCTTCACTTTAACTTCGTCAGTAGACAGTTTCAGCAAGGAGTCGGAAATCGCTTCCACAGAACCCTGAACGTCTGCTTTCAGAACGATGTTCACTTCGTGAACTTCGCCTTCAGCCATGTTCGCGAACATGTTCTCGAGTTTAGATTTCTGCTGACGAGCCAGTTTAACTTCACGGAATTTACCCTGACGGTACAGTGCAACTTCACGCGCTTTCTTCTCGTCACGTACAACGGTCACTTCGTCACCGGCAGCCGGAACACCGGACAGACCCAGGATTTCCACTGGAATGGACGGGCCAGCTTCCAGTACTTCCTGACCCAGTTCGTTACGCATTGCACGAACACGGCCGTATTCAAAGCCACACAGTACGATATCGCCTTTATGCAGCGTACCTTCGCGAACCAGAACGGTTGCAACCGGGCCACGGCCTTTATCCAGGAAGGACTCGATAACCGCACCGCTCGCCATACCGTTACGAATCGCTTTCAGCTCCAGCACTTCAGCCTGCAGCAGGATTGCGTCCAGCAGGTCATCAATACCGGTACCTGCTTTCGCAGACACGTGTACGAACTGGCTTTCACCGCCCCACTCTTCTGGCAGGATGCCGTACTGGGACAGCTCGTTTTTAACGCGATCTGGATCCGCTTCTGGTTTATCGATCTTGTTCACTGCAACCACAACCGGCACACCCGCCGCTTTCGCGTGCTGGATAGCTTCGATGGTCTGAGGCATTACGCCATCGTCGGCAGCAACAACCAGAACCACGATATCGGTCGCCTGAGCACCACGAGCACGCATTGAGGTAAATGCGGCGTGGCCTGGGGTATCCAGGAAGGTGATCATGCCGTTATCGGTTTCTACGTGGTATGCACCGATGTGCTGGGTAATACCACCCGCTTCACCGGAAGCCACTTTCGTAGAACGAATGTAGTCAAGCAGAGAGGTTTTACCGTGGTCAACGTGACCCATGATGGTCACGACCGGTGCACGCGGTTCAGCCGCAGCACCTGTATCACGGTCGCTCATTACTGCTTCTTCCAGCTCGTTTTCACGACGCAGGATAACTTTGTGGCCCATCTCTTCGGCAACCAGCTGTGCGGTTTCCTGGTCGATAACCTGGTTGATGGTCGCCATTGCGCCCAGTTTCATCATCGCTTTGATGACCTGAGAGCCTTTAACCGCCATCTTGTTCGCCAGATCGCCAACGGTGATGGTTTCGCCAATCACAACGTCACGGTTAACCGCCTGAACAGGCTTCTGGAAGCTCTGTTGCAGAGAAGAACCTTTACGCTGTTTGCCGCCTTTACCGCCACGAACAGCTGCGCGAGCTTCTTCACGGTCAGCTTTAGACTCGGCGTGTTTGTTGCCTTTCTTCGCCGGACGCGCTGCTTTCGCGTTGCGACCACGGCCACGGCCGCCTTCAACTTCACGGTCGTTGTCATCTTCAGCCTGACGTGCGTGCTGAGAAGTGGTTACGTGGTAATCGCTGGTGTCTTCAGACTGCTCAGCGGTATCAACACCGTTCTTCTCGTTTTCTTCGGCCATACGGCGTGCTTCTTCAGCCACACGACGAGCTTCTTCTTCGAGCTTGCGACGTGCTTCTTCTTCCGCTTTACGCTTCAGCTCAGCAGCTTCATTTTCACGACGGGCTTTTTCAGCCTGGGCGGTTTTGGTCATTTCGTCTGTCTGTTGATTGCTCACTTTGTCTTTTTCCGCAGCTTCACGCTTCACTTTATCACTGGTGTCGCATTTCGCTTTTTCTGCGGCCTCACGTTCAGCTTTTAATTCTGCCTCACGTTTGGCAGTTGCTTCCGCCTCACGCTGAGCTTGTTCTTCCGCTTCACGCTGTGCCTGCTCTTCCGCGGCAAGGCGTTCTGCCTCTTGCGGATCGCGTTTTACAAAGGTGCGCGTCTTGCGGACTTCAATTTGTACCGATTTGCTTTTACCACCGGTACCAGGGATATTCAACGTGCTGCGCGTTTTGCGCTGCAGCGTCAGCTTGTCAGGCGTAGAGCCGTGTTCACGGTTCAGGTGCGCTAACAAGGTTTGTTTTTCGTTCGCCGTCACCGAATCATCAGCGGACTTCGGGATCCCTGCATCAGCAAATTGCTGTACCAGGCGGTCCACGGAGGTCTGAATCTCGGCAGCCAGCGATTTTACAGTTACATCAGTCATGCTGTTCCTTCCTGCTACAGTTTATTACGCTTCGTCGCCGAACCAGCAAATATTACGTGCGGCCATGATGAGTTCGCCGGCTTTCTCGTCGGTTAAACCTTCGATATCAGCCAGGTCATCAACGCCTTGCTCAGCGAGATCTTCCAGCGTACAAACACCACGGGCAGCCAGCTTGAACGCAATCGCACGATCAAGACCTTCCAGATTCAGCAGGTCATCAGCCGGCTTCTTATCGCCAAGGCTTTCTTCCTGAGCCAGTGCCAGGGTGGTCAGTGCGTTTTTAGCGCGTTCACGCAGGGCTTCAACGGTTGGTTCATCCAGACCGTCAATTTCCAGCAGCTCTTTCATTGGCACATAGGCCAGTTCTTCAAGCGTTGAGAAACCTTCTTCAACCAGAACGGTGGCGAAATCTTCGTCAATGTCCAGATATTTGGTGAAGGTATCAATCGCCGCATGGGCTTCAGCCTGATGCTTAGCCTGCAGGTCATCAACGGTCATCACGTTGAGTTCCCAACCGCTCAGCTGTGACGCCAGACGTACGTTCTGACCGTTACGGCCGATTGCCTGCGCCAGGTTGCCCGCTTCAACCGCGATATCCATCGTATGTTTGTCTTCGTCAACAACGATAGATGCCACATCCGCTGGAGCCATTGCGTTGATCACGAACTGTGCCGGGTTATCATCCCACAGAACGATATCGATACGTTCGCCACCCAGCTCGGTCGAAACCGCCTGAACACGCGCACCGCGCATACCGACGCAAGCACCGACCGGGTCGATACGCTTGTCGTTGGTTTTTACTGCGATTTTCGCGCGGGAGCCCGGATCACGAGCAGCGGCTTTGATTTCGATAACTTCTTCGCCAATTTCCGGTACTTCGATACGGAACAGTTCAACCAGCATTTCTGGTTTAGAACGGGTCACGAACAGCTGAGCACCACGCGCTTCTGGACGCACAGCGTACAGAACACCACGGATACGGTCGCCTGGACGGAAGTTTTCACGCGGCAGCATGTCTTCACGCAGGATCACGGCTTCAGCATTACCCGGCATCCCTTCGGATTTGATCTCCAGAGAGATGTTGTCGCGGTTAACTTTCTTCACCACGCCAGTAATGATCTCGCCTTCCTGATCGCGGAACTGGTCAACAACCAGCGCGCGCTCGGCTTCGCGAACTTTCTGCACGATAACCTGTTTTGCGGTCTGGGTAGTGATACGGTCGAAGGTCACAGATTCAATCTGGTCTTCAACGTACTCGCCCACGTTCAGGCTTTCGTCTTCAAAACGTGCCGCTTCCAGCGTGATCTCTTTAGTCGGCTGGGTCACTTCTTCAACAATTACCCAACGACGGAATGTATCGAAGTCACCACTTTTACGATCGATTTCTACGCGAACATCGATCTCTTGTTCGTATTTTTTCTTGGTTGCTGTAGCCAGTGCACTTTCCAGCGCTTCGAAAATCTTTTCACGCGGCAGTGATTTCTCG
The DNA here is from genome assembly GCF_043945575.1 of Enterobacter cloacae complex sp. 2024EL-00214. NCBI lineage: Bacteria > Pseudomonadati > Pseudomonadota > Gammaproteobacteria > Enterobacterales > Enterobacteriaceae > Enterobacter > Enterobacter cloacae complex sp. 2024EL-00214. The sequence goes on along the minus strand of NZ_JBIMRC010000004.1, from coordinate 114,359 downwards.
TTGGAGACGGCTTCAACAACAGCCAAAATTTCTTTGTTCATCGCGGGCTTTTCACCTCAATCCAGACTGTTAAAAGTGGGGAACCAGGTTCGCCTTCTGGATATTACTCAGCGCGAACACTTCATCTTTGCCTTCGACTGCCACCGTGATCATTTCACCATCAACGGCTTTGATAATTCCCTGCCATTTACGGCGGTTCTGTACGGCCATACGCAGAACGAGAGCCACTTCTTCACCGGTAAAGCGCACATAGTGCTCGGCCGTGAACATCGGACGATCGAGGCCAGGTGAGGAAACTTCCAGGTTGTACGCAACGGTAATTGGGTCTTCAACATCAAGAACCGCGCTCACCTGGTGGCTAACATCAGCACAATCATCAACATTGATGCCATCTTCACTATCAATATAGATGCGCAGCGTCGATGTACGGCCGCGAACGAATTCGATGCCGACCAGTTCGTAGCCCAGTGCTTCGACCGGTGCAGTAATCATCTCTGTTAATTTTTGCTCTAATGTGGACAAGCCCACCCCCAAGACATAAAAAAAGGGCGTAAAGCCCAGTTATTCTGTAGTCAGATAACAAAAAACCCCGATAAATCGGGGCTTTAGATAACTGAACCCTATAGCCACAACGGTGGCCTGGAGCACTTTCCGAAAGAATTTTTTCAAATCCAGCTACGAAGGCTCTAAGTCTTCACAGTATATTTGAAAAATGACTTTATGGGAAAATGGTTGCGGGGGCCGGATTTGAACCGACGACCTTCGGGTTATGAGCCCGACGAGCTACCAGGCTGCTCCACCCCGCGCCTGAAACGTGGCAAATTCTACGCGTTTTGGGTAGAAAATGCAAATAATGCTGGGATTTGGTACCGAAGACGGGACGTAAAATCGGCGTTCAGTATATTGATAGTGAACACCGCCTGTCAACCCAGTTTCCACCAGGTCAAACTGAGGGAAATTTTTACAAAAAACGCACGAGTCTCTTTCGGTCTTCGACAAAAGATGATTAAATGAATACTCATTTATTTTGCATAAACATGCATCGAGAGCGAACGCGGTCTCTAATCAGTCAATCAAGCAGGGTTTTATTTTATGACGACGATTCTCAAGCATCTTCCGGTAGGACAACGTATTGGCATCGCTTTTTCTGGTGGCCTGGATACCAGCGCTGCACTGCTGTGGATGCGCCAAAAGGGAGCGGTTCCGTATGCATATACTGCGAACCTGGGTCAGCCGGATGAGGACGACTATGATGCAATCCCTCGTCGCGCTAAAGAGTATGGTGCAGAGAACGCACGTCTGATTGATTGCCGTAAACAGCTGGTTGCCGAAGGTATCGCGGCTATTCAGTGCGGCGCTTTCCATAACACCACCGGCGGCCTGACCTATTTCAACACGACGCCACTGGGCCGTGCCGTGACTGGCACCATGCTGGTTGCCGCCATGAAAGAAGATGGTGTTAACATCTGGGGCGACGGTAGCACTTATAAAGGTAACGATATCGAACGTTTTTATCGTTATGGTCTGTTGACCAACGCCGAGCTGCAGATTTACAAACCGTGGCTGGATACCGACTTCATCGACGAGCTGGGCGGCCGCCATGAAATGTCCGAGTTTATGATTGCCTGCGGCTTTGACTACAAGATGTCTGTTGAGAAAGCCTACTCTACCGACTCCAACATGCTGGGCGCGACACACGAAGCAAAAGATCTGGAATTCCTTAACTCCAGCGTGAAGATCGTGAACCCAATCATGGGCGTGAAGTTCTGGGACGAGAACGTCAAAATCCAGGCGGAAGAAGTGACTGTCCGCTTCGAGCGCGGCCATCCGGTTGCCCTGAACGGCAAGACCTTCTCTGACGATGTAGAACTGATGCTGGAAGCAAACCGCATCGGCGGCCGTCATGGTCTGGGTATGAGCGATCAGATTGAAAACCGTATCATCGAAGCAAAAAGCCGTGGCATCTACGAAGCACCGGGGATGGCACTGCTGCACATCGCTTACGAACGTCTGCTGACCGGTATTCACAACGAGGACACCATTGAGCAGTATCACTCTCATGGTCGTCAGTTGGGTAAATTGCTGTATCAGGGTCGCTGGTTCGATCCGCAGGCGCTGATGCTGCGTGATGCTCTGCAACGCTGGGTGGCGAGCGCCATCACCGGTGAAGTGACTCTGGAACTGCGTCGCGGTAATGATTACTCCATCCTGAACACCGTGTCTGACAACCTGACCTATAAAGCAGAGCGTCTGACAATGGAAAAAGGCGAATCCGTGTTTTCTCCGGACGACCGTATTGGTCAGCTGACCATGCGTAACCTGGACATCACTGATACCCGTGCGAAGCTGTTCAACTACGTTGAAAATGGCCTGCTCTCTGCCAGTTCCGGTAATGGCCTGCCACAGGTTGAAAACCTGGAACACAGCGATAAGAAGTAATCGCTGATGTGAAATGTAAAAGGCGTCTGATAGACGCCTTTTTTATTTGGGTTTTGGTAGGCCCGGTAAGCGCAACGCCACCGGGCAACACGACGTGTGACGCTGCGCTTACCGGGCCTACAGAAGTTCGGAGACACACCAGAAGTTAGGAGGCACACAATCTACAGACGAAAAAAAAGACGTCTTTCGACGTCTTTCTTCTGGAATATTGGTACCGAGGATGGGACTCGAACCCACAAGCCCGTTAGGGCACTACCACCTCAAGGTAGCGTGTCTACCAATTCCACCACCTCGGTACAGAATACTTAGTGCGGGATATCGCTGGTTGGCTTAGCCGGTGCAGCTGGCTGAGTTTGCTCAGTTTTAGACGGAGCACTCAGATTTTCCCACTCGCTTCCTTTATTGGTCTTGTTGCTGTTGATATTGCCCAGCACCAGACTGATGATGAAGAACAGCGTAGCCAGAATCGCCGTTGTGCGGGTCATGAAGTTCGCAGAACCACTTGAACCGAACAGCGTACCGGAAGCGCCAGCTCCGAAGGAGGCTCCCATATCAGCGCCTTTACCTTGCTGCAGCATGATCAGCGCTACAAGAGCGATGGCTACAATAAGGAAAACAACTAAAAGAGCTTCGTACATAATCAACCTGTTCCTTGCGGATTTGCCGCATACCAATGCTTCGACCAATTAGCAGGATTTTTGTTTCCCACTGAAGCGGGTGTGAATACTAACCAAAGCGAATGACCTTCGCAAGGGCATTTTCGACGCATTGTATCAACTGCGGAAAAAAACAGCAAAAAGCCATTCATCGCTTAAAACAAAGGCGGGAAATGCCGCCTTTTTAAGCGTTTAGCATGAACAGCTATGCCGCTTTTACCGCATCAGCAATACGGTGCGCAAATTCAGTCACCTGTGCTTCGTCTTCACCTTCCACCATTACTCGAATAAGTGGTTCGGTACCGGACTTACGCAGCAGTACGCGACCACGGTTACCGAGCGCGGCTTCAACGTCAGCCATTACTGCTTTCACATTTTCGCTTTCCAGTGGATCGCCATTACCAGCGGTGAAGCGTACGTTGACCAGGATCTGTGGGAACATTTTCATGCCACTGCAGAGGTCGTGCAGGCTCATATGGTTACGCGCCATCGCAGCCACCACCTGGAGGCCCGCCACGATACCGTCTCCGGTAGTGGTTTTGTCCAGCAGGATCACATGGCCTGAGTTTTCTGCACCAATACGCCAGCCCTTCTCCTGCAGTTTTTCCAGTACATAGCGGTCACCCACTTTGGCACGGACAAACGGGATCCCCAGTTGTTTCAGCGCCAGCTCCAGCCCCATGTTGCTCATCAGCGTACCAACGGCACCGCCGCGCAGCTGACCCTGACGCAGACCTTCACGCGCAATGATATAAAGGATCTGATCGCCATCAACCTTGTTACCTTCGTGGTCAACCATGATCACACGGTCACCGTCACCGTCCAGCGCGATACCCAGGTCAGCTTTTTCTGCCAGAACACGTGCCTGCAGAGCGCGAACGTCTGTCGCCCCCACCTCTTCGTTGATGTTCAGACCATCAGGTTCGCAGCCGATAGTAATCACTTTCGCACCCAGCTCACGGAAGACGTTAGGGGCAATGTGATACGTTGCGCCGTTTGCACAGTCCACCACGATTTTCAGGTGACCCAGACTCAACTCGTTCGGGAAAGTGCCTTTGCAGAATTCAATGTAGCGACCCGCTGCATCAACAATACGGTTCGCTTTACCCAGTTCAACAGAGTCGACGCAGGTGATCTCTTTTTCCATCTCGGCTTCAATCGCTTCTTCCACTTCATCCGGCAGTTTGGTGCCGTCGATGGAGAAGAACTTAATACCGTTGTCATAGAACGGGTTATGCGATGCCGAAATAACAATACCTGCTTCAGCACGGAAGGTACGCGTCAGATACGCAACAGCAGGTGTTGGCATTGGGCCAGTAAAGGAGGCAGAAAGCCCCGCAGCCGCCAGACCCGCCTCCAGTGCAGACTCCAGCATATAGCCTGAAATACGGGTGTCTTTACCAATAATAATTTTACGGGAACCATGACGTGCCAGAACCTTACCAGCCGCCCAGCCAAGCTTCAGAACAAAATCAGGGGTGATCGGCGCATCGCCTACGCGGCCACGGATACCATCGGTACCAAAATATTTACGATTACTCATAGCGTTTGTTTTCCTTCGCTGCCAGTGTGGCTTCGACCACACGCATGGCTTCTACTGTTTCTTTGACGTCATGGACACGAATAATGTGCGCTCCCTGCATCGCCGCAATCACCGCGCAGGCCAGGCTGCCGCTAAGACGCTCGCTGGGGCCCACGTTCAGCAACTGCCCAATCATCGATTTTCTCGACATGCCAACCAGTAGCGGCAAGCCGAAGTGGTGAAACTCTGACAAGCGAGCAAGTAGCTCATAGTTGTGAGAGAGATTTTTACCGAAACCGAACCCCGGGTCGAGCAGCAATTTCTCTTTTGCGATTCCAGCACGCTCACAACGTTCAATATGTTCAATAAAGAAGCGATTCACATCAGCAAAGATATCGTTGTACTTAGGTGCATCCTGCATTGTTTTGGGCTGGCCCTGCATGTGCATCAGACAGACTGGTAACCCGGTTTCCGCTGCCGCCTCAATGGCACCAGGCTCGGTAAGCGATCGGATATCATTGATAATGTGAGCACCCACTCTCGCTACTTCACGAATCACTTCTGGCTTAGACGTATCAACAGAGATCCACACTTCAAAACGCTGGGCAATAGCTTCAACCACAGGAACCACGCGAGCCAGCTCCTCCTCCACAGAAACATCCGCCGCACCAGGACGCGTCGATTCGCCCCCCACATCAATGATGGTGGCACCCGCGTTGATCATCAAATTTGCGTGCTTAACCGCATCGATAAGTGTGTTATGCGTGCCGCCGTCAGAGAAGGAGTCAGGCGTAACATTCAGGATACCCATCACATGCGGATGTGAGAGATCGAGATGCGAGTCCTGAGCGAATAGTTTCATGGCGAAATCCCTGGTATCAATATGATTTAACGAAAAAGAAAAACCCCGGAGCAAGCTCCAGGGTTTGAAGTACAGACTAACTCTTCAACAGCAGTGACTTACTTGTCGCCCAACTGTTCTGACATGCTGTTACCCGGGTTCGGCGTATGTGATTCATCAGCCGTACGCGGTGCACGCGGAGTACCATTGTTGTCAGAATTGTTGGAAGCGCCTGGATCTTCCCAGCCTGCTGGCGGACGCACTTCGCGGCGAGCCATCAGGTCGTCAATCTGTGGTGCATCGATGGTCTCATATTTCATGAGCGCATCTTTCATCGAATGCAGAATATCCATATTGTCGTTCAGGATCTGACGTGCGCGACCGTAGTTACGTTCAATCAGCGCTTTCACTTCCTGGTCGATGATACGAGCAGTCTCATCAGACATATGTTTCGCTTTCGCCACAGAACGACCCAGGAACACTTCGCCCTCTTCCTCTGCATACAGCAGTGGGCCGAGTTTGTCGGAGAAGCCCCATTGGGTCACCATGTTACGCGCCAGGTTCGTCGCCACTTTAATGTCGTTGGACGCACCGGTAGAAACATGTTCCACACCGTAGATAATTTCTTCTGCCAGACGACCACCATACAGGGTCGAAATCTGGCTTTCCAGCTTCTGACGGCTGGCGCTGATGGCATCGCCTTCCGGCAGGAAGAACGTTACGCCCAGCGCACGACCGCGCGGAATAATCGTCACTTTATGCACCGGATCGTGTTCCGGTACCAGACGACCGATAATCGCGTGGCCGGCTTCGTGGTATGCCGTGGACTCTTTCTGCGCTTCCGTCATCACCATAGAGCGACGTTCCGCACCCATCATGATTTTGTCTTTCGCTTTTTCGAATTCCACCATAGACACGACGCGTTTGTTACCGCGAGCGGCAAACAGTGCAGCTTCGTTGACCAGGTTAGCCAGATCCGCACCGGAGAAGCCCGGGGTACCACGCGCAATAATTGCCGCGTCGATATCTGGAGCCAGCGGTACGCGACGCATGTGTACTTTCAGAATCTGTTCACGACCACGAACATCCGGCAGACCAACCACAACCTGACGGTCAAAACGGCCTGGACGCAGCAGGGCTGGGTCAAGTACGTCCGGACGGTTGGTTGCTGCGATAACGATAATACCTTCGTTACCTTCGAAGCCGTCCATTTCAACCAGCATCTGGTTCAGCGTCTGCTCACGTTCATCGTGACCACCGCCCAGACCCGCGCCACGCTGGCGACCGACGGCGTCGATTTCATCGATGAAGATAATGCACGGTGCTGCCTTCTTAGCCTGCTCGAACATGTCACGCACACGAGATGCACCGACACCCACGAACATTTCAACGAAGTCAGAACCTGAAATAGTAAAGAACGGCACCTTCGCTTCACCCGCGATGGCTTTCGCCAGCAGGGTTTTACCGGTACCCGGAGGGCCGACCATCAGAATGCCTTTCGGGATCTTACCGCCCAGTTTCTGGAAACGGCTCGGTTCACGCAGGTATTCTACCAGTTCAGCCACCTCTTCTTTCGCTTCGTCACAACCTGCAACGTCAGCGAACGTGGTCTTGATCTGGTCTTCCGTCAGCATACGCGCCTTGCTCTTACCGAACGACATGGCACCTTTGCCACCACCGCCCTGCATCTGACGCATAAAGAAGATCCAGACGCCAATAAGAAGCAGCATCGGGAACCAGGAGATGAAGATAGAAGCCAACAGGCTTGGCTCTTCTGGCGGCTCACCTACCACCTTGACGTTTTTAGTCAGAAGGTTATCAAGCAGCTTAGGATCGTTCACCGGAATGTAGGTCGTGTAACGGTTACTATCTTTCTTGGTAACGTTGATCTCACGTCCGTTGATACGCGCTTCGCGAACCTGGTCCTGATTGACCTCCTGCAGGAAGGTAGAATAATCCACCTTGCGGCCATTCGACTCGCTGGGCCCAAAGCTCTGGAATACTGACATCAGCACAACGGCAATGACCAGCCAGAGTATTAGGTTTTTCGCCATGTCACTCAAGGGATTAACCTCATATTACAACTGTGTTAAAAACAGCGTCAGGATACTCTAGATCCAGTTTCATTCAAACTTTCGTCTGAAATCCACCAGTTATCATTTTCGCCCGGTCGCTACAATATACACTTCTCGGGAACGCGCCCGGGAAGAGTCCGGCTTACGAACTTTGACCTTCGCAAACAGGGAGCGAATTTCCTTAAGGTACTCCTCGAAACCTTCGCCCTGAAACACCTTCACAACAAAACTACCACCTGGTGCTAGTACATCACGACACATTTCTAACGCCAGTTCCACCAGATACATGGCACGGGGGATATCCACCGCCGGTGTTCCGCACATATTTGGTGCCATATCTGACATGACAACCTGAACTTTACTGTCACCTACGCGATCGAGTAACGCCTTCAGCACTAATTCATCACGAAAATCGCCCTGAAGGAAGTCGACACCAACGATGGGATCCATTGGTAAAAGATCGCATGCGATGATTCGGCCCGTTCCACCGATTTGCGTTACCGCATACTGGGACCATCCCCCAGGTGCGGCACCGAGGTCAACAATCGTCATCCCCGGCTTAAAAAGTTTGTCACTTTGCTGTATTTCATCAAGTTTAAACCAGGCACGGGAACGTAACCCCTTTTTCTGCGCCTGTTGAACATATTTATCGCTAAAGTGTTCCTGAAGCCAGCGGCTGGAGCTGGCAGAACGCTTCTTACCTGTCATTTAACATTTCCGTCCTGGTTCATCGTTGCTTGCCTGTGACGTAAATTTCTACGCAGCTATTTGGCGATATAAGGGAGATGGCGGTAGAATGAACCGTTTTCAATCCCAACGTAAGCAAAAATATACGATGAATCTGAGTACTAAACAAAAACAGCACCTTAAAGGTCTGGCACATCCGCTCAAGCCTGTAGTCATGCTTGGCAACAATGGTTTGACCGAAGGGGTGCTTGCCGAGATTGAACAAGCGCTGGAACACCACGAGCTGATCAAGGTGAAAATTGCCTCTGAAGACAGAGACACGAAGAACTTGATCGTGGAAGCCATCGTGCGCGAAACCGGTGCCTGTAATGTACAGGTCATCGGTAAAACGCTGGTGCTCTATCGCCCATCTAAAGAGCGTAAAATCTCGCTGCCACGCTAAGGATATCCTGAATTAAACACATTTTCTGTGTAAAACGAGGGATTTCTGTCAGCAGGTGAGCAAAATGCCATGCTCCTTGAGTTGATAAAAGGCCGCTATGCGGCCTTTTTCCTTTCTTTACAATGTATCAACATCTTCGTGGAGAAGCGAATTACAGGTACTCGACCTTGATAATTTCGTATTCCACTTCGCCGCCTGGGGTGCGGATGATGACAACATCGTCCTGCTCTTTGCCAATCAGGCCGCGAGCAATTGGTGAGTTCACCGAAATCAGGTTCTGTTTGAAATCAGCTTCATCGTCACCGACGATGCGGTAAGTCTGCTCTTCGTCGTTATCCAGGTTCAGCACGCTAACGGTGGAACCAAAGATCACCCGGCCATTATTTGGCATTTTGGTGATATCGATAACCTGCGCATTGGACAGCTTCGCTTCGATATCTTTAATACGCCCTTCACAGAAGCCCTGCTGCTCGCGCGCGGCGTGGTATTCAGCATTTTCTTTCAGGTCGCCATGCTCACGCGCATCCGCGATAGCGGCGATGATTTCAGGGCGACGAACGGATTTCAGGAAATCCAGCTCTTCGCGCAGTTTTTCGGCACCACGTAAGGTCATCGGAATAGCTTGCATTTGTTATACCTCTTAAACATTCCTGTTGGGAGCAGCGTCACCTGCTCCGGCTCCTGTCCCCATGAACATCAAACCATGAGCAAGCCAGAAGCAAAAAGAAAACCGACCCGGAAGCAACGCCCCAGGCCAGCAGCAATTTTCAATTTGATATGCATTTTACCGCGAAGTTCACTATGGGTCATCGTTTACTTTGCAGTGCCATGCACCGTAGTATGACGGTTTGTTTTCGGGTTGTTAGCGCGAGATTATGCGATTTTCCAGATTTATCATCGGATTGACTACCAGTATAACGTTCAGTGTTCAGGCCGCGAATGTTGATGAGTACATTAATCAGCTGCCCGCAGGGGCTAACCTTGCCCTGATGGTGCAGAAGGTCGGGGCGCAGACGCCAGAGATTGACTACCACAGTCAACAGATGGCGCTGCCTGCCAGTACTCAGAAGGTGATCACTGCACTCGCCGCCCTGCTCCAGCTTGGGCCTGATTTCCGGTTTACCACCACCCTTGAAACCAAAGGTAACGTCACGGGTGGCGAACTGAAAGGCGATCTTATCGCCCGCTTCGGGGGTGACCCGACGTTGAAGCGCCAGGATATCCGCAGCATGGTGGCGGTATTGAAAAAATCTGGCGTGCAGAAGATCGACGGTAATGTGTTGATCGACACCTCCATTTTTGCCAGCCACGATAAAGCCCCTGGCTGGCCGTGGAACGACATGACGCAGTGCTTTAGCGCACCGCCAGCGGCTGCCATTATTGACCGTAACTGCTTCTCCGTTTCGCTTTACAGCGCCCCAAAACCGGATGACTTAGCGTTTATCCGCGTGGCGTCCTACTACCCGGTGACGATGTTTAGCCAGGTACGTACGCTGGCAAAAGGCTCACCGGATGCACAGTATTGTGAGCTGGACGTGGTGCCAGGCGATCTTAACCGCTTCACGCTTACCGGTTGCCTGACGCAGCGCGCCGATCCACTGCCGCTGGCCTTTGCGATACAGGATGGGGCAAGTTACGCCGGGGCCATTCTCAAGGATGAACTGAAGCAAGCGGGGATCACCTGGTCCGGTACCCTGCTCCGCCAGACGCAGGTCAATCAACCCGGCACGGTTATCGCCAGCAACCAGTCTGCGCCATTGCACGATTTGCTCAAGATTATGCTGAAAAAGTCGGATAACATGATTGCCGACACGGTGTTCCGCATGATTGGTCACGCACGTTTCGGCGTTCAGGGAACCTGGCGCGCAGGGTCCGACGCAGTACGGCAGATCCTGCGTCAGCAGGCAGGGATCGATCTGGGTAACACTATCGCCGTCGATGGTTCCGGGTTATCACGCCATAATTTGATTTCCCCGGCGACCATGATGCAAGTGCTTCAGTACATTGCACAACATGACACTGAGCTAAACTTTATTTCAATGCTACCACTTGCCGGACACGATGGTTCACTTCAGTACCGTGCCGGGCTTCACGCCGCCGGTGTGGATGGCAAAGTCTCAGCCAAAACAGGTTCACTGCAGGGGGTTTACAACCTTGCGGGCTTCATCACCACCGCCAGCGGGCAACGTATGGCATTCGTGCAGTATCTTTCCGGCTATGCCGTCGAACCGACTGACCAGCGCAACCGACGCATCCCGTTGGTACGATTCGAAAGCAGGCTTTATAAGGACATTTATCAGAATAACTAGCGATGAAACTACTCATAGTTGAAGACGATCTGTTATTACAGGAAGGGCTGGCGCTGGCGCTGGCCAATGAAGGATATGCGCTCGACTGTGCCGCCACGGCGGCAGAAGCAGATGCCCTGATTCAGAGCGGTGAATATAGCCTGGTGATCCTCGATTTAGGTTTACCCGATAAAGATGGTGCCTCATTACTGAACCAGTGGCGACGCCGCGGTATCGCCAACCCAGTGTTGATCCTCACGGCGCGTGATTCCATCGAAGATCGTATTAACGGCCTTGATTCCGGTGCGGATGATTATCTGGTGAAGCCTTTCGTCCTTGCAGAGCTTCAGGCACGCGTGCGGGCACTGATCCGCCGCTACCAGGGACATAGTGATAACTTACTAACCGACGGTGATATTACGCTGAATCTGCAAACCCAGCAGGTGCTACGCAAATCGCTGCCTGTCGAAGTCACCCCAAAAGAGTTCGCCCTGCTTACACGCCTGATCATGCGTAGCGGGCAAACGGTACACCGTGAAACCCTGCAACAGGATATCTACTCCTGGCAGGACGATCCGGGGTCAAATACCCTCGAAGTTCACATTCACAACCTGCGCCGTAAGCTTGGTAAAGATCGAATTAAAACCGTCCGTGGCGTTGGCTACCGTCTGGAGAGCCAGAAATGAACAGCATGCGTCGGCGATTGATGATTTTGCTGGCGGTGATCTTACTGTTTTTCCAGCTGATAAGCGTGGTCTGGCTGTGGCATGAAAGCCGCGAACAGATTAGCTTTCTGGTGAGCGAAACGTTATCGGCAAAAGCGCGTAACAACCATGTCGAGAAAGAGATCCGCGAAGCGATTGCCTCGCTTCTGGTGCCTTCTCTGGTGATGGTGGGCTTTACCCTGTTCTTCTCATTCTGGGCCGTCACCCTGATAACCCAGCCGCTGAATAAACTGCGTGCCAGCCTGGCTAACCGTTCGGCGGATAATCTTACCCCGCTGCCGATGTATTCCGATATGGAAGAGATTGGCGCAGTGACGACGTCGCTGAATCAGCTGCTCGCCAGACTGGATAACACCATCCAGCAGGAGCGCCTCTTCACGGCAGACGCCGCTCACGAGCTGCGAACACCTCTCGCCGGAATCAGGCTACATCTGGAATTAATGGCTCAGTCGGGTTCACCGCAGGCCAATGCGTTGATTAGCCGGATCGATCAGTTGATGCACACCGTTGAACAACTGCTGATGCTGGCACGTGCCGGGCAGGCGCTGGCAAGCGGTCACTACGAAACCGTCAACTGGACAGACAGCATCATTGTTCCACTCAGCCTTGAGCATGAAGCTAAAGAACATACGGTGATATGGCCGGAAAAAAGCCCACTGACGGTTCAGGGTGACACGGTACTTCTACGCCTGATGCTGCGCAATCTGCTGGAGAATGCCACACGCTATAGCCCGACAGGCACAACCATTGAAGTGAAATTAATGGAGCATGATGGCGGTACGCAGGTCATTGTTGTCGATCAAGGGCCTGGCATTGATGAGGCACACCGACAGTCAATCACTGAACCATTCCGTCGTCTCGATCAGCGCTACGGTGGCAGCGGGCTGGGGCTGAGTATTGTGCAACGCATCGTTCAGCTTCACCACGGCAAATTGACGCTTGAGAACGGTGTTGAAGGTGGCTTAATCGCCAGTTGCTGGTTACCCGCGACATTAAGTTAAAAAAAAGCCCCCTTCGCAGGGGGCCTTCCACAGGTATTAGTGCTTGTAGATGAACTCGACACCTTCTTCGTCGTCTTCATCCCAGTCATCATCCCAGTCTTCGTCTTCTTCCGCTTCCATCTCTTCGAGCTGTTCACGGTGGTAGTCATCCCACATGAATTCGACTTTCTCAGGCTGTTTCGCTTCTTCCGCCTGAACAATTGGGTTCTCGATGATGAAGGTCATTACATCCCAGCAGAGATCTTTCACGCCAACCTGGCTTGCTGCGGAGATCAGGTAGTATTTATCTTCCCAACCCATCGCTTCAGCAATCGCTTTCGCTTTGGCCTCAGCTTCAGCTTTATCCATCAGGTCAATCTTGTTGAAGACCAGCCAGCGCGGCTTGTTCGCCAGTTTTTCGCTGTATTTCTCCAGCTCGCCGATGATAATGCGGGCGTTTTCCACCGGATCAGAACCGTCGATTGGATCGATATCAATGAGGTGCAACAGTACGCGGCAGCGCTCAAGGTGTTTCAGGAAGCGAATACCCAGGCCGGCACCTTCCGCTGCACCTTCGATAAGGCCCGGGATATCGGCAACCACGAAGCTCTTCTCGTTATCCATACGGACAACGCCCAGGCTCGGTACCAGCGTGGTGAACGGATAATCCGCCACTTTTGGTTTGGCTGCAGAAACAGCACGAATAAACGTCGATTTACCCGCGTTTGGCATGCCCAGCATACCAACGTCAGCCAACAGCATCAGCTCCAGCTGCAGGTCACGCTTATCGCCAGGTGTCCCCATCGTTTTCTGACGCGGGGTACGGTTAACGGAAGATTTGAAACGGCTGTTACCCAGACCGTGCCAGCCACCTTTAGCCACCATCAGGCGCTGACCGTGTTTGGTCATGTCACCCATCGTTTCGCCCGTGCCCTGATCGATCACACGTGTTCCAACCGGAACCTTAATGGTCACGTCTTTGCCACGCTTACCAGTACAGTCACGGCTCTGGCCGTTCTGGCCACGTTCAGCACGGAAGGATTTTTCAAAACGGTAGTCGATCAGCGTGTTGAGGTTCTCATCCGCCTCCAGCCACACGTCACCACCATCACCACCGTCGCCGCCATCAGGGCCGCCACGAGGAATATATTTTTCACGACGGAAGCTTACGCAACCATTGCCGCCATCACCTGCTACGACCAGGATCGTTGCTTCATCAACAAACTTCATTTTACTCTCCGTAACTCATTCGCCTGAGCGGGGGACTCTATTACTACCGCTTCATTTTTGCGCCAACGCCCCCAGAGACGATGACCAATGGCGGAATACATCGCGCCCGCAACCACGACAAACGCACCGAGATAACCCAACAGGTTGAGCATCGGTCTGACGAAAACATCGGGCCAGGCCATTGATAACAAATCTGAAAATAACAGCGTAAACAGCGGAGTCAGCGTGATTAATGCGCTCACCTGTGCTGCCTGCCAGCGCGCCATTGCTTCGGCCAGCGCACCATAACCGACCAGCGTATTCAGCCCACAAAAAATAAGGCACGCCAGTTGCCAGTCGCTGAGCTGGGTAATGACTCCCGGCTTCGCTAAAGGCAGTAATGCAACTGTACACAAAGTGTACAGCAAAAAGAGGATCTGCTGTGAAGCCAGACGACGCAATAACACCTTTTGTGCAACGCCGTAACTCACCCAGACCGTTGCTGCTCCCACACCGAAAATCACACCCCAGGTGTAATCCGTCAGGCGGGTAAAAATCTCTATCAGGCTGGTGTTGAAGAACATCACCAGACCACAGAGCAGCATGCTCGCCCCGATAACCTGTGTACCTCGCATCTTCTCCTTCAGGATAAAGACGCTGGCAACCATCATGCCGACCGGTGAAAGCTGACCAATCACCTGCGACGCCGTGGGGCTGAGATATTGCAGGGAAGAACTGAAGAGAATGAAGTTGCCGAAAAGGCCTCCCGTCGCGATGGCCAGTAATACCAGCCAGCGTGGCTTACGGAAGATCCGCAAGGGTGGAAGCTTACCTTTGACAGCCAGGATCGTACCGAGGCCAATGCTTGCCATCAGAAAGCGATAAAAGACCACCGTCGGCGGCTCCATCACTTCCAGTACCTGCTTCATTGCAATTGGCAGCGCACCCCAGCACATTGCGGTAGTGAGCGCCAAAAGAATACCAATGCCGGCCTGCTGCTTCATGCCCGTTTTCCCTACAGAAAATTTTCCGGGTTTCCAATGTAAAAAGCCCCGCAACGTGTTGCGGGGCTTTAATCCGTTACCGGACCGAGAAAACCTTACTCAGCAACGATGCTGATGTATTTACGGTTGTTCGGGCCTTTAACTTCAAATTTCACTTTACCGTCTGCTTTAGCAAACAGAGTGTGGTCACGACCGCAACCTACGTTGTTGCCAGCGTGGAATTTGGTACCACGTTGACGAACGATGATGCTACCCGCCAGAACGGATTCGCCACCGAAACGCTTAACGCCCAGGCGTTTAGCTTCTGAATCGCGACCGTTACGTGTGGAGCCGCCAGCCTTTTTATGTGCCATTTAAATCTCTCCTCAGGTCTTAGGCGCTGATGCCAGTAATTTTCACATCAGTGAACCACTGACGGTGGCCCTGCTGCTTACGGTAGTGTTTACGACGACGAAACTTAACGATTTTAACTTTCTCGCCACGACCATGAGCAACAACTTCAGCTTTGATAACGCCGCCATCAACGAAAGGAACGCCGATTTTGACTTCTTCACCGTTTGCGATCATCAGAACTTCAGCGAACTCAACAGATTCGCCAGTTGCGATGTCCAGCTTTTCCAGGCGAACGGTCTGACCTTCGCTTACTCGGTGTTGTTTACCACCACTTTGGAAAACCGCGTACATATAAACTCCGCTTCCGCGCACATCCTCGTATGAATCAGAGTGCGCTATAAATATTCACAATAGGGCGCGAATATTACGCAAAACGCGAGCCTTTGACAAGTGCTACCGTCAATACATGAAGAAAAAAAACACAACACGTACGGTAACGTTTATCTGAGCCGTTTTTTCAGTACAATCAGCAATACTATTGATAAACCGAAACCCTTTGTTACCCCATTGAAGATGGGATAAACAGGATAAAAAGCCCGGCTTTTGCGATGAATTTAGAAAAAATCAACGAGTTAACCGCGCAAGATATGGCGGGTGTAAATGCAGCAATCCTGGAGCAACTCAACTCTGACGTTCAGCTGATCAACCAGTTGGGCTATTACATCGTCAGCGGCGGCGGCAAACGCATTCGCCCGATGATTGCCATTCTGGCTGCCAAAGCCGTTGGCTACCAGGGAAATGCGCACGTCACTATTGCAGCACTGATCGAATTTATCCACACCGCAACGCTTCTTCACGACGACGTCGTAGATGAATCCGACATGCGTCGTGGCAAAGCCACGGCAAATGCCGCCTTTGGCAACGCAGCCAGCGTTCTGGTGGGGGATTTTATCTATACCCGCGCCTTCCAGATGATGACCAGCCTCGGTTCGCTGAAGGTGCTGGAAGTGATGTCTGAAGCCGTTAACGTCATCGCCGAAGGCGAAGTGCTGCAGCTGATGAACGTCAACGATCCGGATATTACCGAAGAGAACTACATGCGCGTGATCTACAGCAAGACAGCGCGCTTGTTTGAAGCGGCGGCTCAGTGCTCCGGTATTCTGGCAGGTTGCACAGAGGCACAGGAAAAAGGGCTGCAGGACTATGGCCGCTATCTTGGCACCGCGTTCCAGTTGATTGACGATTTACTGGATTACAGCGCCGATGGCGAAACACTCGGTAAAAACGTGGGTGATGACCTGAACGAAGGTAAGCCAACCCTGCCGCTGCTGCATGCAATGCGCAATGGTTCACCTGAACAGGCCAAAATGATCCGTGAGGCTATCGAGCAGGGAAATGGTCGACATCTTCTGGAACCGGTACTGGAAACAATGGCTATCTGCGGGTCGCTGGAGTGGACACGCCAGCGTGCTGAAGAAGAGGCCGATAAAGCCATTGCGGCTCTTCAGGTCATTCCAGACAGCCCGTGGCGTGATGCTCTCATTGCGCTAGCCCACATTGCCGTCCAGCGCGATCGCTAACCTCTCCTCTTCTCCCCGTATCAATACGGGGAGATTCCAGTAAACGCCAATAAATTCCATATTCATGTTAAATCATCGGCTTACATGCCGCATGAATAAAGCCATGTCATATTCTGAATATTGCTTCCAGTAACGCGAACTTTTTAGAACCAATGTTCGAAATGCGTATAGTACCCCTGTCGTTTCAGGAGAAATGACGTGGGTGAATACGAACATAAGGACAGCTTTATGGATACGAAATTTATCGACTGGCATTCCGCAGATATCATTGCGGCACTGCGTAAAAAAGGAACATCGCTTGCAGCAGAGTCACGCCGCAGTGGCTTAAGCTCTTCCACTCTGGCAAATGCGCTGACCCGTCCGTGGCCCAAGGGTGAATTGATTATTGCAACGGCGCTGGAAACACACCCGTGGATAATCTGGCCGTCGCGCTACCACGATCCCATTACCCATGAATTTATTGACAGAACACGCATGATTCGCCAGAAAAAAACGAAAGGAGAGCAGCCGGTGTAATGCTCTTTTTTTGACAGGAATAGCAACCCCCCGGTCATTTCTGGCAGGGGGCTGCCGGAACGATTACTCGCCCTTTACACGCTCGATATTCGCACCCAGCGCGCGCAGTTTGTCTTCAATACGCTCATAGCCACGATCGATGTGGTAGATACGATCAACAACCGTCGTCCCTTCCGCGATACAGCCTGCCAGCACAAGGCTTGCTGACGCACGCAGATCGGTTGCCATCACCTGTGCGCCAGACAGTTTTTCTACGCCGTGGCAGATCACGGTGTTGCTTTCGATTTCTGCATGCGCGCCCATACGGATCAGTTCCGGTACGTGCATAAAGCGGTTTTCGAAGATGGTCTCCGTGATCACACCAGTACCTTCAGCCACCAGGTTCAACAGGGTGAACTGCGCCTGCATATCGGTCGGGAAGGCCGGATGTGGAGCCGTGCGAACGGTAACCGCTTTCGGGCGCTTGCCGTGCATGTCCAGGCTGATCCAGTCTTCTCCGGTCTCAATATCTGCACCGGCTTCACGCAGTTTTGCCAGTACGGCATCCAGAGTGTCAGGCTGTGCATTACGGCACACAATTTTGCCGCCAGAAATGGCTGCAGCCACCAGGAAGGTACCGGTTTCGATACGGTCTGGCAGAACGCGGTACACACCGCCACCCAGGCGCTCAACGCCTTCGATGGTGATACGGTCAGTACCCTGGCCAGAGATCTTCGCCCCCAGCGCGATAAGGAAGTTGGCGGTATCCACAATTTCCGGCTCGCGAGCAGCGTTCTCGATGATGGTGGTACCTTCTGCCAGCGTCGCCGCCGACATGATGGTGACGGTTGCGCCAACGCTTACTTTGTCCATGACAATGTGTGCGCCTTTCAGACGGCCATTAACGGACGCTTTAACGTAACCTTCTTCGAGTTTGATCTCTGCGCCCAGTTTTTCCAGGCCAAAGATATGCAAGTCAACCGGACGCGCGCCGATAGCACAGCCCCCCGGCAGAGAGACCTGACCCTGACCAAAACGCGCCACCAGCGGGCCCAGCGCCCAGATGGATGCACGCATGGTTTTTACCAGGTCGTACGGTGCAGAGAAGTTGTTAACGTTGCTGGCATCAATCCAGACGGAACCGTTGCGCTCGACTTTGGTACCCAGTTGACCAAGCAGTTTCATGGTCGTGTCGATATCTTTCAGCTTCGGTACGTTCTGAATTTCTACCGGCTCTTCCGCGAGCAACGCAGCGAAGAGGATTGGCAGCGCGGCATTTTTTGCGCCAGAAATTGTGACTTCGCCCTGGAGGCGAGTAGGCCCCTGTACACGAAATTTGTCCATGTAATTGCTCTCTTATAAATTCAACCGTGCTGCGGGCGCATCGCCCCCAGCTCAAAAACCATTTAGTTTGCGATCGCGTGCCCACTCTTGTGGGGTGAACGCTTTGATCGACAGGGCGTGGATGCGGTTATCTGCAATGTATTCCATCAGCGGCGCGTAAACAGCCTGCTGCTTCTTCACACGGCTCATACCGTCGAACATCTCACCCACAGCAATAACCTGGAAGTGACTGCCATCGCCAGTGACGTGGGCTTCCTGAAGGGAGAGTGCATTCATCAGCACTGTCTGGATTTCATGATTTTCCATGGGCTCTTAATCATCTGATAGTGAAAACAAGCCAAACATCTTAGAGCAAAGTGGCGTTGTCTTAAACAAGCAAAAAGCCCCGACGGTGAAACTGCCAGGGCTTGCGGAAGTAACGTACTGAAAAAATTAGTGAGGTAACAGCTCTTCAGATAAATTGTAGAGCTGTGCCAGGGTCACGACATTATCGCTCGCGCCAGCCAACGTGACGTTGGCTCCCTGCTTTTTCCCCACGGCAACAAGATGGATGAGCAGCGCAATGCCTGCCGTATCGACCCGCGTAACGTCGCTTAAATCAATCTGTGTAACGCCCTGCATGGCTTCGTGGCGCTTATCCCATAAAGGGTTCAGCAGATCCTGGTCAAGCTCACCAGACAGCGTTAACACTTCGCCTTCACGCGACCAGCTAAGTTGCTGTGACATTACTTTTTCTCGTCCAGAGAAATTTTCTGACGAGAGATAGACTGCAGCTGTGCGGTCAGGCCATCAATGCCTTTGGTGCGCAGCAGGTCGCTCCACTCGTTCTGCTTAGTCGTGATCATGCTCACCCCTTCGGCAATCATGTCATACGCCTGCCAGTTTCCGGTCTGGCTGTTTTTACGCCACTGGAAGTCCAGGCGAACCGGTGGACGGCCATTAGGATCCAGGATGGTCACGCGGATAGGAATAATGGTCGCACCACCCAGCGGTTGCTCCGGGGCAATCTGGTAGGTCTGACCGTGATACATCGCCAGTGCCTGGCCGTATGCCTGTTTCAGGTATTCGTGGAATGCAGCAAAGTAGGCATCACGCTGCGCAGGGGTGGCGTCTTTGTAGTAACGGCCCAGTACCAGTGCGCCTGCATATTTGATCTGCACATATGGCAGCAATTCCTGATCGACTACATCACGCAGATAGTCAGGATTTGCACGAATTTTAGGTTGTTCATTTTTAAGACGATCGAAGGTTTTCTTCGCGGCCTCGTCCATCAGTTTGTACGGGTTGCTCTGATCCGCAGCATGTACTGCGGTGAGAGGGGCAATGACCAGCATGGCAACCATTAACAGTCGTTTAAACATGAATCACTTCTCCTGGTATTAATTGGTCGCGCCTGGGGTCGGCTCGACGTTGGTATGGTCTTTCCCCTGTGCAGGGGTAGCATCAGACGTTTTATCTTCCCCTTTACCGCTGTAAAGGAACTGACCAATCATATCCTCCAGCACCATCGCTGACTTCGTATCCTGGATCACGCTACCGTCTTTAAGAATAGTCGTCCCCAGTTCTGGATCTTCAAAACCAATGTTAAGAGCCAGATATTGCTCGCCCAACAGACCAGAAGTACGAATGGAAAGAGAGCTGGTATCCGGGATATGGTTATAGCGCTCTTCGATATCCATCGCGACACGCGGCAGATAGGTTTTCTCATCAAGCGTAATGTCCGCAACGCGGCCAATCACCACACCGCCAACGCGTACTGGTGAGCGTGCTTTCAGGCCACCGATATTATCGAAAGTGGCATAGACACGGTAAGTCGGCTCAGTACGGATAGACGTAATATCCGCTGCTCTCAGGCAGATAAACAGAGCGGCCAGCAGTGCCAGCAGCAGGAACACGCCGACCCAAATTTCATTTTTTCTCGTTTGCATGAACTCAATTCCCAAACATCAGTGCGGTGAGCACAAAATCCAGACCCAGTACGGCCAGTGACGAATGAACGACAGTACGTGTAGTTGCACGGCTAATGCCCGCCGACGTCGGAATAGCATCGTAACCATTAAACAATGCAATCCAGGTGACCGTAATGGCAAATACCACGCTCTTAATCAGACAGTTAACCAGATCCTTTCTCAGGTCGATGGCGTCCTGCATGGCAGACCAGAAGAACCCGGCATCAATGCCTTTCCAGTGCACACCAACCAGCGAACCGCCCCAGATCCCCACGGCAACAAAGAGGACAGTCAGTAACGGCAATGAGATAACACCGGCCCAGAAACGTGGCGAGATCACGCGACGCAGCGGATCGACCGCCATCATCTCCATACTGGAAAGCTGCTCGGTCGCGCGCATCAGGCCAATTTCTGCGGTTAAGGCCGACCCTGCTCGCCCGGCAAACAGCAATGCGGCAACAACCGGCCCCAGCTCACGCAGTAGCGAAAGTGCCACCAGCATCCCGAGACTGGTTTCTGCACTGTAGGTCGTCAGCACAAGATAACCCTGCAGCCCAAGCACCATGCCGATAAACAGACCGGAAACAATGATGATGAGCATCGACAACACGCCGACGTTATAGAGCTGTCGCACCAGTAAAGGTGCGTGCTTACGAAATTCCGGCTTGCCGACCAGCGCGTTGAATAACATCAATCCGGCACGCCCGAACGTCCTGATGGTTTTTATGCCACGGTGTCCAAGAGCGGCCAACGCATTTAACAGCATGAGTGGCTTAACTCCCTATTCCCAATAAATCGTCACGATAGTCACCCGCGGGATAACGGAACGGTACAGGCCCATCCGCAATACCGTCCAGGAACTGCCGCACTTGCGGATCGCAATTTTCCTGCAACGCCTGAGCGCTGCCATGCGCGACGATCCTTTTGTCTGCCACAATGTAGGCATAGTCGGCAATACTCAACACTTCCGGCACATCGTGAGAAACCACGATACAGGTAACGCCGAGCGCGCTGTTCAGTTCAGAAATG
Source organism: Enterobacter cloacae complex sp. 2024EL-00214 (assembly GCF_043945575.1). NCBI lineage: Bacteria > Pseudomonadati > Pseudomonadota > Gammaproteobacteria > Enterobacterales > Enterobacteriaceae > Enterobacter > Enterobacter cloacae complex sp. 2024EL-00214. The sequence goes on along the minus strand of NZ_JBIMRC010000004.1, from coordinate 92,761 downwards.
AGCTTCACCAGCACGCCCATCGTGATAGGATCCTGTCCGACAAACGGCTCGTCGAACATGATTAAATCGGGTTCTAATGCAATGGCTCGTGCCAGCGCAGCGCGGCGCGCCATACCACCGGAAAGCTCTGATGGCATCAGCTTCGCGGCTCCCCGCAGCCCCACAGCTTCAAGCTTCATCATCACCGTGCTTTTCAGTAGCTCGGGCGGCAAATGGGTATGCTCACGCAGTGGGTAAGCCACGTTATCAAAGACATTCATATCGGTGAACAGTGCCCCCGACTGAAAAAGCATACTCATGCGCTTGCGGACAGTATACAGACGCGAGCGAGACATCTCCGGGATGTTTTCACCGTCGAAGAGAATTTCACCGCTATCCGGTGGAATTTGCCCGCCAATAAGACGCAGCAAAGTCGTTTTACCGATCCCTGATGGCCCCATGATAGCGGTTATCTTACCACGCGGGACCGTCAGCGAAATATCATCAAATATCAATCGGTTGGCACGAGAAAAACTCACACCACGTACATCGACTAAATTCGCCATCGTTTGGCTCATTTATGGTTCCTTTCTTGCCCGACTCCACGCTGAGCATGAAGCTTAAATCAGCCCTAAACTCAGCATTTTTACAGAATATTAGCCGTTGAGGTTAGCGAAAGCTGGCATTTGTTTTACTTTTCCGGCGCATAAAGTCAAAATTAGGAATTCGTTACGCCTCAGACGCTATGCAACGCCAACAATTCCTGCGCGGTGGACCGGCGAGTATACCTGAAGAAAGGACTTTTGATGCTTTTAGCAACAGCACTGTTAATAATTGGTTTACTTTTGGTGGTCTACAGTGCTGACCGTTTGGTGTTTGCTGCATCTATCCTGTGTCGACTGATTGGCGTGCCACCTATTGTCATTGGGATGACCGTTGTCAGTGTCGGAACATCACTTCCTGAAATTATCGTTTCTGTCACAGCATCGCTGCATGGTCAGGCAGACCTGGCTATTGGCACTGCGATTGGCTCCAACATCGTCAACATTCTCCTTATTCTGGGCTTAGCGGCGCTGCTGCATCCATTTCGCGTGCATTCTGATGTTCTGCGTCGTGAATTGCCGCTAATGTTAATCGTAAGCCTGCTGGCAGGCTGCGTATTTTATGATGGCGTACTGAGCTACAGTGACGGCATTTTTTTGCTGGCGCTGGCCGTCATATGGTTGCTTTATATTGTGAAAATCGCCCGTCAGGCTGAAAAGCAAGGCCATGACAGCCTGACACGTGAGCAAATTGCCGAACTCCCGCGTGAAGGTACACTGCCTGTCGCACTCCTCTGGCTTGGTGTCGCGCTGATCATTATGCCAATGGCTACGCGCATGGTGGTAGATAACGCGACGGTGCTGGCGAACTATTTCGCCATGAGCGAACTCACCATCGGTCTGACCGTCATTGCCATCGGAACCAGTCTGCCGGAGTTGGCCACGGCCATCGCTGGCGCACGGAAAGGTGAAGACGATATCGCGATTGGCAATATCATTGGTTCAAACATTTTTAACATCGCCATCGTGATGGGCCTGCCAGCCCTGATAACGCCAGGACCCTTTAACCCCCTGGCCTTCTCGCGCGATTACGGTGTGATGTTGCTGGTCAGCGTTATTTTTGCTCTGCTCTGCTGGCGGCGACAACGACAGATCGGCAAAGGCGCAGGTGCGCTGCTGACAGGTGGATTTATCGTATGGATGGCGATGCTGTACTGGCTTTCGCCTCTTCTCTCTGGGTAAAACGGAAACGTATTATGTCGCAAGTAGAATTGCAGCCGGGTTTTGACTTTCAGAAAGCAGGCAAAGATGTTCTGGAGATTGAACGTGAAGGTCTGGCGCAGTTAGATCAGTACATTAACCAGGACTTTAGTCAGGCATGTGAGAAGATGTTCTACTGTGCCGGTAAAGTTGTGGTGATGGGAATGGGCAAGTCCGGCCATATTGGACGCAAAATGGCAGCGACGTTTGCCAGCACGGGAACCTCCTCCTTCTTTGTTCACCCGGGGGAAGCCGCGCACGGTGACCTGGGCATGGTAACGCCACAGGATGTCGTTATTGCGCTGTCGAACTCTGGTGAATCCAATGAGATCCTGGCGCTGATCCCGGTACTGAAGCGCCTGCAGGTTCCCCTGATTTGCATGACCAGCCGCCCCGAAAGCAGCATGGCGCGCGCTGCAGATATTCATCTGTGCGTCAAAGTTCCCAAAGAAGCCTGCCCGCTTGGCCTTGCGCCAACGTCCAGCACCACGGCGGCGCTGGTCATGGGTGATGCGCTTGCCGTTGCGCTGCTGGAAGCACGTGGTTTTACCCCTGAAGATTTCGCGCTTTCCCATCCTGGCGGTGCGCTGGGGCGTAAGCTGCTGCTGCGGGTTAACGACATTATGCATACTGGCGATGAGATCCCTCACGTCAGTAAAGCGGCCTCCCTGCGCGATGCGCTGCTGGAAATCACCCGTAAAAATCTGGGTATGACGGTGGTGTGCGACGACCTGATGAAAATTCAGGGAATTTTCACCGACGGCGACTTACGCCGCGTGTTCGATATGGGTGTCGACGTCCGCACGCTCGGGATCGCCGATGTCATGACCCCAGGCGGCATCCGCGTTCGCCCTGGCACCCTGGCAGTGGATGTGCTGAACCTGATGCAGTCCCGTCATATCACCTCAGTCATGGTTGCCGATGGCGACCAATTGCTGGGTGTGGTACATATGCATGATCTGCTGCGCGCAGGCGTAGTGTAATGAAGGATAAGACAATGAGTAATGCGGGTGCATCCCTTGCAACCTGTTATGGCCCGGTCAGTACCCATATGATGGCGAAGGCAGAAAATATTCGTCTGCTCATCCTCGATGTGGATGGCGTACTCTCCGACGGTCTGATTTATATGGGCAATAATGGTGAAGAGCTGAAAGCGTTTAACGTTCGCGACGGCTACGGCATTCGCTGTGCGCTGACGTCGGGTATCGAAGTTGCCATCATCACCGGGCGGAAAGCTAAACTTGTAGAAGACCGCTGTGAAACGTTAGGCATTACCCATCTTTACCAGGGACAATCCGACAAGGTGGCAGCCTTCAATGACTTACTGGGAAAACTGGCTATTGCACCGGAAAACGTGGCCTATGTCGGGGACGATCTGATTGACTGGCCGGTCATGGCTGAAGTCGGCCTGAGTATCGCGGTTGCGGATGCGCATCCGCTGCTGATCCCGCGAGCTGACTACGTCACCCATATCAACGGTGGCCGGGGTGCTGTACGTGAAGTCTGCGATCTGCTTCTGCTGGCGCAGGGCAAGCTTGATGAGGCCAAAGGGCAATCGATATGAGTAAAACCAGACGTTGGGTTATCATTCTGCTTTCGCTTGTCGCACTGGTACTGATTGGCGTGAACCTTGCCGATCGTGACGATACACAAACGGAAGTGGTCAATACTAACGATCCAACCTATAAAAGCGATCACAGCGACACCGTGGTCTACAGCCCGGAAGGTGCGCTGAACTATCGCCTGATTGCCCAGCATGTTGAATATTTTTCAAATGACGGTATTTCGTGGTTTACCCAGCCAGTCATGACGACGTTTGATACTGACAAAGTTCCGACGTGGTCAATTAAGTCAGACCGGGCAAAACTGACAAATGACCGTATGCTTTACCTGTATGGCCACGTTGAAGTCAACGCCCTGACCGCTGACTCGCAACTACGCAAAATTACGACAGATAATGCCCAAATCAACCTGGTGACCCAGGACGTGACTTCGCAGGATCTGGTCACATTGTATGGCACAACATTTAATTCCAGCGGTCTGAGAATGCGCGGGAACTTACGCAGCAAAAATGCCGAGCTGATTGAAAAGGTTAGAACCTCCTATGAAATTCAAAACAAACAAACTCAGCCTTAAAGTAATTATCGCCAGTGCGATGCTGGCAGCCAGTCTTCCCGCGCTTGCTGTGACTGGCGATACCGAACAGCCTATCCATATCGAATCCGACACGCAGTCGCTCGATATGCAGGGTAACGTCGTCACCTTTACGGGCAACGTCGTAATGACCCAGGGCACCATCAAAATTAACGCCGACAAAGTGGTCGTCACCCGTCCTGGCGGTGAGCAAGGCAAAGAAATTATTGATGGCTATGGCAACCCGGCCACCTTCTATCAGATGCAGGACAGCGGTAAGCCGGTAAAAGGTCATGCCACACATATGCACTATGAGCTGGCGAAGGATCTTGTCATCCTGACCGGTAATGCCTACCTGGAACAGCTGGACAGCAATATCACCGGTGACCAGATCACCTATCTGGTGAAAGAGCAAAAAATGCAGGCTTCCAGCGAGAAAGGCAAACGCGTAACCACCGTGCTTGTTCCATCGCAGCTGCAGGACAAAGGTAAGGGCCAGGCCCCGGCACAGAAGAAGAGTAACTAATTCGTTATGGCAACATTAACTGCAAAAAATCTCGCGAAAGCCTATAAGGGCCGCCGTGTCGTGGAAGATGTCAGTCTGACCGTCAACTCCGGCGAAATCGTTGGCCTGCTCGGCCCAAACGGTGCGGGTAAAACCACAACTTTCTACATGGTTGTTGGCATTGTGCCGCGTGATGCTGGCAACATTGTCATTGATGACGAAGACATCAGCCTTCTGCCACTGCATGCGCGCGCGCGTCGCGGTATCGGCTATCTGCCTCAGGAAGCCTCCATTTTCCGCCGTCTGAGCGTTTTCGATAACCTGATGGCGGTACTGCAAATTCGCGACGACCTGACCAACGAACAGCGTCAGGATCGCGCGAATGAACTGATGGAAGAATTTCACATTGAGCACCTGCGTGACAGCCTGGGTCAGGCGCTGTCAGGTGGTGAACGCCGTCGTGTTGAGATTGCCCGTGCGCTGGCTGCAAACCCGAAATTTATCCTTCTGGATGAACCGTTTGCGGGCGTTGACCCAATCTCCGTTATCGACATTAAACGCATTATTGAACACCTGCGCGACAGCGGGCTTGGCGTATTGATCACTGACCACAACGTCCGTGAAACGCTGGCCGTGTGTGAACGCGCCTATATTGTTAGCCAGGGCCATCTGATTGCCCACGGTACGCCGCAGCAGATCCTCGAAGATGATCATGTTAAGCGCGTGTATCTTGGGGAAGACTTCAGACTCTGATAGGGTAGAGGTAACGTAACGCCGAACCGGAGAAAAATGCTCTGAACATGAAGCAAGGTTTGCAATTAAGGCTCAGCCAACAACTGGCAATGACGCCGCAGTTACAGCAGGCAATTCGCCTGCTGCAACTGTCTACATTAGAACTCCAGCAGGAGCTCCAGCAAGCGCTGGACAGCAATCCGTTACTGGAGCAAGCCGATCTTCATGACGAGGTAGATACCCAGCAGTCGCAGGACACCGAAACACTCGACACCGTTGATGCTCTCGAGCAAAAAGAGATGCCGGACGAGCTTCCTCTGGATGCCAGCTGGGATGAAATCTACACCGCCGGAACGCCTTCCGGGACGCGTGCAGACTACCAGGACGATGAGCTACCGGTTTATCAGGGTGAAACTACCCAGTCGCTGCAGGATTACCTGATGTGGCAAGTAGAGCTCACCCCTTTCTCTGATACCGATCGCGCGATTGCGACCTCTATCGTCGATGCCGTTGATGACACTGGCTATTTGACCGTCACGCTGGAGGAAATCCTCGAAAGTATCGGTGACGAAGAGATCGAGCCCGAAGAGATTGAAGCCGTTTTGAAGCGTATCCAGCGCTTCGACCCGGTTGGCGTGGCGGCGAAAGATCTCCGAGATTGCCTTTTGATCCAGCTGTCGCAGTTCAGTAAAGAGACGCCGTGGATCGAAGAAGCCCGCTTAATCATCAGCGATCATCTGGATCTTCTGGCTAACCATGATTTCCGCACGCTCATGCGCGTCACGCGTCTGAAAGAAGAAGTGCTGAAAGAGGCGGTTAACCTGATTCAGTCGCTCGATCCGCGACCCGGACAGTCGATCCAGACCAGCGAACCGGAATATGTCATTCCGGACGTACTGGTGAGAAAACATAATGACCGCTGGGTCGTTGAACTGAATTCCGACAGCATCCCTCGCCTGCAAATCAACCAGCAGTATGCCTCCATGTGCACCAGCGTGCGCAACGACTCCGATAATCAATATATTCGTAGCAATTTGCAGGAAGCACGATGGTTGATCAAAAGTCTGGAGAGCAGAAATGATACGCTACTGCGCGTGAGCCGCTGTATTGTCGAGCAGCAGCAGGCATTCTTCGAGCAGGGCGAAGAGTATATGAAACCGATGGTACTGGCGGACATCGCCCAGGCCGTCGAAATGCACGAATCAACCATTTCTCGTGTGACCACGCAGAAGTATCTGCACAGTCCGCGAGGCATTTTTGAGCTTAAGTATTTCTTCTCCAGCCATGTGAACACCGAAGGCGGTGGCGAAGCCTCGTCAACGGCGATCCGCGCACTGGTGAAGAAGTTGATCGCCGCGGAGAATCCCGCGAAGCCACTGAGTGACAGTAAGTTAACCACCATGCTGTCCGACCAGGGTATTATGGTGGCACGCCGCACTGTTGCGAAGTATCGAGAGTCTTTATCCATTCCGCCGTCTAACCAGCGTAAACAACTGGTCTGACACAACCGATAAGGAAGACACTATGCAGCTCAACATCACAGGACACAATGTCGAAATCACTGACGCTTTGCGCGATTTTGTGAACGCTAAGTTCGCGAAACTCGAGCAGTATTTCGAAAGGATCAATCAGGTCTATATTGTGTTGAAAGTGGAGAAAGTGACTCATATCTCGGATGCAACCCTGCACGTGAACGGGGGTGAACTCCATGCCAGTGCGGAAGGGCAAGACATGTACGCTGCTATCGACGGCTTGATTGACAAGCTTGCGCGGCAGCTAAATAAACATAAAGATAAACTGAAACAACACTAATTGTCCGGGCAGTTAACGGGTGCAGACAGGCCTGTTGTGAAACACAACAGGCCATTTGTGCAGTTAGCGCTTAGGTGAAATTATGATGAACAACGATTCCGCTCTTCAACTGAGCAATGTCCTTAACCAGGAATGTACCCGCAGTGGCGTTCACTGCCAGAGCAAAAAACGTGCGCTGGAGATCATCAGTGAACTGGCCGCAAAACAGCTGGGCCTACCGCCGCAGGTGGTGTTCGAAGCGATTCTGACCCGCGAAAAAATGGGCAGTACCGGCATCGGCAACGGCATCGCGATCCCGCACGGCAAACTGGAAGAAGACACATTGCGTGCCGTCGGTGTATTTGTGCAGCTGGAAACGCCTATCGCCTTCGATGCCATTGATAACCAGCCCGTCGATCTCCTCTTCGCGCTGCTGGTTCCTGCCGACCAGACGAAAACGCATCTGCATACGCTTTCACTGGTTGCTAAACGTCTGGCCGATAAAACCATTTGCCGTCGACTGCGTTCAGCCCAAAGTGATGAAGAGCTCTATCAGATTATCACTGAAGCAGAAGGCAATCAGGATGATGCATAACCGGGAGATGGCCTTCACATCTGTTGTCCTGAGGAGAAACGGAACATGGTGCTGATGATCGTCAGCGGTCGTTCAGGGTCGGGAAAATCTGTCGCCCTGCGTGCGCTGGAAGATATGGGTTTTTACTGCGTAGATAACCTGCCGGTCGTGTTACTGCCCGATCTGGCGCGGACGCTTGCCGACAGGCAAATCTCGGCGGCCGTCAGTATCGACGTCCGTAACATGCCCGAATCACCAGAAATCTTTGAGCAGGCGATGAGCAACCTGCCGGAGTCTTTCTCACCTCAGCTGCTGTTCCTTGATGCTGACCGCAACACCCTGATTCGTCGCTACAGCGATACCCGTCGTTTGCATCCTCTTTCCAGTAAAAATCTCTCTCTGGAAAGCGCTATCGACGAAGAGAGCGATCTGCTGGAGCCGCTGCGCTCCCGTGCCGATCTGATTGTCGACACCTCCGAAATGTCCGTTCATGAGCTGGCAGAGATGTTGCGTACCCGCCTGCTGGGCAAACGCGAACGTGAACTGACGATGGTGTTCGAATCCTTCGGCTTTAAGCACGGTATTCCTATCGATGCGGATTATGTTTTCGACGTGCGCTTCCTGCCGAACCCGCACTGGGATCCAAAACTGCGTCCTATGACCGGTCTGGATAAACCCGTGGCGGCCTTCCTCGACAGGCACACAGAAGTTCACAATTTTATCTACCAGACGCGAAGCTACCTTGAGCTATGGTTACCTATGCTGGAGACAAACAATCGTAGCTACCTGACAGTGGCGATTGGTTGTACCGGCGGTAAACATCGTTCGGTTTACATCGCCGAACAGCTGGCCGACTACTTCCGTTCGCGCGGGAAGAACGTTCAGTCCCGTCATCGTACGCTGGAAAAACGTAAAACATGACCGTAAAACACACCGTTGAGATCACCAACAAGCTGGGCATGCATGCACGCCCGGCAATGAAACTGTTTGAGCTGATGCAGGGTTTCGATGCAGAAGTTCTGCTGCGTAACGATGAAGGTACCGAGGCGGAAGCAAACAGCGTGATTGCACTGCTGATGCTGGACTCGGCCAAAGGCCGCCAGATCGAAGTAGAAGCCACTGGCCCACAGGAAGTGGAAGCGCTGGCAGCGGTGATTGCCCTGTTTAACGCCGGGTTTGACGAAGACTGATCCCTGTCTCTCAGGCGGGTGGCGCTACGCCTACCCGCCCTACATCAGCTTATTTCTCTCCATAAATCCTTCCCCACCTAGCTGACGCATCTGGCGCATAATCCATGCCTGACGGCTGCGCACATAACCCGATGGCGCACTGGCCTTAAAGCGAACGGGATTCGGTAATACTGCCGCTAACAACGCAGCCTCAGAGAGGCTCAACCGGCTGGCCGGTTTATTGAAATAACGCTGTGCGGCCGCTTCAACGCCAAACACGCCGTCACCAAACTCGGCGATATTCAGGTAGATGGTCAGAATACGTTTCTTGCTCCAGACCGTTTCCATCCCCAGCGTCAAACCCGCTTCCAGCCCTTTTCGTACCCAGCTTCGACCATCCCATAAAAACAGATTTTTTGCCGTCTGCTGTGACAACGTCGAGGCCCCGCGCACGCGGTTTTCGTGGCGTTCGTTATGGGCCAGAGCCTTCTCAATGGCCGCCACGTCAAAACCCCAGTGCTCCGGGAATTTTTGATCTTCTGCGGCAATCACAGCCAGTCCCATGAACGGGGAAATTTCATCCATGCTCACCCAGTCAGAGTGAGCGACATAGCTGAAATCACCGGAGAGCCATGCGCCGAGCTGGCGCTCAACCATCACGGCCGAAAACGGTACCGGCATAATGCTGAATAAAGCGATCCCGCCGCCCCAGAAAACAGCCAGCACGAGCGCAATGCGTAACAGGGTACGTTTCACCCACGTACCCACAGCAAACTGGCGACTCATTCAGTCAGAACCAGCACTCTGTCCACCAGCTTTTCAATGCCCGTGGCGGCCTCTGCGATATTTTGCGCCAGCATATACGCAGGTGTGGTGACGATCCTGTTGTCTTCATCAACCACAATGTCATCGACCGGACAAGGCACATGTTCGCCCCCCATATCTTCAATGACCTCTGCAGTATCAATATCCGTCCCGATGGTCAGGCGCAGCGGGAAATCAAAAATTTTGGGTAGCATCGCCGGGGCAATACAGATAAAGCCCAGCGGTTTACCCGCCGCATGCATCGCCTGTGACAACGCTTTTAAATCCGGATCGATATGACATTCCGCACCCTGGGCCGCAAAGGTACTGAGGTTTTTGGCCGCGCCAAACCCACCAGGCACAATTAACGCGTCCAGCTCCGTGGCATCGGCCTGAATCAGGGGATGGATCTCCCCCCTCGCAATACGTGCGGCTTCAGTCAGCACGTTACGGGTTTCTGCCATCGATTCACCAGTCAGATGATTGACAACATCCGTCTGGTTTTTATCCGGCGCGAAACAGATCGCCTCAGCACCATGCCGGGCCAATGCCAGGAGGGTAATGACGGCTTCATGTATCTCCGAACCATCGTAAACACCGCATCCGCTCAGCACGACACCAATCTTTTTCATCATGACGTTCCTTCTATGCAACTCACTGAAGCACATTAATAATTCTGATTAAAACGCTATGCTTCACACATTTCACTGATTCATGTAACAAATCATTTAAGATTTGCTATCTTATCTGCGTGCGGCCCAAATATTCAGGCTGCGTCGTAAGCAAAAACAACACGAAAGAAATATCAGGCGCAGCCACGATTTCCCTGGTGTTGGCGCAGTATTCGCGCACCCCGGTTAAGCCGGGGTCATTTTTTTCTGGTATCCACCCAGGCTTTCAGCACCGCCACATCGTTCTGCCACTCCTGCTTCATCTCTTCAACCCAATCACCCACGTTATCTTCCCAGGCAGGTAAATCAGGCGACTGAATTTGTTGTCCCAGTTGTTGCAGGTGGCGTAGCCCGACCGAACCCGCCGCGCCTTTGATCTTATGCCCCTCTTCGACGATACCTTTCTGGTCACGCGCGGTCAGGTTAGACTCCAGCACGCTCAGGTAGCCCGGCATCATTTTTTCAAACACGGCCAGACCGTCGGTAATCAGTTTTGGGCCAACCAGATCGATATACTGCTCCAGCATGGCGGTATCCAGTATTGCTTGTGCTTTTGCGCTATCAACAGACGTCATGGTGCTTTCCTCTTCATCACAGGTATCCCAGAACTTCTTGATCATGGCGGTCAGGGCAGGCACCGCCAGCGGCTTGCTGAGCACATCATCCATACCGGCATCGAGGTACTCTTTTTTGTCTTTCAGCACATTTGCCGTCAGCGCAACCAGCGGCGGCAGATCGTCGGCAGCATACTTGCTCGTCAGTTCACGTGAGATATCCAGGCCGGTCATATCCGGCAGCTGAATATCCAGCAGGACGAGGTCATATTCACCCGGAGTGAACATCTCCAGTGCGGCTTTCCCGGTCATCGCCACATCCACACTGTTGCCCAGTTTTTCCAGCACTGAACGAGCCACAATCACGTTCAGCTCAATGTCTTCCACCAGCAGAACGTGCAGCGCTGGCAGCGGCATATCGTCGTTTTCAAAGGTATCCTCAACCTCTTCTGCCACCGCTGGCGCATGCACCGTCAGGGTAAAGGTAGAGCCTTTGCCCGCCTGGCTGGCCACCGTGATATCCCCACCCATACTCTTCGCAAGACGTTTAGACACCGCCAGGCCAATACCGGTACCCGTTGCAGGTTTACCGCCGTGGCTGTCCTTCACCTGATAATACATGGCGAAGATTTTGTCCTGTTCTTCCTGCGGAATACCAATCCCTGAGTCTTCCACCTCAAAGTGCAGCATATCGCCGTCGTCATAGCGGATACGCACTGCAACCCGCCCCTTCTGGGTAAACTTCACGGCGTTACTGATCAGGTTCCACAGAATTTGTCGCAGACGCGTACCGTCCGTCACCACTTTATGCGGCAACGGCAACGTTGGCTCCATGACAAAGCTCAACCCCTTTTGCTGCGCCTGCAAACCGGAAAGGTTCTCCAGATCGGCAAGGAAGCTGGTGAAATCAACCGGCTGATTATCAAGCTGGACCTTACGGCGCTCCATCTTATCCATATCGATAATATCATTGAAGATATTGCCCAACGTGACCGCCGAGACGTGGATCGTTTTAAGGTATTTCTCCTGTTCACTGGTCAGATCGGTATCCAGCAAAATGCGACTTAACCCGACAATCCCGTTCAGCGGTGTGCGCAGTTCGTGACTGATGGTGGAGATGAATGTGGTTTTGTCACGGCTGGCACGCTCAAGCGCATCCTGATAGCGCTTACGCTCGGTAATATCGCGGCCAAAGCCCATCAGGCCGTGACGTTTCCCGACGCGGTCATAGTACGGTACCTTGCGGATCTCAAAACAGGCTTTCCGTCCGTCCGGGTAATCCAGCCACTGCTCGTAAGTCAGCGAGACGTTATGACGGAAGACTTTTTCATCCGTCTCCATCACTTTAGCGGCAGCCTCTTCGGAGTAGACATCCTGTGGTTTCAGGTTAATCAATTGCTTTTCGCTTTTGCCGGTCAACAGCTCCATCGCCCGGTTACAGCCGGAAAATTCTTTATCTTCATTACGATAGAAAACCAGATCCGGTGAAGCATCAAGGAAGGAGCGCAGGAAAGAGGATTGCTGTTCGAGCTGGATCTGCGTCACTTCACGCTCTTTCATCTCGATTTTCAGCTGCTCCAGCGTGGTCTGACGCTCGGCCTCAGCCTTCTCACGTTCTGAAATTTCCTGGTTAAGCTGCGCAATGTTGTCCTTGAGCTGGACATTGAGCTTGAGATCGCGCTCGCGCATCTCCTCCAGTTTCTCAACCAGCCGGGTAAGGCGCTGACGGGACTCTTCGAGTTGCTCAACCACCACAGAGAGGAAATAGACCGCCCACGGCGTAATCAGCAAACCGAAGAAGATAGAGCGGATCACGTCGATACTCTCGACCTGACCATGCAGAACCATAGTCACCGCCATTTGCACCACAATGGCCAGTACAACCAGTGCCAGCGCCAGCAGCATGGAGAAACGCACCAGCCCGAGCTTCATCATCAGATCGACGTAGTACTGGGCAAGCATTCGAATTTGCTTCATAGAGGATCCCTTCACGACTTTATCGCTCAATAATACTCAAATTCGCGACGGGGCGTTGAAGGTTGTGAGAAAAAGTGCGGGGTGAAACAGGAGATTAGCCTCGCTCCCGGCAAACCGGAAGCGAGGAGAGGTCAATCAGGAACGTTTCAGAAGCAGCCAGAGGCTGATCAGGAAGAAGCTGGCACTCGGCAGCAGCGCACCGATAATCGGCGGAATGCCATAAACCAGCGTCAGCGGGCCGAAAATCTGGTCGAGGACGTAGAACACAAAGCCGAAGCTGATACCGGTGACAACACGAATCCCCATCGGCACGCTACGCAGCGGCCCGAAGATAAACGACAAGGCCATCAGCATCATTACCGCCACGGACATCGGCTGGAAGATTTTGCTCCACATATTGAGCTGATAACGCCCGGCATCCTGCCCGCTCGACTTCAGGTATTTCACATAGTTGTGCAAACCGCTAATGGAGAGCGCGTCAGGATCCAGCGCAACGACACCCAGTTTGTCCGGAGTGAGCTTAGTCTTCCACGTGCCGGAAACCGTCTGAGAACCGGTGATCTGTTTCGGGTCTGTCAGGTCAGATTCATCAACCTGCGACAAACGCCACAGCTTGTTAGCCGTATCAAATTTGGCCGATGCGGCATAGCGAACAGACTGTAAACGACGCTCATTATTGAAAGCATAAATACTCACGCCGCCCAGTTCGTCATCACCTTTCACACGTTCGATATAGACAAAGTTATTGCCATCTTTCGCCCACAGACCTTGCTGAGTCGAGAGCAGTGAACCACCGTACATCGCCTGAGCACGGAAGTTACGCGCTGTCTGCTCGCCCTGCGGTGCCACCCACTCACCAATCGCCATCGTCAGCAGTACCAACGGGATCGCCGTTTTCATGACTGACAGGGCAACCTGCATACGGGTAAAACCGGAGGCTTGCATGACCACCAGCTCACTACGCTGCGCCAGCATCCCCAGCCCAAGCAGCGCGCCTAACAGCGCCGCCATCGGGAAGAAGATCTGCACATCTTTTGGCACACTGAGCAGGGTAAACATCCCCGCGCCCATTGCATCGTAGCTCCCCTGCCCGGCTTTTTTCAGCTGATCGACAAATTTGATGATGCCGGAGAGCGACACCAGCATGAACAATGTCATCATGATGGTGGAGAAAATTGTTTTACCGATATAGCGATCGAGAACGCCAAACGCCTGCATTACAACGCTCCTTTACGCGAGAATCGGGCACGAATGCGGCGCACCGGCACCGTATCCCACAGGTTTAATCCCAGCGCCAGCAGGATATACACGCTGTTGACGACCCACGTCCAGACCATCGGGTCCAGCTTACCTTTCGCACCGTTAGAGCGAATCGAGGTTTGCAGCAGGAAATACACCAGGTAAAGCAGCATCGCTGGCAGCATAGAGAGCACGCGTCCCTGACGCGGGTTCACTACGCTCAGTGGGACAACAATAAATGCCATCATAAACACGGTGAAGACGAGAGTAATACGCCAGTGGAACTCCGCTTTCGCCCTGTCGGTGTCCGTATTCCATAGCGTGCGCATATCCATCTGCTCGGTGTCACTTGAATCCAGTGCCACTGCCTGATGGCCAATAATGGCCTGATAGTTCATGAAGTCCGTAATACGGAAATCACGCAGCATCGCGGTCCCTTCAAAACGGGTCCCTTTATTCAGCGTCACTATCTGGGAACCATCTTTACGCTGAGCCAGTTGACCGGAATCTGCAACCACCACCGACGGACGCGCATTACCTTTCGTCCGTAGCTGCGCCAGGAAGACGTCGTTGAATTTACTGCCATCAACGCTCTCAATAAACAGTACAGAGTTACCGTCAGTCGCCTGCTGGAACTGTCCCTGCGCTAACGCTGCCATGCCGGGGTTCGCTTTGGCTTCAGCCAGCACTTCATCCTGATGGCGAGAGGACATGGGGCCGGCCCACATCACGTTCACGGCGGCAACAATGCCGGTGAACAGCGCCAGAACAAAGGCTGCTTTCACCAGCACGGCTTTACTCAAGCCGCAGGCGTGCATGACCGTAATTTCACTTTCGGTATAGAGCCTGCCCAACGTCATGAGCAGACCAAGGAAAAGACTTAGCGGCAGGATAAGCTGCGCCATTTCCGGGATCCCTAAACCTAGCAGGGAAAGCACCAGATTCGTTGGAATTTCGCCGTCAACGGCCGCACCGAGGATCTTAACCAGCTTCTGACAGAAAAAAATCAGCAGCAGGATGAAGAGGATCGCCAGTTGGCTTTTGAGCGTCTCCCGCACCAGATATCTTATGATTATCACTTTAAATACGCCCGTAAAAACCCGTCTCTTTGCTGGAAAATCGCTTGTTTCATGGCTTAAACGTCATTTATTCTCTTGAGTCGTCGAAATCATCGCTAAGATTAAAACATCCGGCGGATTCACGCCTCAGGACTTTTTCTGACGTGTCGAAACCGTAGTAACGTAAGATTAACACGAAGTCACCACAACAGCGGACATGAGTTACGAAAGGTTTCAATTCTATCTGTAGCCGCCGCCGTTGTCTTTAAGATTCAGGAGCGTAGTGCATGGAGTTCAGTGTAAAAAGCGGTAGCCCGGAGAAACAGCGGAGTGCCTGCATCGTTGTGGGCGTCTTTGAACCACGCCGACTCTCCCCGATAGCCGAGCAACTCGATAAAATCAGTGACGGCTACATCAGCGCCCTGCTGCGCCGTGGCGAACTGGAAGGTAAACCTGGGCAGACGCTGTTACTGCACCATGTTCCGAACGTACTGTCCGAACGTATTCTGCTGATTGGCTGCGGCAAAGAACGCGAGCTGGATGAGCGTCAGTACAAGCAAGTTATTCAGAAAACGATCAATACGCTGAATGATACCGGTTCAATGGAAGCGGTGTGCTTCCTGACTGAACTGCACGTCAAAGGCCGCAACACCTACTGGAAAGTTCGCCAGGCAGTCGAAACCGCTAAAGAGAGTCTGTACAGTTTCGATCAACTGAAGACCAACAAAAGCGAGCCGCGTCGTCCGCTGCGTAAAATGGTCTTTAACGTGCCAACCCGTCGCGAACTGACCAGCGGCGAGCGCGCTATCCAGCACGGTCTGGCGATTGCCTCCGGCATCAAGGCAGCTAAAGATCTTGGCAACATGCCACCAAACATCTGTAATGCCGCGTACCTGGCCTCTCAGGCTCGCCAGTTGGCGGACTCTTACAGTAAGAATGTCATCACCCGCGTCATCGGCGAACAGCAGATGAAAGAGCTGGGCATGCACTCTTATCTCGCGGTCGGAAACGGTTCTCAGAACGAATCCCTGATGTCGGTCATCGAGTACAAAGGCAACCCGTCCGAAGACGCGCGCCCTGTCGTGCTGGTCGGTAAAGGCCTGACCTTTGACTCCGGCGGTATCTCCATCAAACCAGCCGAAGGCATGGATGAGATGAAGTACGACATGTGCGGTGCTGCGGCTGTTTATGGTGTGATGCGCATGGTCGCTGAGCTTCAGCTGCCCATTAACGTTATCGGCATACTGGCAGGCTGTGAAAACATGCCTGGCGGTCGCGCGTACCGTCCAGGTGACGTACTGACCACCATGTCCGGCCAGACCGTTGAAGTGCTGAACACCGATGCCGAAGGTCGACTGGTGCTGTGTGATGTGCTGACCTACGTCGAGCGTTTCGAACCTGAAGCGGTCATTGACGTCGCAACGCTGACCGGTGCCTGCGTGATTGCGCTGGGCCACCACATCACCGGATTGATGTCTAACCACAACCCGCTGGCACACGAGCTTATCGGCGCGTCCGAGCAGGCGGGTGACCGTGCATGGCGTCTGCCACTGGGCGATGAATTCCAGGAACAGCTGGAATCCAACTTCGCAGATATGGCGAATATTGGCGGCCGCCCTGGCGGTGCGATTACCGCAGGCTGCTTCCTGTCGCGCTTCACCCGCAAGTACAACTGGGCACACCTGGATATCGCGGGCACCGCATGGCGCTCCGGTAAAGCCAAAGGTGCAACTGGTCGTCCGGTCGCGTTGCTGTCGCAGTTCCTGCTTAACCGCGCAGGATTTAACGGCGAAGAGTAATTGCCGTTTGTAGGCCGGGTAGGCACTGCGCCGCCCGGCTTTGCATTTAAATCCACAACAAGAAGCCCCATATATGAAGAATGCAACGTTCTACCTTCTGGACAACGACACCCACCAGGATGGCCTCAGCGCTGTTGAACAACTGGTGTGTGAAATTGCCGCAGAACGTTGGCGCGCAGGTAAACGCGTTCTGATTGCCTGTGAAGATGAACAACAGGCTATCCGCCTTGACGAAGCGCTGTGGGCACGCCCACCGGAGAGTTTTGTTCCGCATAACTTGTCCGGAGAAGGGCCACGCGGCGGCGCACCGGTAGAAATTGCCTGGCCGCAAAAGCGCAACAGCAGCGCGCGCGATATTCTGATTAGCCTGCGGATAGATTTTGCAGATTTTGCCACCGCTTTCACAGAAGTGGTAGACTTTGTCCCCTACGAAGAATCTTTGAAACAACTGGCACGCGAGCGCTATAAAGCGTACCGCCTGGCTGGTTTTAACCTGAATACGGCAACCTGGACATAATGGAAAAAACATATAACCCACGCGATATCGAACAGCCGCTTTACGAGCACTGGGAACAGCAGGGCTATTTCAAGCCTAACGGCGATGAAAGCAAAGAGTCCTTCTGCATCATGATCCCACCGCCGAACGTCACCGGCAGTTTGCATATGGGTCATGCCTTCCAGCAGACCATCATGGACACCATGATCCGCTATCAGCGCATGCAGGGTAAAAACACCCTATGGCAGGCGGGGACTGACCACGCGGGTATCGCGACCCAGATGGTGGTTGAGCGTAAAATTGCCGCTGAAGAAGGTAAAACCCGCCACGACTACGGTCGTGATGCCTTCATCGACAAAATCTGGCAGTGGAAAGCCGAATCTGGTGGCACCATCACCCGTCAGATGCGCCGTCTTGGCAACTCCGTAGACTGGGAGCGCGAACGCTTCACTATGGATGAAGGTCTTTCCAACGCCGTGAAAGAAGTGTTTGTCCGTCTGTACAAAGAAGACCTGATTTACCGCGGCAAACGCCTGGTCAACTGGGACCCGAAACTGCGCACCGCCATCTCTGACCTGGAAGTGGAAAACCGTGAGTCTAAAGGCTCCATGTGGCACATCCGCTATCCACTGGCCGACGGCGCGAAAACTGCAGACGGTAAAGATTACCTGGTCGTGGCGACCACCCGTCCGGAAACCCTGCTGGGCGATACTGGCGTGGCTGTTAACCCGGAAGATCCGCGTTATAAAGATCTGATCGGTAAATTTGTTGTGTTGCCGCTGGTTAACCGCCGTATTCCTGTTGTGGGCGACGAACACGCCGACATGGAAAAAGGCACCGGCTGCGTGAAAATCACGCCAGCGCACGACTTCAACGACTATGAAGTGGGTCGTCGTCACGCCCTGCCGATGATCAACATTCTGACCTTCGACGGTGATATCCGTGAAAGCGCAGAAGTGTATGACACCAAAGGCAACGAATCTGACGTTTACTCAAGCGACATCCCGGCAGAGTTCCAGAAGCTGGAGCGTTTTGCTGCGCGTAAAGCCGTTGTGGCTGCCGTTGATGCACTCGGTCTGCTGGAAGAGATTAAACCTCACGATCTGACCGTGCCGTACGGCGACCGTGGTGGTGTGGTTATCGAGCCGATGCTGACCGACCAGTGGTATGTGCGTGCTGACGTGCTGGCAAAACCGGCGGTTGAAGCGGTTGAGAACGGGAGCATCCAGTTTGTACCGAAGCAGTACGAAAACATGTACTTCTCCTGGATGCGTGATATTCAGGACTGGTGTATCTCTCGTCAGCTGTGGTGGGGTCACCGTATTCCGGCGTGGTATGACAACGAAGGCAACGTCTACGTTGGCCGCAGTGAAGACGAAGTGCGTCAGGAAAACAACCTGAGCGCCGACGTTGCCCTGCGTCAGGACGAAGACGTGCTGGACACCTGGTTCTCCTCCGCACTGTGGACGTTCTCCACACTCGGCTGGCCAGAAAACACCGATGCGCTGCGTCAGTTCCACCCAACCAGCGTAATGGTTTCCGGCTTCGACATCATCTTCTTCTGGATTGCCCGCATGATCATGATGACCATGCACTTCATCAAAGATGAAGATGGCAAGCCGCAGGTTCCGTTCCATACCGTCTATATGACTGGCCTGATCCGTGATGACGAAGGCCAGAAGATGTCCAAATCCAAGGGCAACGTTATTGACCCGCTGGATATGGTTGACGGTATCTCCCTGGAAGACCTGCTGGAGAAACGCACCGGCAACATGATGCAGCCACAGCTGGCAGAGAAAATCCGCAAGCGTACCGAGAAGCAGTTCCCGAACGGGATTGAGTCTCACGGTACCGACGCCCTGCGTTTCACCCTGGCAGCGCTGGCCTCTACGGGCCGCGACATCAACTGGGACATGAAACGTCTGGAAGGTTACCGTAACTTCTGTAACAAACTGTGGAACGCCAGCCGCTTCGTGCTGATGAACACGGAAGATCAGGATTGCGGCTTCAACGGCGGCGAAATGACCCTGTCTCTGGCGGATCGCTGGATCCTGGCCGAGTTCAACCAGACGGTGAAAGCGTTCCGTGAAGCGCTGGACAGCTACCGCTTTGATATCGCGGCGGGCATCCTGTACGAATTCACCTGGAACCAGTTCTGTGACTGGTACCTGGAGCTGGCGAAGCCGGTTATGAACGGTGGGTCTGAAGCAGAACTGCGCGGCACGCGTAATACGCTGATTACCGTTCTGGAAGGACTGCTGCGTCTGGCGCATCCGGTGATTCCATTTATCACCGAAACCATCTGGCAGCGTGTGAAGGTGATTGCGGGTATCAACGCAGATACCATCATGCTCCAGCCATTCCCGGAATTCGATGCAGCCCGTGTTGATGAAGCTGCAGCTGCCGATACCGAATGGCTGAAACAGGCGATTGTTGCGGTACGTAACATCCGCGCAGAAATGAACATCGCTCCGGGTAAACCGCTTGAGCTGCTGCTGCGCGGTTGCAGCGACGCGGTTGTTCGTCGTGTCACCGAGAACAACACCTTCCTGAAAACGATGGCGCGTCTGGAAAGCATCACCGTGCTGCCGGCTGATGATAAAGGTCCGGTTTCCGTGACTAAAATCATCGACGGTGCTGAGCTGCTGATCCCGATGGCAGGCCTTATCGACAAAGACGCAGAGCTGGCTCGTCTGGCGAAAGAAGTGGCGAAAGTCGATGTGGAAATTGGCAAAATCGAAAGCAAACTGGCGAACGAAGGCTTTGTAGCCCGCGCGCCGGAAGCGGTCATCGCGAAAGAGCGTGAGCGTCTGGTTGCCTTCGCGGATGCCAGGACCAAACTGATCGAGCAGCAGGCGGTTATTGCGGCGCTGTAATAGTATGAAAACGCCGGAGACCCTCTTCGGCGTTTTCTTTTATAAGGCATTTTTTATTCGTACCAGCTTCCCGTCTGGCATAGTTATCCAGTAATACTCTATGTTGCTGAAAGAAAATCTTTCGTAAGATCCCGCATCGAATTCCACGACTAGCAGTACATTTTTTTCAATACAATTTTCTTTTGTGTTTTTTTGTGGCGGAAAACAAAACAGATCACCATCTCCCGATTTCTCACCATCAATAAACCCGCCACCAACATCCCAAAAAACAATATGGTAAGAGGCACTTGTCGGTATATGGTATTTTGCCTTCAGCTCATTTTTGTGCTGCAGATACCAGTGTATCCGTCCCCACTCGGTTAATGCAAAATGGTTAACTGCAATATCATAGGCCTCAAAATCCATAAAACCACGTTCACTACTAGCATAAATCCCATGAAAAAACGTAGGATCATACTCAAATCTCTCACCAGCCCGAAGGATTGTCACAGGTCGTTGAGCCCAGAGGAGATAACCGCATATCAGCAACACCAGGCCACCGATAATGACGTTACGTTTCGGCTTCATACGCCTCCTTTAATATGCACATGGGCAGTTAAATTAGTCATAAAGGGTTTGTATGCATAATCACGATGCCTCTGCAGGAAAAACCAGATGCGGAAGAAGCGGAAATTTTTATAGAGTTCGTTAGCAATATCCTCTCTGCCCAGACCAAAATGGTCCTGCCCTTTAAAAGAAAGTAATCCCTCCCATGACATGGCATAGCGCTGGAAACGCACCAGTTTGATTTGTTGCGCATAAATATCATGTATGCTTACCCCCAAACCATTTACTCTGTCGGTATAACGGTTGAATTTTGGCAGTTTAGAACTTTGCATTTCTGATTTAAGTTTTACAAAGAAGAAATCATCCAGCCGCGCGTCCCGTTTAGTATGCAATTGTTTATTGATCTCATCCCGAATTTTCATCAACATATCATTCGTTCCAACGCCCCTTATGACCTCCTCATACGCGCAATTCAGAAGTCCACCAGACCATGGTAGCCCATTACCGTAATGGAAATGATCAATCAGTTCCCCAATAATAGGGGAATATAACCCTTTAGCGAATTGTGTTGACAGTTCTTTCATCTCATCAAACATGATATCTGCACAATGTTGGCGACTAATCGGCCTCCCTTGCGGTTGTTGATGGCCAAAACTCAAAGCATGGATGTTAAAAGTGGCCATCATATCAAATTGCAAACACCTGAATGGGTCGACACGAGCAGAAATATCCTGCAACCCCAGTTGCTGAAAGTCCCAATCGTTCAAATCACCATACTTCATATCATCAATATGATAATCCTCAAAGCGATGGAGTGTGGAAAATATCTCTCGAGGCAGAGACATAAATAAATGCATATCCCTATTCATAATTCATCACTCTGACAAATAATATATTGGAGTTTAAAACCAGGATGGAAAAATTAATCTAAATAAAATTAATAAAAATTGAGCCACACGACGAAATACACCAATTAGTGATGAAAAAAATTCTCAGTGGTAATATCCACCTTGCATGATGGAAAAGAGAGTGGTATCAAATATCACTATGATGAATTGTTTTTCGATTGAGTAACAAAATGAATTCCACGCAGTCCCTTCCTACACTCCGCCGGATATCCGCCAGCGACAACCCGGCTATTGCCGCCGTTATCCGTACCGTCTCTGCGGAATACGGCCTGACCGCCGACAAAGGCTATACCGTTGCCGATCCGAATCTGGACGAGCTGTTTCAGCTTTACAGCCAGCCAGGCCATGCCTACTGGGTGGTTGAATATGATGGCCAGGTGGTGGGCGGCGGCGGTGTTGCGCCACTGACGTGCAGCGAGCCGGATATTTGCGAGCTGCAAAAGATGTATTTTTTACCTGCCATACGTGGCAAGGGGCTGGCGAAAAAGCTGGCATTGACCGCCCTCGATCACGCGCGCGAACAGGGTTTTAAACGCTGTTATCTCGAAACAACCGCCTTCCTTAAGGAAGCCATTGGCCTGTATGAACATCTGGGCTTTGAGCATATTGATGCGCCGCTGGGTTGCACCGGCCACGTCGATTGCGAAGTCAGGATGCTGAAAAGTCTGTAAATTTCGTTCCCACCCTCTTCTGTTAAGCGGCCTTAAACTGAATGCTCTACACTTTTCAGTTCACACCATAACAGGGGAAACACGATGTCGAAGATAAAAAGCTACGCCGCACCGCAGGCGGGTGCAGAACTTGAACTGTACGAATACGACGCGGGCGAACTAAAAGCAGAAGACGTCGAAGTTCAGGTTGATTACTGCGGGGTCTGCCACTCCGATCTTTCGATGATCGACAACGAATGGGGCTTTTCACAGTATCCTCTGGTTGCCGGACACGAAGTTATTGGCCGCGTCGTCGCGCTCGGTAGCGCCGCGCAGGATAAAGGCCTGAAGGTAGGCCAGCGCGTGGGGATCGGCTGGACGGCGCGCAGCTGTGGTCACTGCGACGCCTGTATCAGCGGCAACCAGATAAACTGCCTCGAGGGCGCAGTACCAACTATTCTGAACAAGGGCGGTTTCGCCGATAAACTGCGGGCCGACTGGCAATGGGTTATCCCACTGCCGGACAGTATTGATATTGAATCCGCAGGCCCACTACTGTGTGGTGGTATCACCGTCTTTAAACCGCTGCTGATGCACCATATCACCGCCACCAGCCGCGTGGGTGTGATTGGTATTGGCGGTCTGGGTCATATCGCCATCAAACTGCTGCATGCGATGGGCTGTGAAGTCACCGCGTTCAGCTCTAACCCGTCGAAAGAGAAAGAAGTGCTGGCGATGGGTGCAGATAAGGTCGTCAACAGCCGCGATCCGGATGCGCTGAAAGCGCTGGCAGGTCAGTTTGATCTGATCATCAACACCGTGAACGTCGATCTCGACTGGCAGCCATACTTTGAAGCACTGGCCTACGGTGGTAACTTCCACACCGTCGGTGCAGTCATGAAGCCGCTTCCGGTTCCGGCGTTTACGCTGATCGGCGGCGATCGCAGCGTGTCCGGTTCTGCGACCGGTACGCCATTCGAGTTGCGCAAACTGATGAAGTTTGCCGGACGCACCAGAGTGGCTCCAACCACCGAGCTGTACCCGATGTCAAAAATCAACGAAGCCATCCAGCATGTGCGCGACGGTAAAGCCCGTTACCGCGTGGTATTAAAAGCGGATTTCTGATGTGAATTTGCCGGGGAAATGTGCGGCCTGATGCCCCCATCCCAGCCCTCTCCCATAGGGCTGAGGGTTCCCCAGTAATTTTGTTCTTCTTAAGCAATTAAACTATTTCATTGAAATATAAGACTTATAGCGACTCCATGGTCCGGCTGAAAATCGCCGAAGCGTTTCCGTAAGGCCGGGGCGAGGCGCAGGGATGCCCGACCCGAAGCCTGAAGGAATAAGCTGAGGGTACCGCGCAGCGGCGATTTTCCTGCCGGGAGCCCGGGTTGCCAGGGCGGTGGCGGTGAACCGCCCTCGCACGTTCACCTGTATCGTCGTTACAGAGTAGCAATCAACATAAAGTGAACGGAATAACCACTACTGCTTTATGTTCCCCCTCACCCCAGCCCTCTCCCTCAAGGGAGAGGGGGTATTCTGTGCCAACCTGTAATTTGTGGGGAACCCTCAGCCCACAGGGAGAGGGTGCAAGCACTAAAACCTGTAACGCGTGTTACCGTTTTGCTTCTGCCATTGCCTTAAACACCTCTGCAACCGCAACTGCCCCCGGATCCATCACACCGTCCAGATTATCTTTGTTCACATACGACGAACGTCCCGCGCCAGCTTTCACCATTTTCGCCGTTGCATCCGCGCCCTGCTGTGCGGCCCGCGCCGCCGCCTGAAGATCGCCCTTTTGCAGTGCCTCCAGCGCCGGTTGCAGCGCGTCGATCAAGGTGCGATCGCCGAGATCCGCCCCGCCATACTGCTTCACCTGCGCAAGCCCGCTCAGCAATGCCTGCGGCAACGACTGCCCGTCATGCCGCTTTTGTCCTGCCGCCGTGAAGAAGATCGACATTAATACGCCACTCGATCCCCCCATCACCGTTGCCAGCCGTTCACCTACCAGTAACAGCAGCGTCGACACGTCATTAAGTGGAAGCGCGTTCTCTTCCAGACGCTGCGCAATATCCCGCGCCCCTTGCGCAAAGGTCGAACCCGTATCACCATCACCCACTTTGGCATCCAGCGCATTGAGTCGGTTTTCCAGCTTAATCAACGTGTTTGTTACCAAAAACACATACTCGCCCACCTGCTGATTGGTCGACGGGGTATATTCCACGCGATCGTGGATCGCGCTGTGCGGGATCGTGCGCAAAGGCGCAAAAGCGACGGGTTTCTGCCAGCCCAGCGTTTCCACCTCCTCAGCGATCGCTTTTTCAAACAGATCGTTGAGCTTCAGTAGCGTCAGCGAAAAGCCCTTCATATCCAGCGCACTGACCAGCGGTGCCGGGCCAATCAGATACGCAATTGTGTCCTTCAGTGCCGAATGTGCCAGCTCTTTGGTCAGTAGCGCCATTTCAAGCGCCGACACGCCGCCGAGGTTGTTAATCAGCACCGCAAAGCGCCCCTCACCAGCCTGTGCTTTAAGTGGTGTCACCAGCGTGTCGATAATGGCTCTGCTGTTTTGCGTATCTACGACGGAAGCCCCTGGCTCACCGTGAATACCCAGCCCCAGCTCCACGTGGCCTTGTCTGATGCGTCCTTCCTCATCATCACTGCCTGGCAGGTTGCAGGTTTGCATCGCAACCCCCAGACTCCAGAGGTTATCGCAAGCCTGTTGCGCAATGTCCCGTACTTCACTCAGCGATTTCCCGTGCTCCGCCGCGTAACCCGCAATCTTATGCACCAGCGCCGTACCGGCAATACCGCGCGGCTGCTTGTTATCCGGCAGGGCGATGTCGTCCGCCACAATCACCATCTCCACCTTCAGGCCGTAGCGTTTCGCCTTTTCAGCGGCCAGGCCAAAGTTAAGCCTGTCGCCAGTGTAGTTTTTCACAATCAGCAGGCAGCCACGGTCGCCCGTTACCGCCACAATGGCATTGAGCACGGCATCAACACTCGGCGAGGCGAACAGATCGCCACACACCGCCGCCGTCAGCATCCCCTTACCGACAAACCCGGCGTGCGCTGGTTCGTGGCCGGAACCACCGCCGGAGATCACCGCCACACGGCTTTTATCCCAGTCGCTGCGTGCCACCACACGAATGGCCGGATCGATATCGAGTTTGACAAGATTCCCGTGCGGGGCAGAAATCAGAATGCCTTCAATGGCATCGTTGACCAGTTGTTTGCGGTCGTTAAAAAAGAATCTGGACATAGTTTCCCTGGATGTTGTGAACCGTATGCAAAAGCATAGTCCGCGCTGGGCAATACGCCGCAAACTCAGGAATTTACTGAGCCAAAATGCCGTCAGGTTGCCTATACTCCACCCAGGACTAAGAGAGGACGCGTATGATGAGTACACCATTGTTAATTGCCCGGACGCTGGAAAAAGAGCTGTTTTTACTGCCGGCGATGGCAAACCGCCACGGCCTGATCACCGGAGCCACCGGGACGGGGAAAACCGTCACCCTACAGAAGCTGGCTGAGTCGCTTTCAGAGATTGGCGTGCCGGTTTTTATGGCCGACGTAAAAGGCGATTTAACCGGGGTGGCTCAGGAAGGCACTGCGTCGGAAAAACTGCTTGAGCGCCTGAAAAACATTGGCATCACGGACTGGACGCCACATAACAATCCGGTGGTGGTATGGGATATCTTTGGTGAAAAAGGCCACCCGGTGCGTGCCACTGTCTCCGACCTTGGCCCTCTGTTGCTGGCTCGTCTCCTCAACCTCAACGATGTGCAGTCGGGTGTGCTGAATATTATCTTCCGCATTGCCGACGACCAGGGACTGCTGCTGCTCGATTTCAAAGATCTGCGTGCCATTACGCAATACATCGGCGACAACGCCAAATCTTTCCAGAACCAGTACGGCAATATCAGCAGCGCCTCAGTGGGGGCTATCCAGCGTGGTTTACTGACGCTGGAGCAACAAGGTGCCGAACATTTCTTCGGTGAACCGATGCTGGATATCAAAGACTGGATGCGTACCGACAGCAACGGCAAAGGCATCATCAATATTCTGAGCTCAGAGAAGCTCTACCAGATGCCAAAACTCTATGCGGCAAGCCTGCTATGGATGCTCTCTGAGCTCTACGAACAATTGCCAGAAGCGGGCGATCTTGAGAAGCCAAAGCTGGTGTTCTTCTTTGACGAAGCGCATCTGCTGTTTAACGATGCACCCCAGGTGCTGCTGGATAAAATTGAACAGGTTATCCGCCTGATCCGCTCCAAAGGCGTCGGCGTCTGGTTTGTTTCGCAAAATCCGTCGGATATCCCGGATAACGTGCTGGGGCAGCTCGGCAACCGCGTGCAGCACGCCCTGCGCGCCTTTACGCCAAAAGATCAGAAAGCCGTTAAGGCCGCCGCACAAACCATGCGCGCCAATCCGGCGTTTGATACCGAAGCCGCCATCCAGGCGTTAGGCACCGGTGAAGCGCTGATTTCCTTCCTGGATGCGAAGGGCAGTCCGTCCGTGGTGGAACGCGCGATGGTGATTGCGCCCTGCTCACGGATGGGGCCAGTGACTGACGACGAACGCAACGGGCTGATTAACCACTCGCCCGTTTACGGTAAATACGAAGATGAAGTGGATCGAGAATCCGCATTCGAGATGCTGCAAAAAGGGGTACAGACGGCCACGGGATCACAGGATGCTCCCGCCGCCAAAGGCCAGTCCGCTGGCGTGGATGACGGCATTCTGGGTGGGCTGAAAGATATCCTGTTTGGCAGCACCGGGCCGCGCGGCGGTAAGCGTGATGGCGTCGTGCAGACAATGGCGAAAAGCGCGGCGCGGCAGGTGACCAATCAGATTGTACGCGGCATGCTGGGGAGCCTGTTAGGCGGTCGCCGCCGCTAAGCGGGGAACCCACGGGCGACCAAGTGCCGAGCCCTGCACACCGTGCTCGTGCAGATAGCGGTCAATTTCCACCATCCCCGTCCAGCGGTTCTCGCACCAGAGCGGTGCCAGAAGCGTTGGGCGGCGGGCGCTGGCGGAAATGCGGTGGTAAATAATCTCCGGTGGCGTATGGCGAATCATCTCCCCCGCCGTCACCGTATACTCGTCAAGTTCAATACCGTTTAACCGCCCGGCTTCCCAGGCTTTGGCCATAATGCTGCCCTTCACAATATGCAGCGGATGCAGTTTGATCCCGTCCACGCCAGTCTCAACCACCTTTTCCAGCGTCTCCAGACCGTGCCGTTGCCCTTCGCCGGGCAACCCCACAATCAGATGCGAACAAACTTTCAGACCGCGCTCGCGCGCCAGGCGCGTGGTGCGCTGGTAACAGGCGAAATCATGCCCACGGTTGATACGGTGCAGGGTTTTGTCGTGCGCCGTTTGCAAGCCCAGCTCCAGCCAGATCTCATACCCCTGCTCTTTGTATTCGCTGAGCAGATCCAGCACCGCGTCCGGGACACAGTCCGGACGAGTACCGACACACAAGCCAACAATACTGGCCTGGCTGACGGCCTGCTGATACATCGAGCGGAGCACCTGAACTTCCGCCCAGGTGCTGGTGTAGGCCTGGAAATAGGCCAGATACTGCTTTGCACGGTTCACCCGGCTTGCCTGATGAGCAAGCTGTTCCGCAATGGAATTGTGCTGCTGTGCTTCATCAGCAAACGAGGCGACGTTACAGAATGTGCAGCCACCGCGCCCGATAGTGCCATCGCGATTCGGGCAGCTAAAACCACCGTGCAGCGTCAGCTTGTGAACCTTTTGCCCATAGCGCTGCAAAAGATCCCCACCAAACATATTGACTAATTTCTGTAACTGCATAATCTGATAGACCGTCCCGAAGAAAGGGGACAAGCCTGCCATTTTTAGCCTCTGTCGGCGATGACCTGGATCAATCGCCCTGGGCTACCTTTATCTATCTGAATAAATAATCAGGATTACTGCAATTTCATTCACGCCAGGCGTGATTACTTTTCCTTATGTTCTGATGGTTTTTTTCATTTGCAGCGTCAACACTGAAAAACAGTGTCTTTATGCGGGTTTGCGACCAGTACCAGATTATTATTCTGCTAAAAAAATGTTATTCAGCACGGTACATTGCTAATACCGCTTTCATATAGTGAGTCAGATCACACTCCACGATGCCTTGCCGGGGCGTTTAGTTGTTGTAAAAATAGTTAAATGCCATTTAAATACAACAACATAACCACTCTTTAGCACATTTTTGTATAAATAAGATTGCCATTTGACCTGTGTACCAATTCCCGATAAGTTGGAAATCCGCTGGAAGCTTTCTGGATGAGCGGCCTGCTCATCATATTTATGCAGTAATTGAGATTCCCTCTGAAGCAAGTCCTCAAACTTGTTTACCTGCGCGAAAGGATGAAAAAGAGGGCGAATGCGAGGTACGCGTATGAAGCGCAAACCCCGTCGCCATGCTCTTTCTGTGCCTGTGCGCCACGGTTCAGTGGGAAGCCCGACGAGCCTGGGGAGGTTCACTGATATGTTGTACGATAAATCCCTTGAGAAGGATAACTGTGGTTTCGGCCTGATCGCCCACATAGAAGGCGAACCTAGCCACAAGGTAGTGCGTACCGCCATTCACGCACTGGCCCGTATGCAGCACCGTGGAGCCATCCTTGCCGATGGTAAGACCGGCGACGGTTGCGGTCTGCTGCTGCAAAAACCCGATCGTTTCTTCCGTATCGTTGCGGAAGAGCGCGGCTGGCGTTTAGCCAAAAACTACGCTGTCGGTATGCTGTTCCTGAACCAGGATCCTGAAAAAGCTACCGCCTCACGCCGCATCGTCGAAGAAGAACTTCAACGTGAAACCCTGTCTATTGTCGGCTGGCGCGATGTGCCAACCAACGAAGGGGTGCTCGGTGAAATCGCCCTCTCCTCGCTGCCTCGTATTGAACAGATTTTCGTCAACGCGCCTGCGGGCTGGCGTCCACGTGATATGGAACGCCGTCTGTTTATCGCCCGCCGCCGCATTGAAAAGCGTCTTCAGGAAGATAAAGAGTTCTACGTCTGTAGCCTCTCTAACCTGGTGAACATCTATAAAGGTCTGTGTATGCCGGCTGACCTGCCGCGCTTTTACCTGGACCTGGCGGATCTGCGTCTGGAATCGGCCATTTGCCTGTTCCACCAGCGCTTCTCCACCAACACCGTACCACGCTGGCCACTGGCTCAGCCGTTCCGCTACCTGGCGCACAACGGCGAGATCAACACCATCACCGGTAACCGCCAGTGGGCACGCGCCCGTACCTATAAGTTCCAGACACCGCTGATCCCTGACCTGCACGACGCAGCGCCGTTCGTCAACGAAACCGGCTCTGACTCCAGCTCAATGGATAACATGCTGGAACTGCTGCTGGCAGGCGGTATGGATATCGTTCGCGCCATGCGTCTGCTTGTGCCACCAGCCTGGCAGAACAACCCGGATATGGATCCAGAGCTGCGCGCGTTCTTTGACTTTAACTCTATGCACATGGAGCCGTGGGACGGCCCGGCGGGCATCGTGATGTCCGACGGTCGTTTTGCTGCCTGTAACCTGGACCGTAACGGTCTGCGTCCGGCGCGCTACGTCATCACCAAAGATAAGCTCATCACCTGTGCCTCCGAAGTGGGTATCTGGGATTACCAGCCTGACGAAGTGGTCGAAAAAGGTCGCGTCGGCCCTGGCGAACTGATGGTTATCGACACCCGTGGCGGGCGCATTCTGCACTCCGCTGAGACCGATAACGATCTGAAAAGCCGCCATCCGTACAAAGAGTGGATGGAGAAAAACGTTCGTCGCCTCGTGCCGTTCGAAGATTTGTCGGATGAAGATGTTGGCAGCCGCGAAATGGACGACGACACCCTCGCGAGCTTCCAGAAACAGTTTAACTACAGCGCCGAAGAGCTGGACTCGGTTATCCGCGTGCTCGGCGAAAACGGCCAGGAAGCGGTCGGCTCAATGGGTGATGACACCCCGTTTGCCGTGCTCTCCAGCCAACCTCGCATCATTTATGACTACTTCCGCCAGCAGTTTGCGCAGGTAACCAACCCGCCAATCGATCCGCTGCGTGAAGCACATGTGATGTCGCTGGCGACCAGCATTGGCCGTGAGATGAACGTCTTCTGTGAAGCGGAAGGCCAGGCACACCGTCTGACCTTTAAATCACCGATCCTGCTGTACTCCGATTTCAAACAGCTCACCACCATGAAAGAGGAGCACTACCGCGCTGACACGCTCGATATCACTTTCGACGTGACCGAAGCGACTCTCGAAGAGACGGTGAGTGCGCTGTGTGACAAAGCTGAACTGATGGTGCGTAACGGTACCGTTCTGCTGGTGCTGTCTGACCGTAATATCGCGAAAAACCGTCTCCCGGTACCTGCGCCAATGGCGGTGGGTGCGATTCAGACGCGTCTGGTCGATAAGAGCCTGCGCTGCGACGCCAACATCATTGTGGAAACCGCAAGCGCCCGCGATCCGCACCACTTTGCCGTGCTGTTAGGCTTTGGTGCAACGGCGATCTACCCGTACCTGGCTTACGAAACGCTGGCTCGTCTGGTCGACACCCGCGCGATTGAAAAAGAGTACCGTGCTGTGATGCTGAACTACCGTAACGGCATCAACAAAGGTCTGTACAAGATCATGTCCAAAATGGGCATCTCGACAATTGCATCTTACCGCTGTTCGAAGCTGTTTGAAGCGGTCGGTCTGCACGACGATGTTGCTAACCTCTGCTTCCAGGGCGTGATCAGCCGCATCGGCGGTGCCGGTTTTGCTGACTTCCAGCAGGATCTGGTGAATCTGTCGAAACGCGCCTGGCTGGCACGTAAGCCGCTGGATCAGGGCGGTCTGCTGAAATACGTTCACGGTGGCGAATACCACGCCTATAACCCGGACGTGGTGCGCACGCTGCAACAGGCTGTTCAGAGCGGTGAGTACAGTGATTATCAGCAGTATGCTGAACTGGTCAACAACCGTCCGGCAGCCACCCTGCGCGATCTGCTGGCACTGAACCCGGGTGATGATGCGGTCAGTATCGACGACGTTGAACCTGCGTCCGATCTGTTCAAGCGTTTCGACACCGCAGCGATGTCTATCGGCGCGCTAAGCCCGGAAGCCCACGAAGCGCTGGCCGAAGCCATGAACAGCATCGGCGGTAACTCGAACTCCGGCGAAGGCGGTGAAGATCCTGCCCGTTACGGCACCAATAAAGTGTCCCGTATTAAGCAGGTGGCATCCGGTCGCTTTGGCGTGACGCCAGCGTACCTGGTCAACGCCGACGTAATTCAGATTAAAGTCGCTCAGGGTGCAAAACCGGGCGAAGGCGGTCAGTTACCGGGTGACAAAGTGACCCCGTACATCGCCAAACTGCGCTACTCGGTACCGGGCGTGACGTTGATCTCCCCGCCGCCGCACCACGATATTTACTCTATCGAGGATTTGGCGCAGCTGATTTTCGACCTGAAACAGGTCAACCCGAAAGCGATGATCTCCGTGAAGCTGGTTTCCGAACCGGGCGTCGGCACCATCGCAACCGGCGTGGCGAAAGCCTACGCTGACCTGATCACCATCGCCGGTTACGACGGTGGTACCGGGGCAAGCCCACTCTCCTCCGTGAAATACGCGGGCTGTCCGTGGGAGCTGGGGCTGGTGGAAACCCAGCAGGCGCTGGTCGCTAACGGCCTGCGTCACAAGATCCGTCTGCAGGTGGATGGTGGCCTGAAAACTGGCCTCGACATCATCAAAGCGGCGATCCTGGGTGCGGAAAGCTTTGGCTTCGGTACCGGCCCGATGGTTGCGCTCGGCTGTAAATACCTGCGTATTTGCCACCTGAACAACTGCGCAACCGGTGTTGCTACCCAGGACGAGAAGCTGCGTAAGAACCACTATCACGGCCTGCCGTTCAAAGTGACGAACTACTTTGACTTCATCGCCCGTGAAACCCGTGAGCTGATGGCGCAGCTGGGCGTGAAACGCCTGGTGGATCTGATTGGCCGTACTGACCTGCTGAAAGAGCTGGAAGGCTTCACCGCCAAACAGCAGAAGCTGGAGCTGTCTAAGTTGCTGGAAACCGCACAGCCGCATGCTGGCAAAGCGGTCTACTGCACCGAGAACAACCCGCCGTTCGACAACGGCGTGCTGAACGCGCAGTTGCTGCAGCAGGCGAAATCGTACGTGGATGAGAAACAGAGCAAAACGTTCTGGTTTGATATCCGCAACACCGACCGTTCTGTTGGCGCATCGCTCTCCGGTTACATCGCGCAAACGCACGGCGACCAGGGTCTGGCAGCCGATCCGATTACCGCACACTTCAGCGGTACCGCGGGTCAGAGCTTCGGCGTGTGGAACGCCGGTGGCGTTGAGCTGTACCTGACTGGCGATGCCAACGACTACGTCGGTAAAGGCATGGCGGGTGGTTTGCTGGCGGTGCGTCCTCCGGTGGGTTCTGCCTTCCGCAGCCACGAGGCGAGCATCATTGGTAACACCTGTCTGTACGGTGCGACTGGCGGTCGTCTGTTTGCAGCGGGTCGTGCGGGTGAGCGTTTCGCAGTGCGTAACTCCGGTGCCATCACCGTAGTGGAAGGCATTGGCGATAACGGCTGTGAATATATGACGGGCGGAATTGTTTGCGTAATGGGTAAAACCGGCGTGAACTTCGGCGCAGGCATGACAGGCGGTTTTGCTTACGTCCTGGATGAAGACGGTGAGTTCCGCAAACGCGTGAACCCGGAACTGGTGGAAGTGCTGGATGTTGAATCGCTTGCCATCCACGAAGAACACCTGCGCGGTTTGATTACCGAACACGTGCAGCATACCGGTTCTTCGCGCGGCGAAGAGATCCTGGCGAACTGGCCAGCGTTCTCTGCGAAATTCGCGCTGGTTAAACCGAAGTCCAGCGATGTTAAAGCACTGTTGGGTCACCGTAGTCGTAGCGCAGCAGAGCTGCGTGTGCAGGCGCAGTAAGGGGTAGCAATGAGTCAGAACGTATACCAGTTTATCGACCTGCAGCGTGTTGATCCGCCAAAGAAACCGCTGAAGATCCGTAAAATTGAATTTGTGGAAATCTACGAGCCGTTTTCAGAAGGCCAGGCCAAAGCACAGGCAGACCGCTGCCTGTCCTGCGGTAACCCTTACTGTGAATGGAAATGCCCGGTGCACAACTACATCCCGAACTGGCTGAAACTCGCCAACGAAGGACGTATTTTTGAAGCCGCCGAGCTGTCTCACCAGACCAACACCCTGCCGGAAGTGTGCGGCCGTGTGTGTCCTCAGGATCGTCTGTGTGAAGGTTCCTGTACGCTGAACGACGAGTTTGGCGCGGTGACTATCGGTAACATCGAGCGCTATATCAACGATAAAGCGTTCGAGATGGGCTGGCGTCCGGATATGACCGGCGTGAAGCAAACCGACAAACGCGTGGCGATCATCGGTGCGGGCCCGGCAGGTCTGGCCTGTGCAGACGTTCTGACCCGTAACGGCGTGAAGGCGGTGGTCTTTGACCGTCACCCGGAAATCGGCGGTCTGCTGACCTTCGGTATCCCGGCCTTCAAGCTGGAAAAAGAGGTTATGACTCGCCGCCGTGAAATCTTCACCGGTATGGGCATTGAGTTCAAACTGAATGTGGAAGTGGGCCGCGATGTGCAGCTCGACGATCTGCTGAAGGACTACGACGCCGTGTTCCTGGGCGTAGGGACCTATCAGTCCATGCGCGGTGGTCTGGAAAACGAAGATGCGCCAGGTGTTTACGACGCTCTGCCGTTCCTGATTGCTAACACCAAGCAGATTATGGGCTACGGCGAAACCGCCGATGAGCCTTACGTCAGCATGGAAGGCAAACGCGTGGTGGTGCTGGGTGGCGGTGATACCGCGATGGACTGCGTGCGTACCTCCATTCGTCAGAATGCAACGCACGTCATCTGTGCCTATCGTCGTGACGAAGAGAACATGCCGGGCTCTAAACGCGAAGTGAAAAACGCGCGTGAAGAGGGCGTGGAGTTCCAGTTCAACATCCAGCCGCTGGGTATTGAAGTGAATGCCAACGGCAAAGTGAGCGGCGTGAAGATGGCGCGCACAGAAATGGGTGCGCCAGATGCGAAAGGCCGTCGTCGTGCGGAGATCGTTGCCGGTTCCGAGCATGTGATCCCGGCTGATGCCGTTGTCATGGCGTTCGGCTTCCGCCCTCACAGCATGGAGTGGCTGGCGAAGCACAGCGTTGAGCTGGATTCTCAGGGCCGCGTGATTGCGCCGGAAGGCAGCGACAACGCGTTCCAGACCAGCAACCCGAAAATCTTCGCCGGTGGTGATATCGTTCGCGGTTCTGACCTGGTGGTGACGGCAATTGCCGAAGGCCGCAAGGCCGCTGACGGGATTATGAACTTCCTGGAAGTGTAATACCTTTCTGACTCCCCAGTCCTGGAGCCACATTCAGGGATGGGGAGTCTGTTCTACTCCCCCGCTTTTCATATCGCCTCTGTCACGGCAGGATGGTCCGAAAGTCTGGATAGCCAGGCCGCCTGTCCCACCGGCGACCTGTATTACACGACTTGCGTTACCAGTTATAGCGCACGTTTAGACTGCCGTTTAGATCGCTGTAGTCATTATTCCCTTTCTGACCCATCACCTGCCCTGTCACGCTCCACTGGCTGTTCAGGTTGGCTTTAATGCCCACTTTCAGCTCAGCGCGGTTAGCTGGAATATCCTGATCCACGCTCATGTCGTTGAACGACACGCTGGTGTCATCGCTGGTGTACAACCAGTTGGCTTCCATAAATGGCTGAATGACTGACCCTTTACTGTTGTGCAGTTTACCGTCGACACGCAGGCCGAGGCGCGTGTTCCAGCTGTTGCTGTCCTGGTCATCGATGCGCGTACCGCTGTGGTCAGTGAGGCTGTCGGCGCTGTAATGTTGCCACGTTGCCTGTGCTTGTGGCGTCAGGCTGACGGTGTTGCCGTTTTGTAGCGCGGTATCGTAGCGGTAGCCGGTTTCCAGCGAGATGGCACTGGCGCTGGAGTCGTAATCCTCCGAACCAATACCGTCGTTATCAACACTGTTGTTGTAGAAGCCGTACTGATACCAGCTATCCACATACATCCCGTTATGATTTTTCGCATCCGCAAACCAGGTGGCATAAACACCCAGGTTATAGCCATCGGTATGGCCTTTAGCGGAGAACTGGCTGCCGTCCGCGCCTTTGTTACCGGTGCTGTCGGTGTCGGCGTTGACATAGCTGCCCATCCCCCCAACGGCCAGGCTCTGCTCACCGTTGCTCCAGGTCAGGACGTCACCGCCAAGCTGGAACTGGGAGTAGTTATTGTTGATATCAACATTACCGTCCGCCGCCTGCGAGTCCGAGGTACCGGCCTTAAAGCGCATCCAGACGCTACCGTCTTCGTTGTGGTACTGGCTGCCTTCGCGGTCGTAGAGCGTCTGCATTTGCAGGTTACGCACCATCCACTGGTTGCCAAGGTAAGCACCAATGTCGGCACGGTACTGTGGCGTGACGTCGCCACCATCACCACCGTCATCCGATGGGGTCGGTGTTAACGTTGTCGAGTTCAGATACCAGTTACCGTCGTCATGCTGGTACAGGCGGTATTCATACGCACTCATCATCACGCGCCCCTGCATCTGGAAACTGGCGTCATTGCCGCTGCCGCCAACGCTGGTACCGCCAACGTCAATCACTTCAATGCCGTTAGTGGTCGCCATACCCGTGTCACCGGAATTGGTGGGGGTAAATGTCACCGCCGTGGTACCGGAAACATCGCCGGAAATCACGAGTTTGTCCGTCGTAGAATTGTCATCACCCATATAGGTGTTCATGTACAGGCTACCGCCGGTACTCCTGTAGTCGCCGTTGATGGTCAGGGTGTGCCCCGTTTCACCGTTCTGGCTCATGGCGATGCTGCCACTGTTATTGACGTTACCGTTGACCGTGCCCGTGCCACCGAACGTCGCGCCGGAGGCAACATTCACGTTCTGGGTGCTGCTCGTCGCACCAATCACGCCGGTATCGGTAAGCCACAACGTGCCGTCATTGACATGGGTATCGCCGTTATAGGTGTTTTCCGCACTCAGAACGAGGGTGCCCTTGCCTGCTTTGGTCAGGGTTTTGCCGTCCCAGTTTGCGTTACCCGTCTGGTCAGACAGTACGCTGGTCACTTCAAAGGTTTTGCCGGCATCCAGGGTAAAAGTGCCGTGCGCCGGGGTCGCCGAGGTGGTGGTCGCATTCCAGCTTAACGCTTGCGTCAGCAGGTATTGCGAATCATCGTCAGGGTTAACCATGCCACTGACGGTCAGGTAATCCGGTGAGTTCGTAAGATCCATCGACAGGCTGGTAAAGTCGCCGCCGATCGCGTTGTCCATATCCATCAGGGTGATGGTTTCCAGATGCGCATCGGAACTGATGTCCTTCATGCCAGCACCACCCACCTGTAGCGTGCCATCCAGTGTGGCGCTATCACCGATGATCAATGGCTGCTGTGCCGATGTGCTACCAAGCTCGACGTCCAGCGTACTGCCGCTCTGTTGTGTCAGCGTGCCGCTGCCAAGATCCAGCGAGGTGCCCGCCGCCAGCGTCGTCGTGGCACCGGTATCGGTGGTGATGCCGCCAGTGGCGTTGATCGTATCACCTGCGTCCAGCACCAGACTGGCGTGGTTTGTCACCTCGCCCGTCCCCAACGCATTGACGCTGGCTGCCGTCAGCGTGCCGTCGTTGATGTCGGTACCGCCGCTATAGCTGTTATTGCCTGAGAGGATTAATTCTCCGCCGCCCTCTTTGGTGAGCGTTTTGCCATCCCAACCGGTGGTGCTGCTGGGGTCAAGTGAGCTGTCAACGTCTGCCAGGTCGGCGGCGACGTTAAAGCTGCCGTCCGGGTTGCTTAACGTAAAGGTACCGTTGGCATCGGTGGCCGCACCGTCAAGATCGGCGTACCAGGAGAGGGAAGCCGCCAGCTGATACTGCGAGCTGTCGCTGGCATTGATGCGACCATCCACGGTCAGGAAGTCGACCTCTTTTGCGTCAATTCCGGCAATGGTCAGGTTATCGAAATCGCCGCTGATGGCGCTGTTAGCATCAATCAGGGTGAACGTATTCGGGTTATTTTGCAGCGGGTCAGTGACGTTACCAATGCCGGTGATGTTCAGTGAGCCGTCCAGGTTAGCGCTGCCAGCGGTGATGATCGGGCTGCTGGCGCTGGCACCCAGGTCGATATTGAGCGTGCTACCGTCCTGCTGTGTGAACGCGCTGCTGCCAAGATCCAGCGTTGTCCCCGCTGCCAGCGTCGTCGTCGCACCGGTATAGGTGGTGATACCGCCAGTGACATTGACAGTATCGCCCGCGCCCAGCACCAGGGTAGCGTGGTTTGCCACCGCCCCCGTCCCCAGCGCATTGGCGCTGGCTGCCGTCAGCGTACCGCCATTGATTGTCGTGCCGCCGGTGTAGGTGTTATTGCCGGCGAGGGTCAGCGCGCCGTCGCCCTCTTTGGTCAGGGTTTTACCGTCCCAGTTTGCGTTACCCGTCTGGTTAGCCAGCGTCCCCGTGACCGTAAAGGTGTCGCCCGCATCCAGCGTGAAGTTGCCGGAGGCCCCGGAGGCGCTATGCGTACCGTCTGCATACCATGTCAGGCCCATGTTCAGCGTATATTGGGTGTTGTCAGTGGGGTTGATACCTGTGCTGTAGGTGAGATAGTCCGGCGTGGCTGCCGCGGCGTCGATTGTGACGCTATCAAAATCACCGACAATCGCATTCTGCGCGTCGATAATAATCGCCATCGCACCCAGTTCGGTATCAGAGGTGTAGGCCTGCGGTGACGGAGTCGAATGGATATACAGCGTGCCGTCAAGCGCGGCATCTTTGGTGGTGATCAGCGGAGTGGTGGCATCTGTCTGGGCGATGTTGAGCACACTGGTGCTTTGCAACGTCAAACCGTTGGTGATGGCCAGCGTATTGCCACCCATAGTAATGGTACCAGCGTTATCCAGCGAGCCGAGAGTGTCGGCGATGGTGTCGTCAGCCATGGTCCACGTACTGCTGTCATCAAGCGAGAGGTGACTGCCCGACGCCGTGACGCTGCCGTTTTTTATCGTGGAACCGTTGAAGTCCAGGGTGGATGCCGTTTTGCCTGCGACAATGTTGCCGTCAAATGTAGAGTCGGAAGCATTGATAGCCACGTCGCTGTCCAGTTGAAGGGCGGTTGGCGCGGTAAACGTACTGTTGCCGTCTATTATGATGGCGTCGTTATTGGTCAGGGTGGCACCGCTGACAACATGCAGCGCTGCGGCGGCACTGGAGTTGACCGTCGCACCATGGACTTTCAGTGTGTTATTTTGCCCGGTGACCTGGATTGCATCATTATCGGCAGTGATGTTCGACGTGGCGGAACCGGTAATGTTAGCCGTTGATCCCTTAACAACAATGCCAATGCCGTTAGATGTTACGGTGGTGCCCGTAAGCGTTAGCGTCGAGCCGCTGTACGCCTGAATCGCCGAACCATAGCCACTGTTCATGGGATCGGCGACATAGTCGTTCGTTACGCTGGAATCGGTAATATTGACCGTACTCGCGCCAGCAAATATGGTGGGACTGTCGGTGGCTGCGGAAGCGGTGGTGACTGTGCTGTCGGACATATCCAGAGTGGAGCCCTGGCTCAGGTTTATCTGATTCGCCCCCAGTTGGAGGTTGCTACCGTTCTCTATAATCAGGTGACTACCCTCCTGCACATAGATAGATTGTGCGTTGGGCATGTACCCGGAGTAGGTGCCTGCTGTTGCTGTCACGTCGACGCTGTCCAGCGTCAGCCTTGACTGATTCTGCAGCCCAATCAATAGATAGTCGCCGTTACCAGACACTTCGCCACCATGAAGTTCTGCCTGACCGCCCATTTCCAGGTTGAGCGCTGAAGTATATTCCCCGTCAGCCTCCACGGTGGCGTCGTAAAGAGTAAGCTGGGCACCGTTATTCACTTCAATTGCGGGTGAAACTGCGTGACCACCAGAATCCGGCAGGTAATTACCACCACCGTGTGTTGTAATGGTAATAGCACTCCCTTCTTCGTTACTGGCGGAAACGCCGAGGCCCGAAACATACAGCGCGCTGCCGTGATCCTTTGATGAGTAGTCAATGGTGGCGCTGGTGATGGCGTTCTCGCCCACGGAGGTATACTCTTCCGTATTCCCGGCCATGGCAAACGGGCTGGAAACACCGAGCGCGGCGATCAGCGCCTGAGCCAGCAAAGTGCGTTTTGCTTTCAGCGCCGGCTGTGCTTCAGGTTGTGTATCCGGGGAGGTTTTTATATTGTTGACGCCTGCCTGCGTTTTAAGTTTACTGTCGCCACACGCCAGCTCTGAAGTAACAACGTACATATTCCGCACGGCACTCCAGACAATACTGTAGATTTTATTCATATGTTACATCCATTAACATTGATATTAACTACAAGATGATGATTCACCTTGCAATGATAATTAATAGCTCATCAGACCGACGAGGATTGAATGCTGAAAGCGTTATAGGTTACGGTAAAAAAATAGCTGTATTAGCCTGCTGACGTTACCCGCTATAGTTCACGGTTCACACCGAATCGATCGTTGCCGGTGCTACTGGCAAGCGGTTTGATGCCAGTTGCCCTCTCGTCGTAACCGTCTACACGAGCCATATATCCCCTGGCACACGGATGATGATTATCCCTTGATGAGCCCGCTTCCAGTATAATCGGGAAATAATATCTATTATTGAGAAATAAGAGCGTAATAACGATTTTCAGAATTTATAAAGATGACCGGAATAGAAAACTTATCAATGTTATTTTCAAAACAAAAAATAAAACAGAATAAAACAAAGCAAAATGCATTCACCAAATAAATAGTTTTATCTAAATAATAGCAATGTTACCTCTGTTACAACGTTTATGCCGTTTGGGGGATTTTGGAATACCACCCACAAAAAAGGCCCTTTCGGGCCTTTTTAAGTAATCTATTTCACCACTCGCAACGCGGGGCGTCCACCACGAGGTGGCGACGGAGGCGTATCATCGCCATCGTCGCCATCGTCACTTCCCGGCTTATTGCCATCAATGACAGACATCACGGGTTCACCTTCAGCGCTGTCGTCATTCAGGCTGGCAACATCCTCGTCGTATGCCGCTTCCGGCTCGAACATGGTACCTGCGCCGTTTTCACGTGCGTAAATAGCCAGCACAGCAGCCAGCGGGACAGAAACCTGGCGTGGCACGCCGCCAAAGCGTGCATTAAAGCGCACTTCGTCATTTGCCAGCTCCAGGTTACCCACCGCACGTGGCGCAATGTTCAGCACGATCTGCCCGTCACGCGCGTATTCCATTGGAACCTGCACGCCCGGCAACGTCACATCCACCACCAGGTGCGGCGTGAGCTGGTTATCCAGCAGCCATTCATAGAAGGCGCGCAGCAGATACGGACGGCGTGGAGAAAGTTGTGACATTTCCACAGTCATTAGCCTCGGCCGAGACGCATTTCACGTTCCGGTTCAGTTAAAGATGCCAGGAAAGAGTCGCGTTCAAATACGCGAGTCATATAGCCTTTCAGCTCTTTAGCACCCGGGCCGCTGAACTCAACGCCCAGCGTTGGCAGACGCCACAGCAGAGGAGCCAGGTAGCAATCCACCAGGCTGAACTCATCGCTCAGGAAGAAAGGCTTCTGACCAAACACGGGCGCAATCGCCAGCAGCTCTTCACGCAGTTGTTTACGTGCAGCATCCGCTTCAGAGGAGGAACCGTTGACGATAACGTTCATCAGCGAGTACCAGTCTTTCTCGATACGTTGCATGTACAGGCGGCTTTCACCACGCGCAACCGGGTAAACAGGCATCAGTGGCGGATGCGGGAAACGCTCATCAAGATATTCCATAATGATGCGGGATTCCCACAGGGTCAGCTCACGATCTACCAGCGTCGGTACGCTTTGGCTCGGGTTGAGATCGATCAGATCCTGAGGTGGGTTATCCTTTTCCACATGCTCGATCTCAAAACTGACACCCTTCTCGGCCAGCACGATACGAACCTGATGGCTATAAATGTCAGTAGGACCAGAAAACAGCGTCATTACCGAACGTTTGTTGGCAGCGACAGCCATGAAAACCTCCAGGTATATTCAGAATTTTTACTGCTACCAGCCCCAACAGGGCCAGCCAGATGTTGTATCGCCCATCCCAGGGAAAACACATTGTTCAAGAATCGAACAAAAATCGAGTATTCACCGATATTTGGGCAGAAAATTGGATGATAGTTTACCAGATTTTATGACCTTTGTGGTGAGGGGATTCTGGAAATACGGAAAAAGAGGAGATATATGCATTGATTTTGTGGATAACCTAAGCATTATCCATAAAAAAACCCGCCGAAGCGGGTTTTTCGCCAATCGTTCTGCATAAGCAGAAAGCAGATTAAC
The DNA here is from genome assembly GCF_043945575.1 of Enterobacter cloacae complex sp. 2024EL-00214. NCBI lineage: Bacteria > Pseudomonadati > Pseudomonadota > Gammaproteobacteria > Enterobacterales > Enterobacteriaceae > Enterobacter > Enterobacter cloacae complex sp. 2024EL-00214. Next base: position 51,071 of record NZ_JBIMRC010000004.1, on the reverse strand, counting down.
GTTTGGAGAACTGTGGACGACGACGTGCTTTACGCAGACCCACTTTCTTACGTTCAACCTGACGAGCGTCACGAGTAACGAAGCCAGCTTTACGCAGTTCAGAACGCAGGGATTCGTCGTACTCCATCAGAGCGCGGGTGATACCGTGACGGATCGCACCTGCCTGACCGGAGATACCACCACCTTTAACGGTGATGTACAGATCCAGTTTTTCTACCATGTCAACCAGTTCCAGCGGCTGGCGAACTACCATGCGGGCAGTTTCGCGACCGAAGTATTGTTCCAGAGAACGCTGGTTGATTACGATTTTACCGTTGCCCGGTTTGATAAACACGCGAGCGGCGGAGCTTTTGCGGCGACCAGTGCCGTAGTATTGATTTTCAGCCATTGCCTATAATCCCGATTAGATGTCAAGAACTTGCGGTTGCTGTGCCGCGTGGTTGTGCTCGTTGCCTGCATAAACTTTCAGTTTACGGAACATAGCACGACCCAGTGGGCCCTTTGGCAGCATGCCTTTAACCGCGATTTCAATCACACGCTCAGGACGGCGAGCAATCATCTCTTCAAAGGTCGCTTCTTTGATACCACCGATGTGGCCGGTGTGGTGGTAGTACATTTTGTCTTCGCGCTTGTTGCCGGTTACAGCAACTTTTTCTGCGTTCAGAACGATGATGTAATCACCGGTATCAACGTGCGGAGTATATTCCGCTTTATGCTTACCGCGCAGGCGACGAGCCAGTTCGGAAGCCAGACGGCCCAGAGTTTTACCGGTCGCGTCAACAACATACCAGTCGCGCTGTACGGTTTCTGGTTTAGCTGTAAAAGTTTTCATTAAAAGCTTACCCAAATAATAAGTTACACGTTGGTGAACACCCAAACGTTTAGTCAGTTGAGGTTCACACGACAAAGTCCGGCAAACCTACCCCTTCGAATAGCTAATGCCGACACATAGAAAGTTTCGGGAAAAAAACCTTCTCGTAACGTGGGGTCGCAAGATTATAGAGAAGTTGAGGTCAAAGATCGACCCCTAAATGTGATTCAAAACGGGTTTTTCGGGGGGGTGGATGTTGTGCGCTCTGGTGCTCTCACCCCCGGCTCCTCTCCCACCGGGAGAGGGAAACATGGATTACGGCATATGCTCCAGCTTCAGGTATTCCTCGCTCTGCATCTCCTGCAGGCGCGACAGGCAGCGCTGGAATTCAAATTTCAACCGCTCGCCCTGATATACCTCATATAAAGGAACCTCTGCACTCACCACCAGCTTGACGTGACGTTCGTAAAACTCATCCACCAGTGCAATGAAGCGCCGCGCTTCATTCTCCATCAACGGCGTCATTACCGGGACATCCAGCAGCATCACGGTGTGGAACAGGCGCGAAAGCGCAATGTAATCGTGTTGGCTGCGGGCATCCACACAAAGCGTCGCAAAAGAGACCGCCAGGGTTTGGTTCTCTACCCCCTGCGTTTGCAGCGGACGATGGTTAATCTCCAGCGCAGGGGTGTTATCACGTGCCGCTCCCGCCAGTGCCAGCCACAGTTTATTCATCTGACTGGTGGTTTCATCGTTTAAAGGGGAAAGCCACAGATGCGCCTGCGTCAGCGTGCGCAGGCGGTAATCCACTCCGGCATCGACGTTCATGATATCGCAATGCTGCTTAATGGCATCAATGGCAGGCAGGAAACGCGCCCGCTGCAGGCCGTTGCGGTATAGCTCATCCGGCGGGATATTCGAGGTGGCAACCAGCGTAATCCCGCGCGCAAACAGCGCTTTCATCAGGCCACCTAACAACATGGCGTCGGTGATATCAGAAACAAAAAATTCGTCAAAGCAGAGCACATCCGTTTCAGCCTTGAAGCGATCGGCAATAATCTCCAGTGGGTCACTTTTGCCCTGCAGCGCCGTCAGCTCTTCGTGAACCCGCAGCATAAAACGGTGGAAGTGCAGACGTTGTTTACGCCCCCCCGGCAGGCTCTGGTAGAACATATCCATCAGCCAGGTTTTACCGCGCCCGACGCCTCCCCACATATATAAGCCGCGCACCGGGGCGTTAGCCTGCGGCTCTTTTTTCCCAAGAAACCGACCGAATGCCGCCTTCAGCCCGCCGTGTTGTACGATTTCAGCGGGTTTGGCCGTGAGCTCCTGATAGATCACATCCAGACGGTTGACCGCTTCACGCTGAACATCGTCCGGCTGATGTGAGCCCTCATTCAGGGCATGAAGGTAACGCGATGAGGGGGACAGACTTTGCATAATCTTGTTGTTATTCCTTCGGTTAAACCTCACCAGCAGGCATGGCTGATGAAAAAAAGGCCGTTCTACACTACGCGATGATACGTCAGGATTCCACTTCTGCAGAAATAGCGGTTATAGTGGCGTTATCAGGCACAGGCAGGAGCCGAGCCAACACCCTACGGAACCACAAGACAACGGGAGAAGTTCATGACCTGGGAATATGCGCTAATCGGTTTAGTCGTCGGCATCATTATCGGTGCTGTGGCCATGCGTTTCGGTAATCGCAAATTGCGTCAACAACAGTCACTGCAGTACGAACTGGAAAAGAACAAAGCTGAACTGGAAGAGTATCGCGAAGAGCTGGTCAGCCACTTTGCCCGTAGCGCCGAGCTGCTGGATAACATGGCAACCGACTATCGTCAGCTGTATCAACACATGGCGAAAAGCTCCAGCAGCCTGCTGCCAGAGATGACGGCGGAGACGAACCCGTTCCGCAACCGTCTGGCTGACTCTGAAGCCGGTAACGACCAGGCACCGGTTCAGATGCCACGCGATTATTCTGATGGCGCGTCCGGCCTGCTGCGCGGTGGCGCAAAACGCGATTAATCGCACAACCTGAATTTATTTTACGGGCGCAGCGATTGCGCCCGTCCTTTCTCCCTGACCCCAGCTATTATTTAGTCAATTACCTCATTGTTCAGCGGTTTAAAATTCAATAACATCAGGATGTTTTTGGGGCCGTTCTTCTTTCATTCCAGGATACGAGAGTCAGCGTCGATGAACAAAAAAAACCAGCTGTTGAGCGCTTTAGCGTTAAGTGTCGGGTTATCTCTCTCGGCATCCTTCCCTGCTTCGGCCACGCTGCCTGCGCAGGTTCCGGGACAAACTGCCATTCCCAGCCTCGCGCCGATGCTGGAAAAAGTGCTACCTGCGGTAGTCAGCGTGCGAGTCGAAGGAACAGCGCGGCAAAACCAGCGCGTACCTGAAGAACTGAAGAAGTATTTCGGTGATGAGTCTCCCGACCAGTCAGCCCAGCCTTTTGAAGGTCTTGGCTCTGGGGTCATCATTGATGCGGCTAAAGGCTATATTCTGACCAATAACCACGTTATCAGCCAGGCGGATAAAATCAGCGTTCAGCTGAATGACGGGCGAGAATTTGACGCCAAACTGATCGGCGGCGATGACCAGAGCGACATTGCGCTATTGCAGATGCAAAACCCGGGCAACCTGACACAAATTACGATAGCGGACTCCGATAAGCTGCGTGTTGGTGATTTTGCCGTCGCCGTCGGTAACCCGTTCGGTTTAGGACAAACCGTCACTTCGGGTATCGTTTCCGCGCTAGGACGTAGCGGACTGAATCTGGAAGGGCTGGAAAACTTTATTCAGACCGATGCCTCGATTAACCGCGGCAACTCCGGCGGAGCACTGCTTAACCTCAACGGTGAGTTGATTGGCATCAACACCGCCATCCTTGCGCCGGGCGGCGGCAGCATCGGGATTGGTTTCGCCATTCCCAGCAATATGGCCAAAACCCTGTCACAACAGCTGATTCAGTTTGGCGAAGTCAAACGCGGTTTGCTGGGCATTAAGGGGATGGAGATGAGCGCGGATATCGCTAAAGCGTTCAACATCAACGTTCAGCGCGGGGCATTTGTCAGTGAAGTGCTGCCAAATTCCGGCTCGGCAAAAGCAGGCGTGAAATCCGGGGATGTGATCGTCAGCCTCAATGATAAACCGCTGAACAGTTTCGCTGAGCTGCGTTCGCGCATTGCAACGACTGAACCCGGTGCCAAAGTGAAGTTAGGTCTGATTCGTGATGGCAAGCCGCTGGACGTTGAAGTGACGCTGGATAAGAGTACGTCCTCTTCCGCCAGTGCTGAGCTTATCGCCCCGGCACTGCAAGGGGCAACGCTAAGCGACGGGCAGCTTAAAGACGGCACAAAAGGCATTACCGTTGATACCGTCGAGAAGAGCAGCCCAGCCGCACAGGCGGGGTTGCACCAGGATGATGTCATCATCGGTGTAAACCGCAACCGCGTGCAATCTATCGCGGAGATGCGCAAGGTGCTGGAGAGTAAGCCAGCGGTCATTGCCCTGCAGATTATGCGTGGCAATGAGTCTATCTATATTCTGTTGCGCTAATCATGTGTGATTCCGGGCATCTGGCTTCGTGTGATGTCCGGATAACTCATGTTATGCTGCAAATCGTTCCTTTTTTAACGACACGCGCATCATGCTTTTAAAGCTCTTTCGTTCCATTGCCATCGGTTTGATCGTTGCTGGCCTGCTGTTAGTGGCTATGCCGTCTTTACGTCAGTTCAACAAGCTGACGGCCCCCCAGTTTGACAGTACGGATGAAACACCGGCCACCTACAACCAGGCCGTTCGCCGTGCGGCACCTGCCGTGGTTAACGTCTATAACCGTGGCCTTAACAGCTCAAGCCATAATCAGCTGGAGATCCGCACGCTCGGTTCCGGTGTGATTATGGACGAGCGTGGTTACATCATTACCAACAAACACGTGATCAACGATGCCGACCAGATTATCGTCGCATTGCAGGATGGCCGCGTGTTTGAGGCTCTGCTCGTCGGCTCTGACAGCCTGACCGACCTGGCGGTACTGAAAATCAACGCCACGGGCGGCCTGCCGGTCATCCCGATTAACCGCAAACGTACGCCGCACATTGGCGACGTGGTGCTGGCGATTGGTAACCCGTACAACCTGGGTCAGACCATCACTCAGGGGATTATCAGCGCCACCGGTCGAATTGGCCTGAACCCCTCCGGGCGGCAGAACTTCCTGCAGACCGATGCGTCAATCAACCACGGTAACTCTGGCGGCGCGCTGGTCAACTCGCTGGGCGAGCTGATGGGCATCAACACCCTCTCGTTCGATAAGAGTAACGATGGCGAGACGCCGGAAGGTATCGGCTTTGCCATTCCGTTCCAGCTGGCCACCAAAATTATGGATAAGCTCATCCGCGATGGTCGGGTGATCCGCGGCTACATCGGTATTGGTGGGCGTGAGATTGCGCCAATGCACTCGCAAGGTGGCGGTATCGATCAGATCCAGGGCATTGTGGTCAACGAAGTCTCCCCTGGCGGTCCGGCGGCTAACGCAGGTATTCAGGTCAATGACGTCATTATATCGGTGAATGGCAGTCCGGCGGTATCGGCGCTGGAGACGATGGATCAGGTCGCAGAAATACGTCCTGGCTCTATCATTCCGGTCGAAGTCATGCGCAACGATAAGAAGCTGACGATTCAGGTAACGATTCAGGAATACCCGGCCACCAACTGACAGACATAAAAAAACGGAGCACCTGGCTCCGTTTTTTTTGCCGGGTAGCGCGAACGCTTACCCGGCCTGTAAGGGAAAGTCCGTTTTACTTGTTAACGAACTCTTCACCCAGAGTGATATCTTTCTTCAGCGTGTCCAGCATGCCTGTCATCGCGTTTTGTTCGAACGCGCTCAGCTTGCCAATTGACTGATGTTCTTCGATACCGTTTTTACCCAGCAACAGTGGCTGAGAGAAGAAGCGTGCGTGTGCGCCGTCACCTTCAACATAAGCACATTCAACAACACCTTTCTCACCCTGCAGGGCGCGAACCAGTGACAGGCCGAAACGTGCAGCCGCCTGGCCCATAGACAGAGTTGCAGAACCGCCACCCGCCTTCGCTTCCACCACTTCGGTGCCCGCGTTCTGGATACGTTTGGTCAGGTCAGCCACTTCCTGCTCGGTGAAGCTTACGCCAGGGATCTGCGACAGCAGAGGCAGAATAGTCACACCAGAGTGACCACCGATAACCGGTACTTCAACGTCGGTTGGCTGCTTGCCTTTCAGCTCAGCCACGAAGGTGTTGGAACGGATGATGTCCAGCGTGGTCACGCCAAACAGTTTGTTCTTGTCGTAAACACCGGCTTTCTTCAGCACTTCTGCCGCGATAGCAACGGTGGTGTTCACTGGGTTAGTAATGATACCGATACAGGCTTTCGGGCAGATTTCAGCGATCTGCTGTACCAGGTTTTTCACGATACCCGCATTGACGTTGAACAGGTCAGAGCGATCCATACCGGGCTTACGTGCCACACCCGCGGAGATCAGCACAACGTCAGCGCCCTGCAGCGCAGGACGTGCATCTTCACCGGAAAAGCCTTTGATTTTCACAGCTGTCGGGATGTGGCTCAGGTCAACCGCCACACCTGGGGTTACCGGAGCAATATCGTACAGGGAGAGTTCTGAGCCTGAAGGCAGTTGGGTTTTCAGTAGTAGGGCAAGCGCCTGGCCGATACCACCAGCAGCGCCGAGGACTGCGACTTTCATCCTAAACTCCTTATTATGGTTAACTTAAGTATCTGTAACTCCGTTGCGGCGACCATAATTCAGCAGGTAAATAATTACAATTTTCGTAGCTAAAGAATTTGAGGTCACTCGACTTTCTCTATCGTCAGAATGCTATCTGACAACAGACGGCAACGATTTAAGAGGTGGTTACAATACACCCTGCCACGCCACCAAAACAACATCAATTTGATAACATTTAATTTACTTTTAAGCTTATTTGCGTGGCGTGACCCAGGCATGTTTTCTGATAACGAAATCTGATAAAATCACTCCCTTTCATAACATTATTTCAGCCTGGGTTCAGGCAGATTGTTTGCATAAAAATTCATCCACATGCATAATAATGTTGTTTATACCGTTATATTCCGGGTGACTTATGCGAAGCTCGTCTAAGCAAGAAGAATTAGTAAAGGCGTTTAAAGCGCTACTCAAAGAAGAGAAATTCAGTTCTCAGGGAGAAATTGTTCAGGCGTTGCAGGAACAAGGCTTCGATAATATCAATCAGTCGAAAGTCTCCCGTATGCTGACCAAATTTGGCGCGGTGCGTACGCGTAATGCCAAAATGGAAATGGTCTATTGTCTGCCTGCCGAACTTGGCGTGCCGACAACCTCCAGCCCACTGAAGAATCTGGTTCTGGATATCGACTATAACGATGCCGTTGTCGTGATCCACACCAGCCCGGGTGCCGCACAGCTGATTGCCCGCCTGCTGGACTCCTTAGGTAAAGCAGAAGGTATCCTCGGCACCATCGCCGGTGACGACACCATCTTTACCACTCCGGCAAATAATTTCTCCGTCAAAGATCTCTACGAAGCGATTCTGGTTCTGTTCGAACAGGAACTGTAATCCTCTCTCCCCGTAGCACGGCTGCGGGGATTGTTCTGCTCCCGCTGCGTTTCCCCCTGTTTTCTCCCCTCCCTGCTTTGCCAAATAGTGCTTTTTACCACCCACTAACATTCACGCAGTGAATATTACCTCAATAAATCGCACAAAAAATCAAAAGCCAGTATCCCTCTGATTTAGTTAGACATAGCAAGAAGATGTGACGAAAAAATGACCATCACTATGCATTTTGGTTATAAAAATCACGTTTATTAACTCTTAATAACCATTGAAACAATTAGTCTGGTATTAATTTTTATCGTTATTAGTGTATACTTGATTTTGTGATGAGGGTCACGAAACAAAGACCCCAGTAAAAAATTCGACGAGGTAAAGAATCATGAAAATCAAAACTACTGTAGCGATGCTGAGCGTCCTGTCTGTTCTGTCATTCGGTGCTTTTGCGGCTGACTCCATCAACGCCGATCAGGCGCAATCCCGTCAGGCAATTGGCACAGTGTCTGTTGGTGCGGTCAGTGCGTCTCCGATGGACATGCATGACATGCTGAACAAAAAAGCGGAAGAACAGGGTGCGTCATCCTATCGCATCATTGAAGCGCGTACAGGCGACCACTGGCACGCAACCGCTGAGCTGTACAAATAAGTTTTAGTCATACCCGAAAACATCATTCTCCACTCAACGGCACCTGGCATAAAAATAGCAGTTCAACCCTTCTCGCCGTTGAGTACACCCTGCTCAGGAGTAAAGACTATGAAAACCCAATTAATCATCGCAACCCTCGGCCTGGCATCTGTACTTTCTTTCGGCGCGAGCGCAGCCGTTCACCAGGTCAATGCCGACCAGGCACAGACTCTACAGTCGATGGGGAGTATCTCTGTCACATCCGTAACCGGCTCTCCGATGGATATCCGTCAGGAGCTGGCAGCAAAAGCTGAAAAAGCGGGTGCCAGCAGCTATCGCGTCACCGAACTGAACCAGGGTGACCACTGGCATGCTACAGCGGAACTGTATAAATAAACCCTCGTCGTATCTCATCATACGACTTGCCCCTGACCAGAAGGTCAGGGGCTTTTTTTAACGCTTAAATCAGTGGCGCACGTTAAAACGTAACTGTCCTTCCAGCTCTTCTTCTGCTTCATCAAACAATAAAACCAGCGCGCCAAAACGTCTGCGCAGCTTATCAGGCAGATGGATAAACTCTATCTCCAGCGGTAACGGCAACTGGCTGTCGATGACCACTTCCCACAGCGTATCCAGATTCGTGACGCTTTCCTGTTCAAGGTCAAACACCTGGATAAATTCACGATAGAAGTCTTCCTGACTGTCAATCTCGTCAAAATCAAACGTATAGATTTTCATTACCAGCCACCCAGTCCAGGCGAGCGGCAAATGCCGCCCTGTCTATTATAATCCCCCGATATGCAGGGTTTTGACTTCCAGATACTCTTCCAGCCCCAACACAGACCCCTCACGCCCCAGACCTGACTCTTTTACGCCACCAAAAGGTCCCAGCTCTGTGGATACGGCACATTCGTTGATGCCAATCATCCCGCTTTCGATGGCCTGTGAGACGCGGAACACCCGCGACAGGTTCTGGGTATAGAAGTAAGCCGCCAGGCCATATGGTGTGTTATTGGCGCGCTGGATCACTTCATCTTCTGAGGTGAAACGGAAGCAGGCCGCGACAGGGCCAAACGTCTCTTCCCCTGCCAGCTTCATGCCTTCATGGCAGTCTCCGAGCACGGTTGGCATCCAGAAATTACCGCCAAGTGGGTGTGCCTTGCCGCCTGCCAGTACGGTCGCACCGTTGGCAATCGCATCTTCAACGTGTTCCCGCACTTTGTTGACCGCCGAAGGTTCAATCAGCGGCCCGACGACGACCCCTTCTTCCAGACCATTTCCGACCTTCAGCGCGTTCACCGCATCAGCAAGCTGATTAACAAACTTGTCGTAAACGGTTTCCTGAATATAGAAGCGATTAACGCTGACGCAGACCTGCCCGGCATTACGGAATTTGTTGGTAATCGCCCCTTTCACAGCTGCATCAATGTCCGCATCCTCAAAGACGATATAGGGAGCATTTCCTCCCAGCTCCATTGAGACTTTTTTCATTGTCTCTGCGGCGTTTCGCACCAGCGTTTTGCCCACAGAGGTCGACCCGGTAAACGTGATTTTACGCACGTCGTGGCTGGCCATGATCGCATCGCTGATTTCATGCGTGTTTCCCGCTACCGCGTTAAGCACGCCATCCGGCACACCCGCCTGTTTTGCCAGCGCGAGTAATGCAAAGGCGCTGAGCGGAGTGTTGTTTGCCGGTTTGATCACCCCCGTACACCCTGCTGCCAGCGCCGGGCCTAACTTGCGGGTAAGCATTGCCATCGGGAAGTTCCACGGCGTAATCGCCGCCACCACGCCGACAGGTTCGCGGGTTGCCAGAATGCGGGAGCCGGGTTTGACGGGTGGAATAATTTCACCATTCGCGCGTTTGGCCTGCTCGGCAAACCACTGGATAAAGCTGGCAGCATACTCGACTTCACCTTCTGCTTCTTTCAGGGGCTTACCCTGTTCGGTGGTCATTAACCGCCCGAGCCAGCTTTTATTCTCAATAATCAGTTCATACCAGCGATAGAGGATGGTTGAACGCTCTTTCGCGGTTCTGGCGCGCCATGAAGGGAAAGCTTTAGTTGCGGCGGCAATCGCCTCTTCGGTTTCGGTTTTACCGGCTTTCGCCACTTTTGCGATCACTTCACCGGTGGCCGGGTTGAGCACATCAAAGGTCGTGTCCAGCGTTTTCCAGATGCCGTTGACCAGATAGCCGGTCTGAAAAAGGATGTTGTCCTGAAGAGCCAGGGTAGTCATGTGTCCTCCCTTTCTGAATGTAAGAGCCTGCAGAACTAAGTATAGCTACAAAAAAACCGACGCTTTTGGCGTCGGTTTTTTCTTTAATCAGCTATCGGTCAGCGCATTTTCGTAACGGTGCAGCATAAACACCAGCCGCCCTACCGGCTCCGTCACCTGAGGTGGCGCTTCCCAGACCTTCAGTTTCTCCTGGTAGATATCCAGCTCTTCAAGCAGTTGTTTAAAGTAGCGACGGCGTTTGTCATCACTGGATGCGGAGAGCACGTGGTCGGCAGTGCGGCGCAGCTGACGGTGAAAGGCAGACAGATCGTCGTTGATCGGCACGGGGGCATTACGCAAGCGCTGATGTGCGATGATCATCGTTAACGCCAGGCGGAACTTGCCAATATCGTCCGGAAATTTATTCAACAATAAGAACAGTTGCTGATAAAGCGCGGGCAGGTGGTTCTCTTTTCGGCGCGCAGTGTTTGTCGTCAGAGACGATACGGCAGCCGACACGAACTGATTCAACAGCACACGGCCGGTTCGCGCCTGAGAGTTATCCCGCACCAGCAGGATCACCATCATTGCCAGAAAACACCCCACCAGCTGTCCTAATGCACTGTCAAGGAACTGGCTGAAATGGAACGTCATCGGGTTATCCAGCACAATGATGTTGATGGTGCTTGCCAGCGCCCCCAGCGAGCCAATACGGCGTTTCTGAACCTCGATGCCAATGAAGAACGCCAGCACCGCAAGGCTAATACAGAGCAACAACATGCTTTGCTGAGTCGACGGGATAATCACCAGGAAATAGAACGCACCTATCGGCAGCGCAGCGATTGTGCCGTACAGAAAGTCGATAGCAACCATACGCGGGTTGGGCAGACGCATTGCCAGCGACGTGACAACGGCAATCATCACCATAGCCCCACTACCGGACGTCCAGCCCGTCCACAGCCAGAACAACGTGCCGAGCATACAGGCAAGCGTGGTGCGCCAGAAATTGACCATTGCGTGGTGACGCTCGGCCGACTCTGCTTTGATCACCACTTCTCCCTGTAACACTTCCTCTTCAGCGGCACTGATTTTGGCATTGCCGATCACGCCACGTTTAAGCAACAGATAGCGCGTCGCCGCGCCGACCCAGGTGTAAATCGTCACCGGGGTGTCGCGCTCCCCGGTCCAGGCGATCACCCGTCGCATACGCTTGAGCTGTTTATGCACGTCCTGCACCGTCTCTACCGGCTCGGCAAACAGCTCACGGAAAGTATCGGTTATCGCTTCAGGGCGGGTGTTTTGAATCAGATACGTTTCACACGCCTGTGTAATCAGCGTTAAGGCGACGGTATTGATCGCTTTAAGGCGGCGGTTAGCACGCGCCCAGCGAGAGGACTCCATGTTCAGGTTACTGCGCATCCCATCCAGGGCCGTTGTGCGGCGCACCAGCCCACCCCAGGCTTTATCGACCTCAATTTTGTCACCATGCGCAATGCACAGCTGCATCAGTTGGTACTGGGAAACAATTAACGCATCCAGCTCGCGATCCACTTCCTGCTTGATGGAGCGCGGTGAGAAAAGCAGGTCAGCCACGATGGCGCAGACGATACCAATGACAATTTCGCTACAACGCTCCACGGCAAACTGTGGCGCGAGCAGCGGGTTGGCCTGGATGGTAATGATGATAATCAGTGCGGTATAGCCGGAGAGCCCCCAGGCATAGGAGTTTTCCACTTTTACCAGGGAGGAGATCCAGGTGCAGAAGCCCGCCCAGATACAGCACACCATCAGCATCAACAGCGGCGTGCGGATCATCAGAATAATAATGGCGAGTGCCGCAATACAACCGATAAACGTCCCGACGATACGCAACATCCCACGGTAGCGAATCGCGCCGGAGTAGGGTTCTCCCCCCGCCGCAAATGCAGGGCCTGCCGCGACAATCGCTGCCGTCAGCACCGCCCAGCGTGGCGTTTCCAGCTGGAAGTGAAAGCCAACAAACAGCGCCAGCACGATGGCACACGCCAGCTTCACGGCGAAGCGGATGTGCTGGCTGGCGATGGAAAAGATACCCATAACGATTAACCAAACTCACGCAGGCGATGTGCTATTTTACGGAAGATGGAATCCTGGCTGGCATCGCGATCCTTTGCACCAGTAATGACCACAGTTGCCGTAGTACCCGCAGGCCACAGGTTGCCCTGCTGTTCATCCAGATGGATACGCACCGGCACACGCTGTGCCAGACGTACCCATTCCAGATTGGAATCTACCGTCGCCATCCCTTTCTTGTCGTTGGTACTGCTGGCGTTCGTGACACCGGCAGCAACGCTATCCACAGTACCTTTAAATACGCGGTTGCTGCCGAGCGGCGTGATCTCCGCGCGATAGCCCGGACGCACCCCTTCAAGCTTGGTTTCTTCCATATAGGCAAGCACGTAGAAGGAGTTCTGTTTCACCAGCGCCACGGCAGTCGAGCCACGGGTAATAAATTCACCGGTATAGACGTTGAGGTTGGTTATCCAGCCATCCGAAGGTGCGCGAATAACCGTACGCTCCAGATCCAGCCTTGCCAGATCGCGCATCGCTTCGGCTTTCGCTAACTGATGCAGTACGGTTTGCAGCACGTTGTTGGACTGGTCAATCTCTTCGCGGGACATCGCCTGGACGCCCAGCTGGTTACGACGACCGGCCTCACGACGTTTTTCAGCGGCCAGCGCCTGGTAATAGGCCACGTCTGCTTCTGATTCTTCCAGCGCTTTCTGATAACGAGGCTGGTCGATAGTGAACAGCACCTGGTCTTTTTTCACCAGCTGGTTGTCGTGTACGTTCACCGCGGTGATAAGCCCGGCCACATCAGGGGCAATCGCCACCACATCGGCGCTGAAACGCGCATCGCGCGTCCACGGTGATTCGGTGTAATAAACCCAGGCGCGAAAGATAGCGATGAACGCGAGGGTAACCAATGCCATTGTGATGGCGGTACGGGAGATTTTTCTTGTTAGCGTTTTCACATCAACCTCAGACAAACAGGCGCGATATCAGGTAAAACAGGCAGCAATACAGCGCGGTATTGAACAATGCAGGATGCCAGACGAAATCGTAGATCCCGGTAGGGACCAGCACCCTGCGCACCAGCCAGAAAATCGCCAGTGATAAAAGAAGCTCAAAGAATATCGGTGGGAACGACAAACCGAACACCACGATAACGGGAAACAGACTCATGTTGACCTTGATAAGAGAGAGTGCAGGCGACAGATTTTTTTAGCGCACGCCACCGCAGAAGAGCAAGAAACGCCGGGCGAGAGTGGCGCAGTCGTTATGTAATTAATAATATATTAACGTAACTGTTATGCTGTTATCTATAATATGTGATCTAAATCACTTTTAAGCCAGAGTGAATAATGGAACGTTTAAAACGCATGTCGGTCTTTGCCAAAGTGGTTGAACTTGGCTCTTTTACCGCCGCAGCACGGCAACTTCAGATGAGCGTCTCTTCCATCAGCCAGACGGTGTCAAAACTGGAAGATGAGCTTCAGGTCAAGCTGCTCAACCGCAGTACCCGCAGCATTGGACTGACGGAGGCGGGTAAAATTTACTATCAGGGCTGTCGCCGCATGCTGCATGAAGTGCAGGATGTTCACGAGCAGCTCTACGCCTTTAACAACACGCCTATCGGCACCCTGCGCATTGGTTGTTCTTCAACTATGGCACAAAATGTTCTCGCTGCCATGACCGCAGAAATGCTTAAAGAGTATCCGGGGTTAACCGTCAATCTGGTGACGGGCATTCCGGCCCCGGATCTGATTGCCGATGGTCTGGATGTGGTGATCCGCGTAGGCGCATTGCAGGACTCCAGCCTCTTCTCTCGTCGGCTGGGCAGTATGCCAATGGTGGTTTGCGCCTCGAAAAGCTATCTGGCGCAGTACGGCATACCAGAAAAACCCGCCGACCTCAGTAACCACTCCTGGCTGGGATACAGCGTGCGTCCGGATAATGAATTTGAGCTGATTGCTCCGGAAGGACTTTCTACCAGACTGCTCCCTGAAGGCCGGTTCGTGACCAACGATCCAATGACCCTCTCCCGCTGGCTGGTTGCCGGTGCCGGGATCGCCTACGTACCGTTGATGTGGGTGATCAACGAGATCAACAGCGGTGAGCTGGAGATCCTGTTCCCGCGCTATCAGTCCGATCCGCGCCCGGTCTACGCTCTGTATACAGAGAAAGACAAGCTGCCGCTCAAAGTACAGGTCTGCATCAACTATCTGACTGAGTATTTTGTGAAAGTGGCGGAACTGTTCCAGGAAATGCGGGGGAGAAGGAAGGAGTAATTCAACAGCGCCTGAACGAATATCTGGCATGAATATTCTCTGAATGACTATAGCAGTCATTCAGGAATTCCCCTTCCCGACTATCAGGAATAGTTAATTGACACTTTTGCTACCCGTCATTTATCTTGTAGTCGTCTGAAATTCAGACTGTTATATTTTTGTTATACATATAAACAATAAAAATATATTTCTCAGGATCACTTTAAACAAGGAATAACAATGAATCTATTTGAAATGACACCGCCTTCACGGAGGCGCTACGGACTCGCCGCATTCATTGGCCTGATTGCAGGGATTGTCTCCGCATTTGTAAAATGGGGGGCTGAAGTCCCGCTTCCACCACGTAGTCCCATCGATTTATTCACCGGTGCATGCGGGCCAGAACAACTAATAAGAGCAGCAGGTCAGATCGATTGCTCACGCAATTTTTTAAACCCTCCGTATGTATTTCTGCGCGACTGGCTGGGGATTATTGATCCTAACGCGGCCGTTTATACATTTGCCGGACATATATTTAACTGGGTTGGCGTGACGCATATTATTTTCTCAATCGTCTTTGCCGTAGGTTATTGCATAGTTGCAGAAGTCTTCCCGAAAATAAAACTCTGGCAAGGCTTGCTGGCCGGTGCATTAGCTCAGCTGTTTGTCCACATGATCTCATTCCCGCTGATGGGGCTTACCCCACCGCTCTTTGATCTTCCGTGGTACGAACACGTTTCAGAAATCGTAGGCCATCTGGTCTGGTTCTGGTCAATTGAAATTATTCGTCGTGATCTGCGCAACCGCATCACTCACGAGCCGGATCCTGAAATCCCGTTAGAGCATTTACGTTAAAAAAAAGGCGCTACTTTTTGAGTAGCGCCTTTTTTTCATACTGCTTCCGATCAGACGGTACCGCCCACCGTCAGATTATCCACTTTCAGCGTTGGCTGACCGACGCCCACTGGCAGGCTCTGGCCCTCTTTACCGCAGACGCCCACACCGTTATCCAGCTTCAGGTCGTTACCGACCATAGAGATTTGCTGCATGGCTTCAATACCGGAGCCAATCAGGGTTGCGCCTTTTACCGCTTTGGTCACTTTACCCTTCTCAATCAGATAGGCCTCTGAAGTGGAGAAGACAAACTTACCGGAGGTGATATCCACCTGACCGCCGCCAAAGTTTGGCGCAAAGATACCGTAATCCACGGACTCGATAATCTCCTGCGGCGTGGATTTGCCCGGCAGCATGTAGGTGTTGGTCATACGCGGCATTGGCAGGTGCGCGTAAGATTCGCGACGACCGTTGCCCGTTGGCGCAACGCCCATCAGGCGTGCGTTGAGTTTGTCCTGCATGTAGCCTTTCAGCACACCGTTTTCGATCAGCACGTTGTACTGGCCAGGTGTACCTTCATCATCAATTGCCACAGAGCCACGACGGTCACGCATCGTACCGTCATCCACGATGGTACAGAGTTCAGAAGAGACAAGCTGACCCATCTGCCCGCTGAATACAGAAGTGCCGCGACGGTTAAAATCACCTTCCAGGCCATGCCCCACCGCTTCGTGCAGCAGCACCCCCGGCCAGCCCGCGCCCAGAACCACCGGCAATGTGCCCGCCGGAGCGGCGACCGCAGAGAGATTGACCAGCGCCATACGCACGGCCTCTTTCGCCCACGCGTCCGCGCGCACTTCACCGTCGACATCGCCCAGGAACCAGTCATAACCAAAACGACCGCCGCCGCCGCTTGAGCCGCGCTCACGCTTGCCGTCATCTTCCACCTGTACACTGATGGAAAGACGTACCAGCGGGCGCACATCTGCTGCCAGCGTACCGTCGGTTGCGGCTACCAGAATCAGTTCATATACACCGCTCAGGCTGGCAGACACTTCCTGCACGCGTTTATCCGTAGCGCGCGCGACGTTGTCCACGCGACGCAGGATATCCAGCTTCTCCTCGCGGCTCATGCTCTGCAGCGGGTCGATGCTGGTATAGAGTGCAGAATGCTGCACTTCACCCAGCGTTTTCACGCGACCATCGCCGGTTTCACGCACGATGGTACGCGCGGCCTGCGCACTCTGCTCCAGTGCGTTCAGGCTAATCTGGTCGGCATAGGCAAAACCAGTTTTCTCGCCGCTGACGGCGCGCACGCCGACGCCCTGATCGATGTTATAAGAACCATCTTTGATGATGCTGTCTTCTAAAACCCAGGATTCGTGATAGCTCGACTGGAAATAGAGATCGCCGTAGTCGAGACGGCGTTCGGTCAGTTGACCGAGAATGGAGAACAGGTTCTGATGGCTCAGGCCGTTCGCTGCGAGCAAATGTTCACTTACCAGGTTCAGACTCATCGTATTGCTACTCGTTCGTTGCCGCCCGGGGCGGTATAAAGATCATATTTATTGAGAGTGAGGCAATTACCTGCCCACGTCAAATCATTGCTGTGCATCTTTGCGCGGCTGGCGCAGCACTTCATTAATCTGCGGTTTATCCACTGGCCCCGTAATGCGGTAGCGCAGAATAGACACTTTGCTCCACAGCGGCCCCAGCACCTTGCTGGCGGCGAACACTGCCGCCCCGATTATCGGGTTCACCACAAAGGCCGTCGCAACACCCACGGTGGCGGAAATTTCCGGTGCCACCACAGCTTCCATATCCAGCTCGCGACGCACGAGATCCACCGACCCTTTCATCGCGATATCCGCTTCCAGGCCATCCACCAGGGTGTCGTCTGTGTGCAGCACGCCGTCCTTGATCCACGCCGTACTGCGGATGGAGTCATAATAAAAGCCTTCGCTGAAGGTATCGCTAAAGTCAAAACGCAGCTTACGCAACAACGCATCAAAGCTCAGCAGACGCAGGATCTGTCCGGCATGACCGGTACTTACGTCAGCAATTTCGCCCTTACCGATGTGGGTTTTCAGGATACCGTTAAGCGAAGCTTCGTCAGGCTTCCACGGTGCCGCACGCCAGTGCAGGTCGTAATCCATATCGAAGGACGAACCACGAAGCGGGGTACTGACACCAAAGAAACCCGTCGCCGCATCCAGCTTGTTGCCCTTAATGTTACCTTTCAGTGAGGTACGCTGTTCGCCCGGAGTATTCACCCATTCGCCCTCGGCCGTCAGACGGCCAAAGCCGGTATCCACCAGCCCGCCGGAGAGGCTCATGGTATTGCCCCGGACGGCAAAATCCCCGTCGATACGGCCATACTTTTGTCCCCATAGCCAGCACTCGGCACAGCGCAATTGCACATCGGGCCAGCCGCTGAAATCCACGCGGGACGTGTTACTCAGAGGCGACGTATTTGCCAGTGGGTCTTTACCGTTCTCAGTAGCCGGGTTGTAGTAGAGATAGCGGATCGCCGCCTGCCACGGCGCGTTCTTACGCATCGCCAGCGTGGCGTTAATTTCCCTGCCTTGTGCCTCCACTTTCGAGCCGTTATCCGTTGGCCTGGAGACAATGCTCAGGTTATTCCACTGCTGCCCACCCAGCGTCAGTGAAGGGGTGCGTATAGTGATGGCCTGGGGGAACTGGGCGGAATCACCCACGTTTTTCCCAACCCCTTGCTGGAACAGTGCCAGCCATTGTGCGCCATCCATCGGTGGGAGATTCAGCTCAACACCCGTCTGTTCTGGCAATGGCGGTGTGCTTCGGCTGTCCGTCGTCCAGATGGCTCTGTCGAGCGTGAGTTTCCGGTTAAGTAGCCAGCGGCTGTTGAAGTGGTTTGCCCCCCCCGCGCTGCCGATCAGTTCGAAGCTGTTCAGGTTGCCATCAACGTTAAGCTTCACCGGTAACGACTGTCCGGCTTTTTTATCCAGCGGTACAGGTAACTGGCTACTCAGGTTTTTCAGATCGCCCGTGATGTCGACTTTATAATGCGCACCAGCGTGATAAGGCAGATCAATCGCCACTTTGCCATTCCAGGAGGCCGCACCATCAAGCGATTCACCTATCGCTTGTGGCAGTACATCCATACGCGACGGCTGCCAGTGAGCATCCATGTTGATGGCCACCTGATAGGCTTTTTCACCCTCAGTGGTCGAAAAATCAATATTGATCGGCTGGTTAAACCAGGTGGCTTTAAGCGGCTCACTTTTCAGGTTACCGTTCACAAAGCTGAACTGTCCGCTAAGGTTTTTCAGGGTACTTTCAAGCGGTTTGATATACAGGCTGTTGTTATTGAGACGGACGTCGCCTTTCGCCGTGGTCATCTTGCCATCCAGCGGGATATCGAGATGTAAGCGAGCATTCACATCGCCATCAAGCTGCAGCTGTTGAAGCGTGGCACCCAGCGACTCTTTTAGCGGAGTCTCCTCAAAGTAAGGGCCAACCGCTTTACCCGGGCCGTTGATATCGGCATCAATGAGCAGTTTCTCTTTTGAGTAATCCGGGATATTTGCCGTCAGATTGCTGGCCGTCACGCCGCCCAGCGCAACGTTGTCCGACTTCATCCACAACCCGTCATTGAGAAAGTTGAGTTCAATATCGAGGTTTTTAAGCGCAG
This sequence comes from Enterobacter cloacae complex sp. 2024EL-00214, assembly GCF_043945575.1. Classification (NCBI taxonomy): domain Bacteria; kingdom Pseudomonadati; phylum Pseudomonadota; class Gammaproteobacteria; order Enterobacterales; family Enterobacteriaceae; genus Enterobacter; species Enterobacter cloacae complex sp. 2024EL-00214. The sequence goes on along the minus strand of NZ_JBIMRC010000004.1, from coordinate 31,989 downwards.
GCCAGTCCGGCTGGAAGGCAAAGGTCGCCTTGTGCAAAGGCACCAGCACCTGGAACTGACCTTCGTTATGTTTGTACGGGAACAGATGCGGGTTGCCGCCGTAGACCAGCGTGGCGTTATCCGCCTGTCCCCCCTGGATCGCGCCACTCAGGTAATCCACCAGCGCTTTACCCATCAGGTTTTCCGGGAAGTAACGCCAGGCCTGTGAACCGTCGTTCGTACTGATCCCCGCCAGAATACCCAGCCACGGCTCTTCACCTGTTGGCTGAAGATAGCGGAAATCACCACGCGCGTGTACGCCTTTGGCTTTCACATCAATATGGCGGCCATCCAGTTGAAAACCTTTATCATTATTCTGCCAGTTGAGAATAGCGCTACCTTTTTCAATTTCCAGCGGGGCGCGGAAAACCGTTTCGTAAGGCATTTTGGCGTCATGCATATCGGCTGTCAGCCTGCCGTTCTCAACGCTCCCTTCCAGCTTGCCGCTAAAGTGCTCTGCTCCCGGCAGTAATTTCCACTGCTTCCAGGCCAGATCTTTCCACGTGGACTGAAAACGGGTTTTCTCCGTTGCCTGTAACGGGATATCCAGCGCCAGGGTGTCTATTTTCCCGCTCGGCTGTGTCGCCAGCCAGATAGCCCCCAGATCCGGAGAGAGCTTTGTTGCCATTGAGCGAAGCCCTTCTACCGCCGCCAGATCCAGGTTGCTGGCACGGATGCGCAGCTCATCGCTGCGTTTACTGTTCGCGCCGCCAACATCCTGTTCCGGCATCCAGGCCAGCGTCAGCGCACCGCGCGGCCAGGGCTTGCTGTCCATCGTGATACGCGTGTCCGGGATAGCAAACTGCCAGCCCCCTTTCTCCTGCGTGACGTGTGCGGTGAGATTATCTACGGAAAGCTGATGCTGTTGGTTTTCACCTTTCCAGCTCGCCCCTCCCTGCTTTAGCCAGATATCACCACTGGCAAACACCCCTTTCGTCAGGGTCATCCAGCCTTCAAGGCTAAAGCGAGCCGTTTCCAGCTGCATGTTTTGCTGTAACCAGTCTCCCAGCCACGGCTTTACATCTACGTCGTCGGCCTGCAGCCACACCTTGCCGTTGTTCAACAAACCGTTGTCGTCACGCAGATCCATACGCACCTGCATGACACCATGTTGACCATTCAGACTGGAGAGATTGAGCTGCCCTTCAGCACGGTGGCGATCTTTGCCGTTGAGCCAGGTCAGCTGTGGGATCGTCAGCTCAGCACGCTGGCCCGAAAGGGTAATAAAGCTCACTTCGCTGTCGCGCAGATCGAAATGATCGAACTGACGCAGGAAGAGATCGCTGATGTGGTTGGTTTCAAGGCCCTGATCGCTGTCGCCACTGCTCAGCGGCGTATTGGTCAGTAACTGGAGTTGATAAAAGGTGAGATCGCGAAACTGCCAGCGCAGATGCAGCAAACTTTGCCAGACATCCAGCGCCAGGGTCACACGTTTGATTTTCAGGTAGCCACCGTCTTTCAGACTGGCATTGATATCCCGGACATCAAGCGTCGGACCAAAGTTCTGCCAGTTCGCACTGACCTGGCTCACGTCCACCGGTATACCAGTGGACGATTCGATTTTCGCCAGCACCTGCGGACGCCAGCTGTTCAGATGCGGCAAAACGAGGCGCAGCCCGCTCACGAGCAACGCGACAATCACGACAAGCGTTGCCCCTGTAAGCAGTAAAATCCCCGGCAATCGCCTCACGCATCTCTCCTTGTCAGCCTTTGATCTCGCAGCGCACTGCGTTTTACATCATCACCACGTCAAACTGTTCCTGGTTATAGAGTGGCTCGATTTGCACTTTTACCTGCTTGCCGACAAAGATTTCCACTTCCGCCAGCGCGTGTGACTCTTCGCCTTTCAGCGCCTCGGCCACCGCAGGGGAAGCATAGACCAGAAAACGGTCTGAGTCGTAGGCGTGATGAACGCGGACGATTTCACGCATGATTTCGTAACAAACGGTCTCCACCGTCTTTACCGTGCCACGGCCGTGACAGGTCGGGCATTCATTACACAGCACATGCTCCACACTTTCGCGGGTGCGCTTACGCGTCATTTCCACCAGACCCAGCTGCGAGAAGCCGTTGATACTGGTTTTTACGCGATCTTTACTCAGCGCTTGCTCCAGCGAATGCAGCACACGGCGACGGTGGTCTTCATTATTCATATCGATAAAGTCGATGATGATAATGCCGCCCAGATTACGCAAACGAAGCTGGCGCGCAATGGCCTGTGTCGCTTCAATATTGGTATTGAAAATGGTGTCATCCAGGTTGCGATGGCCAACAAATGCCCCGGTGTTGATATCCACGGTGGTCATCGCCTCGGTCTGATCGATAATCAGATAACCGCCAGACTTCAGCTCAACCTTGCGCTCCAGCGCACGCTGGATCTCATTTTCGACATCATAGAGATCGAAAATCGGCTGACGGCCAGAGTAATGCTCCAGCAGGCCTGGCATTTCCGGAATGTACTCTGCGGTGAATTCCAGCAGCGCTTCATACGTCAGGCGGGAGTCCACGCGAATTCTGTCGAGCTGTGCATCGGCAAAATCACGCAGGACGCGCTGAGCAAGCGCCAGCTCACCGTACAGCTGATAGCGGGTCTGGTTGCGTTTTTTACGCTCCATCACTTTCGTCCAGACGCGCTTCAGATAGGCGGCATCGGACGCCAGGTCTTCTTCGCTGATCCCTTCCGCTGCAGTGCGGATGATGAACCCGCCCTGTTCATCGCAGTAAGCGCTGACCACTTTCTTCAGGCGCTCGCGCTCGCTTTCACTCTCAATACGCTGGGAAACACCCACGTGCGATGCGCCAGGCATAAAGACCAGATAACGGGAAGGTAACGTGATGTCAGTAGTCAGACGGGCACCTTTGGTACCGAGGGGATCTTTCACCACCTGCACCATCAGATCCTGGCCCTGACGTACCAGCTCGGAGATGTCGCGCACGGCGAACTGCTTTTGCTCTTCGCCAGCCACGCACTCGGTGTGCGGCATGATGTCGGAGGCATGTAAAAATGCCGCCTTATCCAGTCCAATATCTACAAAAGCCGCCTGCATCCCCGGCAGTACACGACTGACACGACCTTTGTAGATATTGCCTACTATTCCGCGCCGCGCTTCACGCTCAATATGAATTTCCTGAAGAATGCCACCATCAATGTAGGCCACACGGGTTTCCGATGGCGTTACGTTTACCAACAATTCAGCCGTCATAATCATCCCTTCCCTCACGCAGTGAGTTAAAATTGCTCAGCAACTCATACGTTTCCACCAGCGGTAAGCCGACTACGGCGTGATAGCTGCCATTAATCTTCCTGACAAAACAGCCACCCAGCCCTTGAATACCGTATGCACCTGCTTTATCCATAGGTTCACCGCTGGCAATATAAGCGGCGATCTCGTCGTCGGTAAGCACTCTGAACGTGACGTCCGTCACCACCAGGCAATCCAGCACGTTCTGGCTGTCCGCCAGCGCCACGGCCGTCATCACCTGATGCGTTTGCCCGGACATTTTGCGTAGCATGCGCGCCGCATGCTCTGCATCGTGCGGTTTCTCAAGCACCTCACCGTTAAGGATAACGATGGTATCTGCCCCCAGGACCGGTAAGTCACGCGGTGTTTGTGCTACACCGGCCTGCGCTTTCTCTCGTGCCAGACGAGAAACGTACTGCTGAGCACTTTCGCCCTCAGCACGTTTTTCTTCGATGCCAGTCACGATGCGCTCAAAGGAAACCCCCAGTTGAGTGAGCAGTTCCTGGCGGCGCGGAGAACCAGAGGCAAGATATATAGACGTCATAGCAACCTTTTACTGCACAGCAAACTGCTGGCGAATTTTACGCATCAGCAAAAACAGCCACGGCCAGAGCACACCGTTTACTACACTACTCCAGAACACTTCCGGTCGGAAAGAGACGTTTATCACTAAAAACTCTGCCCAGAAAACAACGATATCCGCAGCAAGCGATAACAACATCACCACCAGAGCCTGTTGCCAGAGCGCGAGGTTACGAAAGAGCTGGAATTTGAGTGCGACGAGATACGCAATAATGCTCATGGATAAGGCACGTACGCCCAGCGTCGAGCCACTAATGAGATCCAGTATGGCACCCATCACAAAACCCGTGCCGACATTTACCCGGTGCGGCAGGGCAAGGATCCAGTAGAGCAAAATGAGCAAAACCCAGTTTGGCCGGAAAACGAGAATGTTGTCCGGCCAGGGCATGATTTGCAGTAACAACGCAATGAGAAACGAGAGCCAGATAACCCAGCGTCCCTGGCTACGATAACTTGCCACTACTGCCCTCCCACAGGGAGTTGCGGTGGTGGCGGCGCATCCAGAGGCGGCTGCGTTAACCCCGTCGCAGGTGCAGGTACTGGTGCTGGAGGCCCCATTGAGTCTACCGGAGGGAGAACCTGCGGCATCATCTGCATCAGGCGCTCATTCGCTACACGATGCACATCTTCCGGCGTCATTGGGTTAGTCCCGTTACGATCGGCACCCCACAGCAGCAGCAGGTAGCGCAGACGCTGTAAACCCGCCGTTGGACGCGCCTGAATCACGGTGTAAGCACGCTGTGTATCAAGCTTCACGGAAGAGACAACCGCAACCGGATACCCTTCAGGGAAACGACCACCCAGACCGGAGGTCACCAGTACGTCACCCACACGGATATCCGTGTTGGCAGGCAGGTGTTCCAGCTGCAGATCGTCCGTACAGCCGTTACCGGCCGCAATGACGCGGATGTCGTTGCGCAGCACCTGAATCGGTAACGCATGCGTGGCATCACAAATCAGCAGAACGCGGCTGGTTAGTTTGGCAACAGCAACCACCTGGCCCACAACGCCTTTATCACTGATAACAGGCTGACCTTCATACACACCGTTGGCGCTACCCTTGTCGATCACCACCTGATCGCTGTAAGGATCGTTGACGGTGGAGATCACCTGCGTAACCATTTTCTGCTCATCCTGACGCAGCGGTGAGCCAAGCAGTTCACGCAGACGCGCGTTTTCCTGCTTGTATTGCCCCAGCATCAGCAGCTCGCTGTTTTTCAGCAGCAGTTCCTGGCGTAATGCCCGGTTTTCGAGTTCGAGTTGGTCACGCGAAGACAGCGTTTGAGAAACGGAGTCGAGTAATTCACGGGGACCATTTGATACAAAGTAGAAAGGACTGACGGCGGTATCCATGTACGTTCTGATCTGGCTGAACGTACCGAGGCGGCTATCGGCAATAATGACCCCAAGCGCAACCAGAACCGCCAGGATGAGGCGAAACTGTAGCGATGGGCCACGGCTAAAAATTGGCTTCATAGGCTATGCGTATTCTCGCGTCAGAGAGAAAGGGTAGCGATGCGCTACCCTTTCACAATGACTACTCTTCGCTGAACAAGTCGCCGCCGTGCATGTCGATCATTTCCAGCGCCTTGCCACCACCGCGGGCGACGCAAGTCAGTGGATCTTCTGCAACTACGACAGGAATACCTGTCTCTTCCATTAACAGGCGGTCGAGGTTACGCAGCAGCGCACCACCACCGGTCAGCACCATACCGCGCTCGGAGATATCGGACGCCAGTTCTGGTGGGCACTGTTCCAGGGCAACCATCACCGCGCTCACGATACCGGTCAGCGGCTCTTGCAGCGCTTCCAGGATTTCGTTGGAGTTCAGAGTGAAGCCGCGTGGAACACCTTCAGCCAGGTTACGGCCACGAACTTCAATTTCACGAACTTCATCGCCAGGATAAGCAGAACCGATTTCATGCTTGATACGCTCTGCGGTGGCTTCACCGATCAGAGAGCCGTAGTTACGGCGAACATAATTAATAATGGCTTCGTCGAAACGGTCACCACCGATACGCACGGAAGAGGAGTACACCACACCGTTCAGGGAGATAACGGCCACTTCAGTGGTACCACCACCGATATCAACCACCATAGAACCGGTCGCTTCAGAGACGGGCAGACCCGCACCAATGGCTGCAGCCATTGGCTCTTCAATCAGGAACACTTCACGCGCACCCGCACCCTGAGCGGATTCACGGATTGCGCGACGTTCTACCTGTGTTGCGCCAACCGGCACACACACCAGAACACGCGGGCTTGGACGCATGAAGCTGTTGCTGTGAACCTGCTTGATGAAGTGCTGAAGCATTTTTTCAGTCACGAAGAAGTCAGCGATAACGCCGTCTTTCATTGGGCGGATTGCGGCGATGTTGCCTGGGGTACGGCCCAGCATCTGCTTCGCGTCATGACCCACTGCGGCCACGCTTTTTGGCGAGCCTGCACGATCCTGACGAATGGCCACAACGGAAGGCTCATTCAATACGATGCCTTGTCCTTTTACATAGATAAGGGTATTCGCGGTACCCAGGTCAATGGACAGGTCATTGGAAAACATGCCACGAAATTTTTTCAACATACTAAGGGATAATCCTGAAAGCTGGGGCGGAAAACAAAATCCGCTTACTTTACCAACCACACGCAGCAGCGACAAGGCGCAAAAATCATCTGCTACGGTGAAAATTAGTGCAGTACGTTTCCTTTGTTACAAATTAATCCCCTGAGTCCCTCAGGGCTGAGTAAACAGTGCGTCCCTCACTTTCATTTGTAACTCTTTAAGGTCGTTCACTGGCTTTTTGCTCGTCATACTCAAAGCTACAGGCGCGATATTCTACGTGAAAACAAATTAAACGGCAGGTCAAACAGAGTATCTTTGCAAATATTTTTTCACATTGGTGTCAAGCGGCTGAGAGGTAGCAAAAAAATCCCCCTGACCTCCCGTCACACCGCGCTCTGTCAACATCTGCCATTCGCTTCTCGAACGCACACCCGTGGCAAATACCTGCGTTTGCGTTCCTTTGCACGCTTCCACCAGGCTCTGCACCAGCAGCTGGTTTTCTGTACGCTTTTCGATATTCCTTACCAGCCCTGGATGCAGTTTCAATAATTCAACATCCAGCTCCTTGATCCAGTTGGTGCTGACCAGCGTCAGACCCGCCTGCGTGACTGCCACACGCGCACCGAGTGCATTGATCAAACGTACCACCGGGCGTAACCGGCTGATGTGTTGACCTACATCTGCCTCTGCAAGTTCAAAAATAATGTGTTTGCGTTGCGATTTTTCGCATTGCATTAATGTATCGCGCAACCAGCGTTGAAAACGCGGGCGAATTAACGACTCCACGGTAACCTGTAGCGCAAGGGTCTCTTCAGGCCAGAATGACAAAAACGGAATCAGCCGGGTAATTTGCTGGCGGTCATATTCTTCGGAAAGACCAAATTGCAGCACTATGGGCAGGTATTCCGCAGAGATAACCTCTTCCGTACCGTCAAATATACGACACAGTAATTCGCGGTGATGGACATTGCCGTTTTTCATGACCGCCGGTTTTTGGTAGATACGTGGCCCACCGCGACTCAGCATTTGCTCAATCAGCGTTCGCCAGCGCACATTACCGCGCCCTTTTTCCGGTAGCGAGTCGTCATAAACCGCCCAGCCATTCGCCCCCTGCAACACGGCGTTGCGGGTTGCCGCTTCTGCATGTTCCATCACCTGTTCTGTCGACTGCCCCCCGCGCCAGGCACAAATCCCTATATGCACCATGTCGTCTCTGTCGAGCATTTTGCTCTGTGGCAGCGCATCCACGGCCTTCAGCAGCTGGCTGGCAATGCTTTCCGACTCCTTCAGCGTGCGGTGAGGTAACAGTACGGCAAAGTCGCTGCGGTGATAACGAGCCAGCAGCGACCCAGGGTAGCGCATAATAAAAGTGGAGAGCAGGTTGATAAGCGTAAAGAGATTTTCTTCCGCCACATTCCTTCCCCAGGTATCGCGAAGCAGATCGAAATCGGGCAGACGGATCATCATGACCACCCCGTGTGTCCCCACTTTTTCCGGATCGTCCAGCAATGTAGCCAGCTGGTTATCAAAGAACAGGCGGTTGTTCAGACCTGTTTTATTATCCTGCGCAGCATAGGATCGGATCAGCGTATCCATCCGGCTACGCTGATCGCTGGCAAACTGGATTTCGGAAAGCAGTACATCCAGCGCACTGCTGGTGTGTGACGGCCATTCATAGACCGAGCCGCGCACCTGCGGGCCGCGTTCACCGTTCAGTATCCGCACTGAACGGGTCTCCAGTAACTCCTGGCCGGAGAGCTGACGACGCAGCCAGCGAACCGCGAGGAAAATCAGCAGCACAATAAAGGCCACAGAGAGCGTCAGCGGTGCGGTGGTCATTAATGAATGGAAGTAATTAGCCATCGGGTCCAGATAGACCATACGGATAGCCATGCCAGGATGTTTAAGCGAATGTACCGTTACTTCCCGATACTGACTTACGGTACCGGCTGGACGATAGCTTCCCTGTCGGGCATGGCTGAAAACCGTCAGCTTTCCCTGTGTGATGTCGACCTGGACAATATCAACAGGCACCATCAACTCATCCAACTCAAGCGACAGCGCCGGGAATGAGGTAGTGATCAGGCGAGTATCAATAACCGATGCAACCGACTGAACCCGATCAACCAGCTTGTCCTGAATCGCGTTATAAAAGCTCAGGGAGCAGCCAATCAGGGTGACAAAAATGGTAAGCCCCGTTAGCAGCGTGATAAAAGCTGAGAATTTCGTCGTTAATCGCATCCTTGAGATTACTCCGTGGGTTGATGTGGTAGCGAGTAAGTACTAACTTGCATTTCAGATGCGACATACTATCAAACCAAATGTATCTGGCAATTTATTGCGTTACATCGGCATTGCATTTCAATGAGCGAGTATAGTCTCAGAAATTATTTTCCTGTCACCATAGTAACGAGGATCCTGTATGCAGGCTTTGATCTTAGAACAACAGGACGGCAAAACCCTTGCCTCGGTGCAAACCGTTGAGGAGAGCCGCCTGCCGGAAGGTGAAGTAACCGTCGACATCGACTGGTCCAGTCTGAACTATAAAGATGCCCTGGCCATCACAGGCAAAGGTAAAATCATCCGCAATTTCCCGATGGTGCCAGGCATCGATTTTGCGGGCCGCGTGCATACAAGCGAAGATCCCCGCTTCCATGCAGGACAACAGGTGCTGCTCACCGGTTGGGGCGTAGGCGAGAATCACTGGGGTGGTCTGGCAACGCAGGCGCGTGTTAAGGGCGACTGGCTGGTGCCGATGCCGAAAGGTCTGGATGGCCGCAAAGCGATGATCATCGGCACTGCAGGCTTTACCGCCATGTTGTGCGTGATGGCGCTGGAAGATGCCGGTATCCGTCCTGAGTCCGGTGAGATTGTGGTGACCGGTGCCAGCGGGGGTGTCGGCAGCACTGCGGTAGCGCTGCTGCATAAACTTGGGTATCAGGTTGCTGCGGTATCTGGCCGCGAAAGCACGCATGACTATCTGCGTCAGCTCGGCGCAAGCCGCATCCTCGGCCGCGAAGAGTTTGCCGAAACCCGTCCGCTGGAGAAACAGATCTGGGCAGGTGCGGTAGATACCGTTGGCGATAAAGTCCTTGCGAAGGTGCTGGCGCAGATGAACTATGGCGGTTGCGTAGCGGCCTGCGGTCTGGCGGGAGGATTTGCCCTGCCAACGACAGTGATGCCATTTATTCTGCGTAATGTGCGTCTGCAGGGGGTGGACTCCGTCATGACGCCAGCGGTGCGCCGTGCAGAGGCCTGGGAGCGTCTGGTGCATGACCTGCCGGAATCGTTCTATGCCCAAAGTGCAACCGAAATCACCCTCAGCCAGGCTCCTGAGTATGCCAGTAAGATTATGGACAACCAGTTCCACGGTCGCGCGCTGGTGAAAATTGTCTAATCTTCAAATTTTCGTGACATATTCGCGATAAGCCCTCTCCTCCGTCATGCTTAGAAAAACGCATGACGGAGGATGCCATGAAAAACCGAAAACTGACGGAAGCCGACGTAACGGCGGAATCTGTCTTTATGTTACAGCGCCGCCAGATCCTGAAAATGCTTGGCATTAGCGCCACCGCCCTGACGCTTACCCCTGCAGCGCATGCCGACCTTCTCGACTGGTTTAAAGGCAACGATCGTCCGAAAGCCCCTTCCGGCGCGCCGCTCACCTTTACGAAACCCGCCCAGTGGCAAAACGCACTCACGCTGACGCCGGAAGACAAAGTCACCGGCTATAACAACTTCTACGAATTTGGCCTTGATAAGGCCGATCCTGCCGCCAACGCGGGGGGAATGAAAACCGATCCGTGGACGCTGAAAATTGATGGCGAAGTGGCAAAACCGCTGACGCTGGATCATCACGATCTCACCACCCGTTTTCCACTGGAAGAGCGTATTTACCGCATGCGCTGCGTGGAGGCATGGTCAATGGTCGTGCCCTGGGTAGGTTTCCCGCTGCATAAGCTGCTGGCGCTGGTTGAACCCACCAGCAACGCGAAATATGTCGCCTTCCAGACGCGCTACGCCCCGGACGAGATGCCGGGACAAAAGGACAGGTTTATCGGGGGCGGGCTTGAGTATCCTTACGTAGAGGGATTACGTCTCGACGAAGCAATGCATCCCCTTACGCTGCTAACCGTGGGTGTTTACGGTAAAGCGCTCCCGCCGCAAAACGGCGCACCCATCCGCTTAACCGTGCCGTGGAAATATGGCTTTAAAGGGATCAAATCCATCGTCAGCATTAAGCTGACCCGCGAACGTCCACCGACCACCTGGAACCTGGCCGCGCCAGACGAATACGGCTTTTTCGCCAACGTCAACCCGCATGTGGATCACCCACGCTGGTCGCAGGCCACCGAGCGTTTTATCGGCTCGGGCGGCGCGCTGGATGTGACGCGTCAGCCCACGCTGCTGTTTAACGGCTATGCGGATGAAGTGGCCTCCCTCTATCGTGGACTGAATTTACGGGAGAACTTCTAAGTGCGTTTAACCGCAAAGCAGATAACCTGGCTGAAAGTCATCTTACATTTAGCAGGATTGCTTCCTTTTATCTGGCTATTCTGGGCCACCAGCCACGGCCTCTTTAGTGCTGACCCGGCAAAAGATATTCAGCACTTCACCGGTAGGATGGCTCTGAAATTTTTACTGGCAACCTTGCTGGTATCACCGCTAGCGCGCTACGCTAAGCAGCCATTATTGATACGAACCCGTCGGCTTTTGGGGCTATGGTGCTTTGCCTGGGCCACGCTGCATCTGACCAGTTACGCGCTGCTGGAGTTAGGGATTAACAACCTGGCACTGCTGGGTCGCGAACTGGTGACGCGTCCTTATCTGACGTTAGGTATCGTCAGCTGGCTGGTTTTACTGGCATTAGCGCTGACATCAACGCAGTTTGCGCAGCGAAAACTGGGCAGGCGCTGGCAACTGCTGCACAACTTCGTCTATCTTGTCGCGATCCTCGCCCCCATCCATTACCTGTGGTCGGTGAAGATCCTCTCCCCGCAGCCGATCCTCTATGCGCTGCTGGCTCTGGCGCTTTTAGCGTGGCGTTATAAGAAGTTCCGCCAGTGGTTGCGATAGTTCGCGAAACTGTGCGTTTTCCCGCAGATTGCTTATCAACCGCGAATCTTTTTCGGATAGCGGTTGATAATCTTCCCTGATAAGACCAGTATTTAGCTGCCAAATGCTACGAAATCGTTATAATGTGCGACTTCGGTTTTCCGAACGGGGGTTTTAGGCCTCTGAAAAGATGACAATCGTGCTTTGAAGGTATATTTTGTTTTTTACCGGAAAATCACAGGAGATAGCGGCATAATGGCTGATAAATTCCAGATCTTAGTTTTGAACGGACCGAACCTGAACATGCTCGGTACCCGTGAGCCAGAGAAGTATGGCACGCTGACATTGAGTGAAATTGTTAACCGTCTTGGCACGGAAGCAGCCTCACTGAATGTAGATTTGGACCATTTTCAGTCAAACGCGGAGTACGCACTCATCGACCGTATTCATCAGGCTAAAGACAACGTGGACTATATCCTGATCAATCCGGCCGCGTTTACGCACACCAGTGTTGCTATTCGCGACGCACTGCTCGCGGTAAGTATCCCGTTTATCGAGATCCACCTGAGTAACGTGCACGCCCGAGAGCCGTTCCGCCATCATTCCTACCTTTCGGATATCGCCGCTGGCGTTATCTGCGGGCTGGGCGCTGACGGTTATTCATACGCTTTACAGACAGCGGTAAAACGTTTGTCACAATCACACTAAACAAGAGTACGGAACCCACTCATGGATATTCGTAAGATTAAAAAACTGATCGAGCTGGTTGAAGAATCAGGTATCTCCGAACTGGAAATTTCTGAAGGCGAAGAGTCTGTACGCATCAGCCGTGCAGCGCCAGCCGCTAGCTTCCCGGTAATGCAGCAAGCTTACGCTGCGCCAGTGCAGCAGCCTATGCTCTCCGCAGCCGTTGCGCCAGCAGCAGAAGCCGCGCCTGCAGCCGCTGCAGAAATCAGTGGTCACATCGTACGTTCCCCAATGGTTGGTACTTTCTACCGCACCCCAAGCCCGGACGCGAAAGTGTTCATCGAAGTGGGTCAGAAAGTCAATGTAGGCGATACCCTGTGCATCGTTGAAGCCATGAAAATGATGAACCAGATCGAAGCAGACAAATCAGGTACTGTGAAAGCGATTCTGGTCGAAAGTGGTCAGCCGGTAGAATTTGACGAGCCGCTGGTCGTCATCGAGTAACGAGGCGAACATGCTGGATAAAATTGTTATCGCCAACCGCGGCGAGATCGCACTGCGTATTCTTCGTGCCTGCAAAGAGCTGGGTATTAAGACTGTCGCTGTGCACTCAAGCGCGGATCGCGATTTAAAACACGTATTGCTCGCGGATGAGACGGTCTGTATTGGCCCGGCTCCGTCCGTAAAAAGCTATCTGAATATCCCGGCTATCATCAGCGCCGCTGAAATCACTGGCGCGGTGGCAATCCATCCGGGTTACGGCTTCCTCTCTGAGAACGCCAACTTTGCTGAGCAGGTTGAACGCTCAGGCTTCATCTTCATCGGCCCGAAAGCTGACACTATCCGCCTGATGGGCGACAAAGTGTCTGCAATCACCGCCATGAAGAAAGCCGGTGTACCAACCGTACCCGGCTCTGACGGCCCTCTGACCGACGATATGGATGCTAACCGTGCTCATGCTAAACGCATTGGCTACCCGGTTATCATCAAAGCGTCTGGCGGTGGCGGCGGTCGCGGTATGCGCGTTGTGCGCAGCGATGCTGAACTGGCTCAGTCCATCTCCATGACCAAAGCTGAAGCGAAAGCCGCTTTCAGCAATGACATGGTGTACATGGAAAAATACCTGGAAAACCCACGCCACATCGAAATTCAGGTGCTGGCTGACGGTCAGGGTAACGCTATCTATCTGGCAGAACGTGACTGCTCCATGCAGCGTCGTCACCAGAAAGTGGTCGAAGAAGCACCAGCACCGGGCATTACCCCGGAACTGCGTCGCTACATCGGCGAGCGTTGCTCCAAAGCGTGTGTCGATATCGGCTATCGCGGCGCGGGTACCTTTGAGTTCCTGTTCGAAAACGGCGAGTTCTACTTCATTGAGATGAACACCCGTATTCAGGTTGAACACCCGGTTACCGAAATGATCACCGGCGTTGACCTGATCAAGGAACAGCTGCGTATTGCAGCGGGTCAGCCTCTGTCCATCAAACAGGAAGAAGTTGTGGTTAAAGGCCATGCGGTAGAATGCCGTATCAACGCCGAAGACCCGAATACCTTCCTGCCAAGCCCGGGTAAAATCACGCGTTTCCACGCGCCGGGTGGCTTTGGTGTACGTTGGGAGTCTCATATCTACGCCGGTTACACCGTACCGCCGTACTATGACTCAATGATCGGTAAACTTATCTGCTACGGCGAAAACCGTGATGTGGCAATTGCCCGCATGAAGAACGCCCTGCAGGAGTTGATCATCGACGGTATCAAAACCAATATTGACCTGCAGATGCGCATCATGAGCGATGAGCACTTCCAGAATGGTGGGACTAACATCCACTATCTTGAGAAGAAACTCGGTATGTACGAGAAGTAAGACTGCTGCAACGCTAAAAGGCCGGATTATCCGGCCTTTTTTATTTCTGGGGATTGCAAAGCCCCATCATGTACAATCCCCGCTTTCTTCATCCACAAGGGACAAAAAATGGACAAGCGTTTTGTTCAGGCCCATAAAGAAGCGCGCTGGGCGCTGTGGCTGACCCTTCTCTATCTTGCCGCTTGGTTAGTAACTGCTTACTTACCAGATTCAGCTGTTGGTATTACCGGCCTGCCGCACTGGTTTGAAATGGCGTGTCTGCTGGTACCGTTGATTTTTGTTCTGCTCAGCTGGCTGATGGTGCGCTTTATCTTCCGTGATTTTTCGCTGGAGGATAATGATGCAAACTGAAATCATCACCGTGCTGGTTATCTATTTAATTGTGGTGTTTGGTCTCTCTTTCTACGCCATGCGCAAGCGCAGCACCGGGTCGTTCCTGAGCGAATATTTCCTCGGCAGCCGTTCGATGGGCGGATTCGTGCTGGCCATGACGCTGACCGCCACCTATGTGAGCGCCAGTTCGTTTATCGGTGGGCCGGGTGCCGCTTACAAGTACGGGCTGGGCTGGGTATTGTTGGCGATGATTCAGGTACCGACCATCTGGCTGTCGCTGGGGATTCTGGGCAAAAAATTTGCCATTCTCGCCCGCCGCTACAACGCCATTACGCTTAACGACATGCTGCTGGCACGTTACCAGAGCCGTGCAGTGGTCTGGATTGCCAGTATCAGCCTGATTGTCGCCTTTGTGGGTGCAATTGCCGTCCAGTTCATCGGTGGTGCGCGTTTACTGGAAACCGCCGCCGGAATTAAGTACGAAACCGGGTTGCTCATCTTCGGGATCACCATTGCGCTGTATACCGCGTTTGGCGGCTTCCGCGCCAGCGTGCTAAACGACACGATGCAAGGCATGGTCATGCTGATTGGTACCCTGGTACTGCTGGTTGGGGTGATCTATGCGGCAGGCGGTTTACACAATGCAGTACAAACGCTTGAGCAGATTGACCCTAAACTGGTGAGCCCACACGGTGCTGACGATATTCTGACGCCTGCCTTTATGACATCCTTCTGGGTTCTGGTCTGCTTCGGTGTCATTGGCCTGCCGCACACAGCCGTACGCTGTATCTCCTATAAAGACAGCAAAGCCGTTCATCGTGGCATTGTGATTGGTACCATTGTCGTGGCATTGCTGATGCTGGGGATGCATCTGGCTGGCGCGCTGGGACGTGCTGTATTACCGCACCTGAGCGTGCCGGATCAGGTGATCCCAACGCTGATGGTCGAGGTTCTTCCACCGTGGGCCGCCGGGCTGTTCCTCGCCGCGCCAATGGCGGCAATCATGTCCAATGTGAACGCACATCTGTTGCAGGCTTCAGCCACAATTATCAAAGATCTGTGGCTCAGCGCGCGTCCGGCTAAAATGCATAATGAGCATAAGCTGAAACGCATCTCCACCTGGACAACGTTAGTGCTCGGCATCCTGATGATGTTAGCCGCATGGCGTCCGCCAGAGATGATTATCTGGCTGAACCTGCTGGCCTTCGGCGGGCTGGAAGCTGTCTTCCTCTGGCCACTGGTGCTTGGCCTCTACTGGGAGCGCGCAAATGCTGCCGGAGCGCTGAGCGGAATGATTGTCGGCGGCGTGCTCTATGCCGCCCTCGCAACGTTTAAAATTCAGTATCTGGGCTTCCATCCCATTGTGCCTGCGTTACTGTTAAGTTTACTGGCGTTTGTGGTGGGGAACCGTTTCGGTCAACCCGTCCCACAGCCCGCTATGATTTCTACTGATAAATAAAGAGTTTTGCCATGCCGTGGATCCAACTAAAACTGAATACAACCGGTGCTAACGCCGAAGAGCTGAGCGATGCGCTGATGGAGGCCGGTTCGGTCTCTATCACCTTCCAGGACACGCATGATACGCCAGTCTTTGAGCCGCTGCCGGGCGAGACGCGCCTGTGGGGCGATACCGACGTTATTGGCCTGTTCGATGCAGAAACCGATATGAAAGAGGTTGTCGCCATTCTGGAAAACCACCCGCTGCTGGGCGTGGGCTTCGTGCATAAAATTGAGCAACTGGAAGACAAAGACTGGGAACGCGAGTGGATGGATAACTTCCACCCGATGCAGTTCGGCAAGCGCCTGTGGATCTGTCCGAGCTGGCGTGAAGTTCCCGATGCCAGTGCGGTCAACGTGATGCTTGATCCAGGTCTGGCATTTGGTACCGGCACTCACCCAACAACGTCCCTGTGCCTGCAGTGGCTGGATGGCCTGGATCTGGACGGCAAGACGGTGATCGACTTCGGCTGTGGATCCGGGATCCTCGCCATTGCGGCACTGAAACTGGGTGCGGCGAAAGCCATCGGGATCGATATCGATCCGCAGGCAATTCAGGCCAGCCGCGATAACGCAGAGCGTAATGGTGTATCCGACCGTCTGGAACTCTATCTGCCGGACGCACAGCCAGAGGCCATGAAAGCCGATGTCGTGGTCGCTAACATTCTGGCAGGCCCATTGCGTGAACTGGCACCGTTAATCAGCGTGCTGCCCGTTGAAGGCGGTCTGCTGGGGCTTTCTGGTATCCTGGCAAGCCAGGCAGACAGCGTTTGCGAAGCCTATGCCGATCTGTTCGCGCTCGACCCGGTGGTTGAGAAAGAAGAGTGGTGCCGTATTACTGGTCGTAAAAAATAATCTTCTTCTGGCGTGGTCATCTGACCACGCCCACCTCTGCCTGTATATTTCCCCCGCTCCTGACCCTCTCTGCGGAGCAACTGGCGAAATTCACCCATACGATGCAGCATGACAACAACCGCCCGGTGCAGCCGCTTCATGGCCGCGTCATTGTTGAATAACGTACATTTTTCGCACTGAGATCATGTTCTAAAATGCGATGCAGATCGCAAAGATGCGGGATAATCTGCTGCTAAAAACAGCAGATTATCCCGATCAAGTGATTCATTTATTCAGAAATGATGAGAAGTTACGGGAAATTGTAAGCGACCATAAAATAACCTAATCAACATAACATAATGATTTAAATAATGAATAATTCTCACCAGAACGGCTGAGCGGCGATTCCTTGATCTACAACAGAGGATTGTTCAAAGTTTGGCCTTTCATCTCGTGCAAAAAATGCGTAATATACGCCGCCTTGCAGTCACAGTATGGTCATTTCTTAACTCATGCGCATCGGACACCACCAGCTCAGAAATCGCCTGATCGCAGCCCCTATGGCAGGTATTACCGACCGGCCGTTCAGGACGCTGTGCTATGAGATGGGAGCAGGTTTAACCGTATCCGAGATGATGTCGTCTAACCCGCAGGTGTGGGAAAGCGATAAGTCCCGCCTTCGGATGGTGCACATTGATGAACCCGGTATTCGCACCGTGCAAATTGCCGGAAGCGTACCTGAAGAAATGGCAGATGCCGCGCGTATCAACGTGGAAAGTGGTGCCCAGATTATTGATATCAATATGGGTTGCCCGGCCAAGAAAGTGAATCGCAAGCTTGCAGGTTCAGCCCTTCTGCAATACCCCGACCAGGTGAAGTCAATCCTGACGGCGGTTGTCAGCGCAGTGGACGTCCCTGTTACGTTGAAGATTCGCACGGGTTGGTCGCCGGAACACCGTAACTGTGTAGAGATTGCCCAACTGGCCGAAGACTGTGGCATTCAGGCCCTGACCATTCATGGACGCACCCGCGCCTGTTTGTTCAATGGTGACGCTGAATACGACAGCATTCGGGCAGTTAAGCAGAAAGTTTCCATTCCGATTATCGCGAATGGTGACATTACTGACCCGCTTAAAGCCAGAGCTGTGCTCGACTATACGGGAGCTGATGCTCTGATGATAGGACGTGCCGCTCAGGGAAGACCCTGGATCTTTCGGGAAATCCAGCATTATCTGGACACTGGGGAGCTGCTTGCTCCACTGCCGCTGGCAGAGGTTAAGCGCTTGCTTTGTTCGCATGTTCGGGAATTGCATGACTTTTATGGTCAGGCAAAAGGGTACCGAATTGCGCGTAAACACGTCTCCTGGTATCTCCAGGAGCACGCTCCAGATGACCAGTTTCGGCGCACATTCAACGCCATAGAGGATGCCAGCGAACAGCTGGAGGCGTTGGAGGCATACTTCGAAAATCTTGCGTAATGAAATAAAGAGCTGACAGAACTATGTTCGAACAACGCGTAAATTCTGACGTACTGACCGTTTCCACCGTTAACTCTCAGGATCAGGTAACTCAAAAGCCCCTGCGTGACTCGGTTAAACAGGCACTGAAGAACTATTTTGCTCAACTGAATGGTCAGGATGTTAATGACCTGTATGAGCTGGTACTGGCTGAAGTTGAACAGCCACTGTTGGACATGGTGATGCAATACACCCGCGGTAACCAAACCCGCGCTGCGCTGATGATGGGTATCAACCGTGGTACTCTGCGTAAGAAACTGAAAAAATACGGCATGAACTAATTTCGATTAGCTAATTGCTTGTTTAAAAAGGCGCTCTTCGGCATGGGGAAGCGCCTTTTTTATTGCCCGCATTCACGACCGTCAACGCTTTGTAAACCTTCTCTTTTCTCGCTTTTAAACCGCCGCGTTTCGTGTATATTTCCACCACCTTACAGGTTCTCTTCTCCCGGAATGACACAATGATTCGTAAATACTGGTGGCTCGTGGTCTTTGCTATCTCCGTTTTCATTTTCGATGCGTTGCTGATGCAATGGATTGAACTGATGAGCACCGAAACCGATAAGTGTCGTAATATGAATTCCGTGAATCCACTCAAACTCGTCAACTGTTCTGAGCTCGACTAACCTCCTGACATCACCTATAACTTTGTTATCACACATAAAATTAAGGGCTTTAAATCACTTTTAGTCGTTATCTGACGGTGATAATGTCTCAGCCCTTCCGAACCACTCTAGCGTAACGCCTCTCAACGAGTAGAACAGACCATGCTGGTTAGCCAATACAACCAATTCCTCGTCTTCACCTCCTTTGTTGTCGCTATCCTTGCTGCCTATACCGCGCTAAATATGGCCGCGCGCGTCGCCGGAAGCCAGGGTGCCGCAGCCCGTATCTGGCTGGCCGGTGGCGGTATTGCAATGGGCATTGGCGTATGGGCTATGCACTTTATTGGCATGCTGGCGATGGATCTCTCCATGAGCATGAGTTACAACGCCACGTTGACGGTGCTCTCGATGGTCATCGCCATTGGCTCGTCAATGTTTGCGCTGTGGCTCGTCAGTTGCGAGAAGTTACGTTTGCGCCGCCTGTTGCCCGGCGCGCTAGCGATGGGCGCAGGTATTGTCGCCATGCATTACACCGGCATGGCAGCGCTGGAGATCACTCCCGGTATTATCTGGGATAAAACATGGGTGGCCATTTCGGTTGTCATCGCGCTTGCCGCTTCACTCGCCGCATTGTGGCTGACCTTCCGCCTGCGTCACGAAGCCGCACAGGTTGCCCTGATGCGCCTGGGGGCCGCCATCACGATGGGGATTGCCATCGCCGGTATGCACTATGCCGGTATGAAAGCCGCACAGTTTCCGATGTCGACGATGGCACACCACCACGGGATTAACGGCAGCTGGCTGGCGGTTCTGGTGAGCGTGGTTGCGCTCTCCATTCTGGGGATCACATTACTCGTATCCATGCTGGACGCCCGCCTTCAGGCGCGCACCTCTTTGCTGGCCTCTTCTCTTGCAGAAGCTAACCGGGAACTGGCCCAGTTGGCGCTGCACGACACGCTGACGCGTCTGCCTAATCGCATCCTGCTGGAAGACCGTCTCGATCAGGCCATCAGCAAAGCGGACCGCGAAGGGATACATTTTGCCTTGATGTTCATGGATCTCGACGGTTTCAAAGCCATCAATGATGCCTATGGCCATGATGTCGGCGATAAGCTGCTGGTCGCCGTTACGCAGCGTTTGCTGCTCCCCCTGAAAGGCCAGTTCACTCTGGCACGTATCGGGGGGGATGAGTTTGTCCTGCTGACCGAGGCGGAAGGCCCGGATGATGCGGCGTCTCTGGCAAGTTCACTGGTTCGTGCCATTGATAACCCGTTTAATCTGGATCCTTATGAACTGGTTGTAACCCTCAGCATTGGTATTGCACTTTACCCTCACGACGGCAAAACCGATCGTGAACTGATGTTTAACGCGGATGCGGCGATGTACCACACGAAGCATATGGGCCGTAACGGTTATCACTTTTTCCAGCCCTCCATGAACACCCTGGCGCAGTCCCATCTCCAGCTGATGAACGATCTGTGGCTGGCCGTCGAGCGTGCTGAGTTACGCCTGCTCTACCAGCCCAAATTCCATGCCCCGGCAGGACCAATCCTCGGTTTTGAGGCGCTGCTGCGCTGGCAACACCCAAAGCAGGGGTTACTGACGCCAGAGCTGTTCCTGCCGCTGGCAGAAAAAACAGGCCTGATCATTCCTATTGGCAACTGGGTGATCAACGAAGCTTGTCGTCAGCTGCGTGAATGGCACCTTCAGGGGCATCAGAGCTGGTCGATGGCCGTGAATCTGTCGACACTGCAGTTTGAACAACCTTCGCTGGTTAAGACGGTTCTCGGCTGCCTGGCGCGTCACAACGTGCCGCCGGAAATGCTGATCCTTGAAGTCACTGAAACAACGGCAATGAGCAACCCGGAGGAGAGCGTTCGGGTGCTGACAGAGCTAACAGATGCGGGCGTGAAAGCGTCGATTGATGACTTTGGTACAGGGTATTCGAGCCTGTTGTATCTCAAACGCTTACCTGCCTGTGAGTTGAAAATCGATCGTGCTTTTGTGAAAGAGTTAAGTGGCGAAAGCGATGATGCGACAATTGTTTCGGCAATAGTCGCTCTGGCAAAAACGCTGAACCTGAAAGTCGTGGCTGAAGGTGTGGAAACTGAAGAGCAGCAAACGTTTTTGACGGAGCTGGGTTGTAACACCCTTCAGGGCTATCTGTTAGGTAAACCGGTTAGTGCGCTGGATATTGAAGCACTTTGCGAGCACGGAGAAATGTTACCTGACGCTGAACCGTAAATATCATCATAGGGCGGTACTCGCGTAACATGCAGTGTCGCCAGAATGTTATCAACCAGCGCAGGAGCTTGTTGATAAAGATTAAAACTGTCTTTATTCATTAACCAGTTTTTAATTATTCCGCTAAAAAAACCATGAAAAACGATCAACGTCAGTTCAACATTCACCTGTGGTGAAATGAGTTTCTGCGAAATGCATTTTTCCAGCGAAACACGCAGAGATTCATAGTTAAAGCCAATACGTCTTCTGATTTCACACTCTGAAATCATATCGCTATTAAATTCACATTTATGATACAGGATCTGTAAAAGTGCACACTGGCGGGGTTCGTGCGCAATATATTGCAATGCAGTGATGAATTTTTCACGAATGACTAACAACGGATCATCATTTTCGGAAAGAGATAACCGGTCGTGAATAATTTCACGAAACGGTAATTGCTGCTCCCAGATAGCATTAAATATTTCTGATTTGCTGGTGAAATGCCAGTAAACCGCCCCGCGTGTAACCTTTGCAGCATCAGCGATATCCGTCAGCGTCGTGTTGGCTACACCACGCGTGGCAAACTGCGTGATAGCCGCTTCAAGCAGTTGCTGTCGGGTTTTTTGAGCCTCTTCTTTCTTTTTACGTGCCATAGACCTCTACTCATTACTCACATGGTTGATGCATTGTTTGAAAATACAGGCTGGGTTTTGTAAGCAAAAGTATTCCCTAAAATTCATTTTAGTTTTGCACAAAAAAAGTCAATTCAATGAATTTATAATTTATATGAATGTATAAAGACAATTAAATTCACAATGCAGATGCATTAAACTCTTAAAATCTCATTTATCCGATAAACTTATCAGAAACATACTGTTGAATTTACCGGGTCCGATTCTGATTTTTGTATCGCCGCCCATTTATTCGCACTTATAAATTAAAAAACACTAAATACCCTCATTATTATATACAGCTACATTTTGTTTTGTCTCCCCTGCCCCGATCGCCGATCCACGAACGAATATCGGTTAATGGGTATTTAAAGGAACAGTAATGACGAATCACTTCAGACTCTTACCTTTATCCGGTTTTATTGTCTGCGCCGCACTGCTCACCGGATGTGATGGGCAGGAAAACCAGCCACAACATCCGCAAGCGCCTCAGGTCAGCGTTCATATTGTGAAAAGCGCACCACTGGCAGTGACAACTGAACTTCCTGGCAGAACGGACGCTTTCCGCGTCGCGGAGGTTCGTCCCCAGGTTAACGGCATCATCCTGCGTCGCAACTTTACGGAAGGTAGCGATGTGCAAGCGGGCGACTCGCTTTATCAGATTGATCCCGCAACGTATCAGGCGGCGTATGACAACGCCAAAGGGGAGCTGGTAAAAGCACAGGCGGCAGCGAATATTGCCCACCTGACGGTGAAACGTTATCTCCCGCTGGTCGGCACGCAGTACGTGAGTAAACAGGAGTACGACCAGGCGGTGGCGACGGCTCAACAAGCTGATGCCAGCGTTGTGGCCGCACAGGCAGGCGTCGAAAGTGCGCGTATCAATCTTGCCTATACCAAAGTCACGTCCCCTATCAATGGCCGTATCGGTAAATCCAGCGTGACTGAGGGGGCGCTCGTCACCAACGGGCAGGCGACCGCACTGGCAACGGTACAACAGCTTGATCCGATTTATGTCGACGTCACACAGTCCAGCAATGATTTTATGCGACTCAAGCAGACGAGCCTGCAAAAAGGGGATACCACCAGCAGCGTCGAATTGCTGATGGAAAACGGTCAACCTTATCCGCTGAAAGGTACGCTGCAGTTCTCAGATGTCACGGTCGATGAAAGTACCGGCTCGATTACCCTGCGCGCCATTTTCCCAAATCCTCAACACCTGCTGTTACCGGGCATGTTTGTCCGCGCGCGCATTGATGAAGGTACGCAGCCGGATGCCATTCTGATTCCACAGCAAGGGGTGACACGTACACCACGTGGTGACGCAACCGTACTGGTTGTTAACGATAAAAACCAGGTTGAGTCACGTACGGTCGTTGCCCCACAGGCGATTGGCGATCGCTGGCTGGTGACGGAAGGGCTGAAAAACGGTGATCGTGTTATTGTCAGCGGCTTACAAAAAGCCAGACCAGGCACCACCGTCGTCGCCACACCCGACACCGCTGATAATCCTGCCAGTTAAGGGACGACAACATGGCTAATTTCTTTATACAAAGGCCGGTTTTCGCCTGGGTACTCGCCATCATTCTGATGATTGCGGGCGGGCTGGCTATTCTCAAACTTCCTGTTGCACAGTATCCAACCATTGCACCACCCGCCGTTGCCATAACAGCAACCTACCCGGGTGCTGACGCCCAGACGGTGCAGGATACCGTGACCCAGGTTATCGAACAGAACATGAACGGTATCGATAACCTGATGTACATGTCCTCCACCAGCGATTCCGCAGGTAGCGTCACTATCACGCTAACCTTCGAGTCAGGAACAGACCCGGACATTGCGCAGGTTCAGGTTCAGAACAAACTTCAGCTCGCCATGCCGTTGCTGCCGCAAGACGTACAGCAACAAGGGATTGGCGTCGAGAAGTCCAGTAGCAGCTTCCTGCTGGTTGCTGGCTTTGTTTCAGACAATAAAAATCTCACCCAGGATGATATCTCTGACTATGTCGCTTCTAACGTCAAAGATGCGATTAGTCGAACCACGGGGGTAGGTGATGTTCAGCTGTTTGGTGCCCAGTACGCGATGCGCATCTGGCTCGACAGCAATGCGATGAATAAATACCAGCTGACGCCGCTGGATGTTATCAACCAGTTGAAAACACAGAATGACCAGATTGCAGCGGGCCAGTTAGGCGGAACCCCGTCTGTTCCGGGCCAGCAACTGAACGCCTCCATCATTGCGCAAACCCGCCTTAAATCACCGGAAGAGTTTGGCCGCGTGACGCTGAAGGTGAACCAGGACGGTTCTATGGTTCATCTGAAGGATGTGGCGCGCATTGAACTGGGTGGCGAAAACTACAATATGGTCACCAGGATCAACGGACAGGCGGCAACCGGTCTGGGGATTAAGCTCGCAACCGGTGCAAACGCGCTGGATACAGCTGCAGCCATCAAAAGCAAACTGGCACAACTGCAACAGTTCTTCCCGCAAGGGCTAAAGGTGGTCTACCCGTATGACACCACGCCTTTTGTGAAAATCTCTATCCATGAAGTGGTGAAGACACTGTTTGAGGCGATTATTCTCGTCTTCCTGGTCATGTACCTGTTCCTGCAAAACCTGCGGGCGACGCTCATCCCCACGATCGCGGTTCCGGTCGTCCTGCTGGGTACCTTCGCGGTTCTGGCGGCGTTCGGGTTCTCCATCAACACCCTGACGATGTTTGGGATGGTGCTGGCGATAGGTCTGTTGGTCGATGACGCCATTGTGGTGGTCGAGAACGTCGAACGTGTCATGGTTGAGGACAAGCTGCCGCCAAAAGAGGCAACGCAGAAGTCGATGGAGCAGATCCAGGGCGCACTGGTGGGCATTGCAATGGTGCTCTCGGCAGTCTTTATTCCAATGGCCTTTTTTGGCGGATCGACGGGGGCCATCTATCGTCAGTTCTCGTTAACGATCGTTTCGGCAATGGCGCTGTCCGTGCTGGTCGCGCTGATCTTAACGCCAGCGCTATGTGCAACATTACTTAAACCCGTCTCCAGTGAACATCACGAGAAGAAAGGTGGCTTCTTTGGCTGGTTCAATGCGCTCTTTGATAAGAGTGTGGAACATTACAGCAACAGCGTGAGCGGTATTTTACGTAAGACCGGGCGCTATCTGGTGGTGTATGTGATCATCGTTGGCGGCATGGCGGTACTGTTCCTGCGCTTACCCACCTCATTCCTGCCTGAAGAGGATCAGGGGGTGTTTATGACGATGGTTCAGCTCCCCGCTGGCGCGACACAAACGCGAACTCAGCAAGTGCTCGATCAGGTTAATGATTATTACCTGAACAAAGAGAAGGCCAATGTTGAATCCGTCTTTACCGTTAACGGTTTTAGCTTTAGCGGCCAGGGTCAGAACTCCGGTATCGCCTTTGTGAGCCTGAAACCCTGGGAAGATCGGCCTGGTGCGGAAAATAGCGTTGAAGCGATCGTTAGCCGTGCAACGAAAGCATTCAGTCAGATAAAAGATGGCCTCGTATTTCCATTTAACCTGCCAGCAATCATCGAGCTTGGTACCGCAACGGGCTTCGACTTTGAGCTGATTGATCAGGCAAACCTGGGCCATACACAGCTAACTCAGGCACGTAATAAGCTGCTTGGCATGGTTAAAGAGCACCCAGACCTGCTGGTACGCGTACGTCCTAACGGACTGGAAGATACCCCTCAGTTCAAGCTGGATGTCGATCAAGAGAAAGCACAGGCGCTGGGCGTCAGTCTCTCTGACGTCAATCAGACGATCTCGACGGCCTTAGGGGGAACCTATGTAAATGACTTTATCGATCATGGACGCGTGAAGAAAGTTTACGTGCAGGCCGATGCTCATTTCCGCATGCTGCCAGGGGATATCAACAACCTCTATGTGCGCAGCGCAAATGGCGAGATGGTACCTTTCTCCGCCTTTAGCAGTTCTCACTGGGTGTACGGCTCACCTCGTCTGGAACGCTACAACGGGATGCCGTCTATGGAGATCCTCGGCGAATCCGCACCGGGTAAAAGTACCGGTGAAGCGATGGTCATGATGGAGAGCCTCGCAGCGAAACTGCCTTCCGGTATCGGCTATGACTGGACGGGAATGTCATATCAGGAACGGCTTTCAGGTAACCAGGCACCTGCGCTGTACGCCATATCACTGATTGTGGTGTTCCTGTGCCTGGCTGCCCTTTATGAAAGCTGGTCCATTCCTTTCTCCGTCATGCTGGTTGTACCGCTGGGGGTCATTGGTGCGCTTCTGGCGGCGTCTCTGCGCGGGTTGAACAATGACGTTTACTTCCAGGTTGGCCTCCTGACAACGATTGGCTTATCGGCCAAAAATGCCATTTTGATCGTTGAGTTTGCCAAAGACCTGATGGAGAAAGAGGGTAAAGGCATTATTGAGGCAACGCTGGAAGCCTCAAGGATGCGTCTTCGCCCTATCCTGATGACTTCGCTTGCCTTTATTCTTGGCGTTTTGCCACTGGTGATTAGCCGTGGAGCCGGGAGTGGCGCACAAAATGCCGTCGGGACAGGGGTCATGGGAGGCATGCTTTCTGCAACGCTCCTGGCTATCTTCTTCGTACCTGTTTTCTTCGTTGTTGTCCGGCGACGGTTTACAGGCCATAAAGATTAATGAATACCTGAAAGGCACCCCCGGTGCCTTTTTTATTTTTAACTGAAACAGTGAATTAGGTGTCTTATAATCACAGCGTTATTTGCATTAAGTAAAAATGCCCCCCTTACAACACCCTACTTTCGCCATTAATCCATCCGGGTATGTCACCTTTCTCCACGATTTTTACAATCAACATAATTTGAGATTATTCCCCATGCAACGTGGGCTTATCACAGTGGTAAAATAGCCTCCAGTTCGTTAATAGCCCTCCTGGCTTTATAGCGGATGAGAAATAATACTGAGGTAACATCATGAAAAGATTCATTTCCGTTGCACTACTCGCTGCGCTGCTTGCTGGGTGCGCGCACGACTCACCATGTGTGCCGGTATACGACGATCAGGGCCGACTGGTTCATACCAATACCTGTATGAAGGGTACGACCCAGGATAACTGGGAAACCGCGGGTGCTATCGCTGGTGGTGCTGCTGCAGTGGCTGGTTTGACGCTGGGTATCGTTGCCCTGACTAAATAACCCCCAGGGGCATCACTCTTTGAAAGCGCGGCTCTGTCCGCGCTTTTTGCTTTTAAATAGTGCAGCATTTTCAGATAAGTAAAAAAATAGCCCCACCATTTCTCTACAGATTAATTTTAGCCTGAAGCCAGTCACATCTTTTTTGTGTATCTATTTAAATTTCATATTCCATCGTGATGATTTTCACATATTAATTACATTTAATACCCTGCCAATATTCACGCCAGCAACTACCTGATGTTTTTAGCTAACAGATAATCAAACTTTTGCTCTGATTTGTGGCGCAGGTTGTAATTTCGCACCGTTTCGGGGCATTCGATTTATTTAACCCTGTCTACACTCAGCATTATGCGTTCACTTGTCTCTTATTTTGTTGAGCGCAAAACCTGGCATTACGTTTGCTTTATAAACGTTGGCCAATGCCACAGACAGGTCAAAGCGTTTAAAACGCCTCTATAACGATAAATTTCGCCACACAGGATGCATTATGAAAAAGACGATGATAGCCAGCCTGGCCGCCGCGGGCGTGTTGTTTGCTGTAGCGGGTCAGGCCCATGCGGGTACGACACTGGACGCCGTGAAAAAGAAAGGGTTTGTACAATGCGGTATCAGTGACGGTTTGCCTGGCTTCTCTTATGCCGATGCGAACGGCAAATTTACGGGTATTGATGTTGATGTCTGCCGTGGCGTAGCCGCTGCCGTTTTCGGCGATGACAGCAAAGTCAAATATACCCCGCTGACGGCGAAAGAACGTTTCACGGCGCTTCAGTCTGGCGAAGTTGATATGCTCTCCCGTAATACCACCTGGACTTCCTCCCGTGACGCGGGAATGGGAATGTCATTTACCGGGGTCACCTATTACGACGGCATTGGTTTCCTTACCCATAATAAAGCGGGCCTGAAAAGCGCCAAAGAACTGGACGGTGCGACCGTTTGTATTCAGGCTGGTACCGATACCGAGCTTAATGTCGCTGATTATTTCAAAGCGAATAACATGAAGTACACCCCAGTGACCTTCGATCGTTCTGACGAATCAGCCAAAGCACTGGAGTCCGGTCGTTGCGATACGCTGGCATCCGATCAGTCGCAGCTGTATGCCTTGCGTATTAAGCTCAGCAACCCTGCGGAGTGGATTGTCCTGCCTGAAGTTATCTCCAAAGAGCCTCTTGGGCCGGTTGTCCGCCGTGGCGATGAAGACTGGTTCTCTATCGTTCGCTGGACATTGTTCGCCATGCTGAACGCAGAAGAGATGGGCATCAACTCGAAGAACATTGATGAAAAAGCAGCCAACCCTTCCAACCCGGATATGGCACATTTGCTGGGTAAAGAGGGTGATTTCGGCAAAGACCTGAAGCTGGATAACAAGTGGGCCTACAACATCATCAAACAGGTTGGTAACTACTCTGAGATCTTTGAACGCAATGTGGGATCGGAAAGCCCGCTGAAGATCAAACGTGGCCAGAACAATCTCTGGAATAACGGCGGCATTCAGTACGCACCGCCAGTTCGTTAAGCATTTGCTGTAACGGGCACTGCGCACGCAGTGCCCAGTCCAGAGTCATGGTTACCGAGGTTTCTTTATGTCCCATCACCGCCCAATCGTAAAAGGATCGTTATCCTTTTCTCATCCCGCGGTCCGCGCCTGGCTATTCCAGATTATTGCTATCATCGCGGTTGTGGTCATCGTCGTTTATTTAATTCATAACACGGTTACCAACCTGAATAATCGCGGTATCACCTCCGGCTTTGCATTTCTGGATCGCAGCGCGGGTTTTGGTATTGTTCAGCATCTTATTGATTATCAGGAAGGAGATACGTACGGACGCGTGTTTGTGGTCGGCTTACTGAATACGCTGCTGGTTTCAGCACTCTGTATTGTTTTCGCCTCCATACTGGGATTCTTTATTGGCCTGGCCAGATTGTCAGAAAACTGGCTGCTGCGAAAACTGTCGACAATTTATATTGAGACGTTTCGCAATATCCCGCCACTGTTGCAGATCTTTTTCTGGTATTTCGCCGTACTGCGTAACCTTCCAGGTCCACGCCAGGCTGTCGATGCATTCGGCCTGCTTTTCCTGAGTAACCGTGGACTTTACATTCCCTCACCACAGGTTGCGGAAGGGTTGTATGCTTTTATCGCCGCCATTGTGCTTGCTCTTGTGATCTCTGCAGGGCTATTCCGCTATAACCGTAAACACCAAATCAAAACGGGTCAGCTTCGTAAGACATGGCCAACTGCGGTTGCCCTTATCATCGGTCTGCCGTTACTGACACACTGGCTGTTTGGTGCCGCGTTGCACTGGGATATTCCGCATCTTCGTGGTTTTAACTTCCAGGGTGGGATGGTATTAATCCCTGAACTGGCATCCCTGACGCTGGCGCTTTCGATTTATACCTCTGCATTTATTGCTGAAATCATTCGCGCGGGGATCCAGGCCGTGCCATATGGGCAGCATGAAGCTGCACGCTCTCTGGGATTACCGAATACGGTGACGCTTCGTCAGGTCATTATTCCGCAGGCTTTACGGGTCATCATCCCGCCACTGACCAGCCAGTACCTCAATATTGTCAAAAACTCGTCCCTGGCAGCAGCCATTGGCTACCCCGATATGGTGTCACTGTTCGCCGGAACCGTACTTAACCAGACCGGGCAAGCCATTGAAACCATCGCCATTACCATGTCTGTCTATCTGATCATCAGCCTGGCGATCTCGTTGCTGATGAACCTTTATAACCGCCGTATCGCCCTGGTTGAGCGCTAAGGAATTCTGATGACTAAAGCAATATTGTCGCACTCCTCGCGTCCTGCCCGCTCGACAGGTGGGCGCGTTATTCTCTGGGCACGTAAGAACCTGTTTTCCAGTTGGAGCAATAGCCTGCTGACAGTTGTCTGCCTGTGGCTCATGTGGGAATTAATCCCACCATTGCTGAACTGGGTCTTTTTGCAGGCGAACTGGGTGGGTTCAACTCGCGCTGACTGCACGAAAGCAGGCGCATGCTGGGTATTTATCCACGAGCGTTTTGGCCAGTTCATGTATGGATTGTACCCGCACGAACAACGCTGGCGGATTAACCTGGCGCTTGTTATCGGTTTGCTCTCTATCGCCGTGATGTTCTGGAAAAAACTGCCTCACCGTGGCCGCTACATTGCCTGCTGGGCAGTTGCCTATCCCATTATTGTATGGGTGCTGTTGTATGGCAGCGTTCTGGGGCTGGATCGTGTTGAAACTCGCCAGTGGGGCGGCCTGACGCTAACGTTGATCATCGCCTCCGTCGGGATAGCCGGCGCACTGCCGTGGGGAATTTTACTCGCACTTGGACGGCGTTCAAAAATGCCGGTCGTACGTGTGCTCTCCGTCATTTTCATTGAGTTCTGGCGTGGTGTGCCGCTTATCACCGTTCTGTTTATGTCTTCGGTGATGTTGCCGTTGTTTATGGCAGAAGGCACGACGATCGACAAACTGATCCGGGCCCTCGTCGGGGTAATTCTGTTCCAGTCGGCCTATGTTGCTGAGGTAGTACGCGGTGGTCTGCAGGCATTACCTAAGGGTCAGTACGAAGCAGCGGAATCACTGGCATTGGGTTACTGGAAAACGCAGGGGCTGGTGATACTCCCGCAGGCACTCAAGCTGGTTATTCCTGGTCTGGTCAACACAATCATTGCGCTCTTTAAAGATACCAGTCTGGTGATCATCATCGGACTTTTCGATCTCTTCAGCAGTGTGCAACAAGCCACCGTTGACCCTGTCTGGCTGGGCATGTCCACCGAGGGATATGTCTTTGCTGCTCTGATCTACTGGATCTTCTGTTTTAGCATGTCGCGCTATAGCCAGCATCTGGAAAAGCGCTTTAACACCGGGCGTACACCGCACTGAGGAAATTATGAGCCAGATTACTATGACACCCGCCGACGCGATGATTACGCTGGAAAACGTCAATAAATGGTACGGACAGTTTCACGTCCTGAAAGACATTAATCTTAAGGTAAAGCAGGGTGAACGAATCGTACTTTGCGGCCCTTCAGGTTCAGGGAAATCAACGACCATTCGCTGTATTAACCACCTTGAGGAACATCAGCAGGGTCGCATTGTTGTTGATGGCATTGAGCTGAATGAAGACATCCGCAACATCGAACGCGTGCGTCAGGAAGTGGGGATGGTGTTTCAGCACTTTAATCTGTTCCCCCACCTGACCGTTTTGCAGAACTGCACGCTGGCACCGATTTGGGTGCAAAAGATGCCGAAAAAGGAAGCCGAGGCGCTGGCGATGCACTATCTGGAACGCGTGCGTATTGCAGAGCACGCCAATAAATTCCCTGGGCAGATATCAGGTGGTCAACAACAGCGTGTGGCTATCGCCCGTTCACTGTGCATGAAACCCAAAATTATGCTGTTCGATGAGCCAACATCCGCGCTGGATCCAGAAATGGTGAAAGAGGTGCTGGATACCATGATTGGGTTGGCCCAATCCGGGATGACCATGTTGTGCGTAACACATGAAATGGGGTTTGCCAGAACTGTGGCCGACCGGGTGATCTTTATGGATCGTGGAGAGATTGTTGAGCAGGCACCACCGGATGAATTCTTTGCGCATCCGAAGTCCGAACGTACCCGGGCATTTTTGTCACAGGTGATTCACTAACCGTTTGATCTGTCCGGTGACGCTACGCTTACCGGGTTGACTGGTTTACGGAAAATATAACGCAAAAAGGCCATCCTTACGGATGGCCTTTTCACTTGTTTGATGTCTGGCAGTTCCCTACTCTCACATGGGGAGACCCCACACTACCATCGGCGCTACGGCGTTTCACTTCTGAGTTCGGCATGGGGTCAGGTGGGACCACCGCGCTAAAGCCGCCAGACAAATTCTTTTACTTCTTGCCGAACTTTAACCTAAGTATAAAGTGGTGCTGATACCCAGAGTCGAACTGGGGACCTCACCCTTACCAAGGGTGCGCTCTACCAACTGAGCCATATCAGCACGCTAAATTTGATGCCTGGCAGTTCCCTACTCTCACATGGGGAGACCCCACACTACCATCGGCGCTACGGCGTTTCACTTCTGAGTTCGGCATGGGGTCAGGTGGGACCACCGCGCTAAAGCCGCCAGGCAAATT
>NZ_JBIMRC010000049.1:0-2388 GCF_043945575.1 Enterobacter cloacae complex sp. 2024EL-00214 | reverse complement strand
CACCTTCAACGGCTTACAGAACGCTCCCCTACCCAACAACGCATAAGCGTCGCTGCCGCAGCTTCGGTGCATGGTTTAGCCCCGTTACATCTTCCGCGCAGGCCGACTCGACCAGTGAGCTATTACGCTTTCTTTAAATGATGGCTGCTTCTAAGCCAACATCCTGGCTGTCTGTGCCTTCCCACATCGTTTCCCACTTAACCATGACTTTGGGACCTTAGCTGGCGGTCTGGGTTGTTTCCCTCTTCACGACGGACGTTAGCACCCGCCGTGTGTCTCCCGTGATAACATTCTTCGGTATTCGTAGTTTGCATCGGGTTGGTAAGCCGGGATGGCCCCCTAGCCGAAACAGTGCTCTACCCCCGAAGATGAGTTCACGAGGCGCTACCTAAATAGCTTTCGGGGAGAACCAGCTATCTCCCGGTTTGATTGGCCTTTCACCCCCAGCCACAAGTCATCCGCTAATTTTTCAACATTAGTCGGTTCGGTCCTCCAGTTAGTGTTACCCAACCTTCAACCTGCCCATGGCTAGATCACCGGGTTTCGGGTCTATACCCTGCAACTTAACGCCCAGTTAAGACTCGGTTTCCCTTCGGCTCCCCTATACGGTTAACCTTGCTACAGAATATAAGTCGCTGACCCATTATACAAAAGGTACGCAGTCACACCACGAAGGTGCTCCCACTGCTTGTACGTACACGGTTTCAGGTTCTTTTTCACTCCCCTCGCCGGGGTTCTTTTCGCCTTTCCCTCACGGTACTGGTTCACTATCGGTCAGTCAGGAGTATTTAGCCTTGGAGGATGGTCCCCCCATATTCAGACAGGATACCACGTGTCCCGCCCTACTCTTCGAGTTCACAACCTGTGCATTTTCGTGTACGGGGCTGTCACCCTGTATCGCCGGACTTTCCAGACCGTTCCACTAACACACAAGCTGATTCAGACTCTGGGCTGCTCCCCGTTCGCTCGCCGCTACTGGGGGAATCTCGGTTGATTTCTTTTCCTCGGGGTACTTAGATGTTTCAGTTCCCCCGGTTCGCCTCGTTAACCTATGTATTCAGTTAACGATAGTGTGACGAATCACACTGGGTTTCCCCATTCGGACATCGCCGGGTCAAAGGTTCATATCACCTCGCCGGCGCTTTTCGCAGATTAGCACGTCCTTCATCGCCTCTGACTGCCAGGGCATCCACCGTGTACGCTTAGTCGCTTAACCTCACAACCCGAAGATGTTTCTTTCGATTCATCACCGACTTGCGAAAATTTGAGAGACTCGAACACACCATTTAAGATGTGTCGTTTCAATTTTCAGCTTGATCCAGATTTTTAAAGAGCAAAACTTCGCAGTGCACCTTTTCAGGTTCACTCTGAAGTTTTCTTGTGTTCGCAGTAAAAGATGGTGGAGCTATGCGGGATCGAACCGCAGACCTCCTGCGTGCAAAGCAGGCGCTCTCCCAGCTGAGCTATAGCCCCATCGTTTTGCCAATCTCTGTACCGGTAATTTTTGTTGAAGCAAGGCGTGGTGACACGAAGCATACTTAAGTATGTGAGTGTCGCCGCAACGCAGCATCAGCAAAAATTTGGTAGGCCTGAGTGGACTTGAACCACCGACCTCACCCTTATCAGGGGTGCGCTCTAACCACCTGAGCTACAAGCCTGCAGAGATTTTTACTGCTGTATTTCATCAGACAATCTGTGTGAGCACTACAAAGGCAGGTTCTTTAAGGTAAGGAGGTGATCCAACCGCAGGTTCCCCTACGGTTACCTTGTTACGACTTCACCCCAGTCATGAATCACAAAGTGGTAAGCGCCCTCCCGAAGGTTAAGCTACCTACTTCTTTTGCAACCCACTCCCATGGTGTGACGGGCGGTGTGTACAAGGCCCGGGAACGTATTCACCGTAGCATTCTGATCTACGATTACTAGCGATTCCGACTTCATGGAGTCGAGTTGCAGACTCCAATCCGGACTACGACGCACTTTATGAGGTCCGCTTGCTCTCGCGAGGTCGCTTCTCTTTGTATGCGCCATTGTAGCACGTGTGTAGCCCTACTCGTAAGGGCCATGATGACTTGACGTCATCCCCACCTTCCTCCAGTTTATCACTGGCAGTCTCCTTTGAGTTCCCGGCCGGACCGCTGGCAACAAAGGATAAGGGTTGCGCTCGTTGCGGGACTTAACCCAACATTTCACAACACGAGCTGACGACAGCCATGCAGCACCTGTCTCAGAGTTCCCGAAGGCACCAATCCATCTCTGGAAAGTTCTCTGGATGTCAAGAGTAGGTAAGGTTCTTCGCGTTGCATCGAATTAAACCACATGCTCCACCGCTTGTGCGGGCCCCCGTCAATTCATTTGAGTTTTAACCTTGCGGCCGTACTCCCCAGG
>NZ_JBIMRC010000048.1:0-2494 GCF_043945575.1 Enterobacter cloacae complex sp. 2024EL-00214 | reverse complement strand
GATCTGGTTTTGCGAATACTGATATTGATGATACTAACGGCCCACCGGCCTGTTGAGGAACCTGTAAAACGGAAAGGCTCATTGAAGCCGTATATTTTCTGGAGGTTCATCAGGCGCGGAACTCATCAAGGCGCGGGAATAAAATCCCATTCAGACGCCGGATAGATTCAAGCAAGCCAACTTGTCGTCAAAATCGGTGTTGCAAAAACGGGAGTGACCATAGATTCCGTTTTCTGAGACGACCCCAAACAGGTGTCGGGAAATTTCGTTGAGATATTTTGAAGGAATCACAGTGTAAGCAGGCGCTTTTTCAGGGAGGCGCGTTCTTGCGGGTTGCGTCCCTTGTGATTGGCGATGCGATCCGCCGTGGCGGCCTGGCGCTTGACGGGCCAGTAGGAGCGGCCATCCTTGCCCATCGACCAGACGCTGCTGGCCTGGTTTTCCAGCAGGGGCAGATGGGCGCTCAGGGCTTCGGGCGACGCGCTGGTCAGCGCCGTGCGCTCACGGGTGCGCCAGCGCTGATGCCAGAGCTTCTTGTCCTCGCGCTCGCTGCCGCAGGTCGTGTGCCCGACGATGGGTGTTTTGCGGCGGCTGCGGCTCATAACGTAGTGGTCTCCAAGAACATTCAGGACTGATCCCAGGCGTCGATGGTCAAGACCTGATCGGCAGGACAGGCGGCTACGCGGTCGGGAACTGGATGGTGTTCAGTCTCATGCCGACCCCATTCGATTGATCGCGTCGCTTGCGGCACGCTGCGACGCAAGGAGGTTTGCGACCTGGTTTAGCAGCCGTGTCCGCTGCATGTCTGTTACCTATCTCCCCGACCGCTCATTGGACCAACTCCAGAGATTGGACTCTATCGCTCAGCCAATACGAAACCGGCATTGGCTGATGCCACAACCGAGACTAACACAAATGGCTCGGTACCTGTATTTCGCGCCCCGTGCACTTGGCCCGGTCTTGCCACGGCTATCTCACCTTCCCTGAGGGCACGAACAATCCCATTGCCCTGAAAGTAATCAGCCATTCCCGACAAAACAGTCCACGTGTCTTGGCCGTGAGGATGAATGTGAGCCGCAATTTCCTGCCCGGGATGGACATGCCAAACCACGATAATTGAGTCTCGGGTTTCAAGCACAACGGAACGAATAGGCTCGCCTTCGGACGGCTGAACATACTCGGCTACAGAAAATATTCTCGATTCAACAGTCATCGGAGATCCCTCTTTCACAGTTGTCGTTACGGTCTTCATCGTCGGCATCCTGACGCACGGCGGGCAATTGCTGGAGCAACGCCGGCAGCCATTCCTGTACCGTCTCCCACACCACATCGAGGTTGATGTCGAAATAGCCGTGAGCCATGCGATTACGCATATTGCGCATGCTGCGCCACGGCACGTCGGCATGCGCCTGGGTGAACTCGACGTAGCCATCCATCACCTTTGTGGCCGCCTCGCCGATGACGATCAGGCTCATGATGACGGCCTGCTGGGTGCGCTTGTCGGCCAAGAAGTCGTCCTTGGCCATCCCTTCCACGAAGCTGCGCGCATCGGTTGCGGCCTGCTGAATGTGGTCGAGGTAATCGGGCAGGCGGTTCTCGCTCATATCGGTTGCGCCTCCGCGAGCACCTTGGCCCGGAACTTCGGCGGCAGGTCGCCGGGAGTCAGCAGATCGACGTCAACGCCGAGCAGCGATTTCAGTTCTTCTTCCAAATCGCCCAAGTCCAACAACGTGGCACCGGGCAGCGCATCGACCAACAGGTCGAGGTCGCTGCCATCCCGGTCGGTGCCATGCAGCACCGAGCCGAAGACGCGCGGGTTCGCGGCGCGAAAGCGGCCTACCGCTTCACGCACTGCGCTTCGCTTCATGTCAAGCACAACAGACGGTCGCATGCGCATCCTTTCTTATCGAAACTCGTTGAGATGATATGCAATCAAGAATAGAATTTCAAGAACTTGTATGGGTCCACCACATATTGCAATTTTTACTCTCACGTAAAATATAGTCCACTGGCGTCATCAGTTCGAGTGATTTATGTGGCCTTTTGCTGTTATACAGCACCAGATATTCAGCCATTCTTTGATTAAACAAATTCAGGTCCTCAAAAAGCAACAATTCATTGAATTCAATAAATTGTTCTCTAAGTGTCCGGTTAAATCGCTCACAGGTCGCATTCATTTTCGGTGTGTACGGATAGGTCCAGATGTGTTTAATCGAGGCTTCCTGTAGCGTTTTATCAAAGTTACCGAGGAACTCCTTACCGTTGTCAGTGACAACTTGTCTGATAGCGACAGGAAAGAGCTTTGTGGCCTTGCTGAAGAAATGGCTGGTAATATGGCACTGTTGCAAAGTTAGCGATGAGGCAGCGTTTTGTCTTATTCAAAGGCCTTACATTTCAAAAACTCTGCTTACCAGGCGCATTTCGCCCAGGGGATCACCATAATAAAATGCTGAGGCCTGGCCTTTGCGTAGTGCACGCATCACCTCAATACCTT
>NZ_JBIMRC010000047.1:0-2954 GCF_043945575.1 Enterobacter cloacae complex sp. 2024EL-00214 | reverse complement strand
ATGAGCTGCGGTTTGAGGATGCGACGGGTCAGGAAGAGCTGTACATGCACGCGCAAAAGGACATGACGACGGAAGTGCTGCATGACCGGACGACGACGGTGAACAACAATCACACGGAAACGGTGGTAGTGGGACAGACGGTGAACGTGGGCACGAAAAAGGAAGGTGGTCACGACCAGACGATTACGGTGGCGAACGACCGGAGCATCACGGTACATAACGACCAGACGCTGAAGGTCACGAACGACCGGATGGCGAGCATCAGCCACGACGACGGGCTGTATGTGAAGAATGACCGTAAGGTGACGGTGGAAGGGAAGCAGGAACACACCACCACCGGCGACCATATCAGTCTGGTGAAGGGGACGCACAGTCTGGAGGTGAAGGGAGACCTGGCGAGGAAGGTGAGCGGGGCGCTGGGGATAAAGGTCGATGGCGATATCGTACTGGAGAGCAGCAGTCAGATAAGCCTGAAGGTGGGCGGTTCATTCATTGTCATTCAGGCGGATGGCGTGGATATTATGGGGCCGAAAATCAATCTGAATGGCGGGGGGAGCGCGGGGACGCCGGTGGGGGTGATGCAGCCGGGCGTGCTGGAGGCGCTGGCGGATGAGAACGGTTTTAACGAGCAGTTTCAAATTTTTGACGATCTGGGTAAAAATACATTGAGTAATATTCCATATAAAATCACAAGCCTTTCAGGACGGAGCTGGGAGGGGGTAACGGATAAGAATGGTTTTACACAGCGGGTACATACTGACACCCCTGAATCTCTATCAATTAGTTTTAATTTAGAGTGAGGTAATTATTTATGGTTGGGCAAAGGCAACAGGCTACAAATGCCGGAAGAACTAACGAAACGAGGGATAGCGTTGTGAGGGTTATATCAGCACCAGCTACCACATCATGGATTAGACCGAATGATAATGTTGTTTTTAACATGAATGTCGATGCAAGCTTACCTGATATCGTATTTGAATTTAGAACCGATGAACCAGGTCCATATCAGTGGGCATGGTCTATAAAATGGGATGCTAAAGCCAGTGGTTTAAAAGAAAGAGCAAGGCGAGGGGCTGTCTTGAGAAGTTTTTCTAAGGATGGTTCTTTTACTTCAACACAAAAGAAATGGAATGCAGAATTTGGCGGAGATATTATAGGCGGTGAACTTAAGGTTAAAGTTATAGCTGGTCATATAACTCTCGAAAAAACTGTAACAATAAAAGGGGCAAACCCCGCTCTGGAGGATGTGACGACCTTTGTTAATGCGCAGGATGGTCTTTCTGGGTTTGATAAAATACTGGAGCAAGAGACAGCAGCGAAGCATTTTATTAATTTTGACTCTGAACCAATTACTTCATTCGATCAAGGATATGGTATAACACAAATGACAAACCCAACTCCGACCTATACACAGGTATGGAGTTGGAAGGAAAATATACTCGGTGGAGCATCTCTATATCGACAAAAAAGACGAGAGGCTGAAAACTATCTTGGAGCCCAGGGTCGAACTTATACAGAAGAACAATTGCAGCATGAAACTTTTAGCCGATGGAATGGTGGTTCTTATCACGTATGGGACGAGCCACAGCATCAGTGGGCTAGAAGAAACAATATATTATGCGATACACAAACAGGAAACATAGGCTGGGATACAACTAATCCTGCAAATGCAAACAGGACAGAGGATGAGTTGCATAACCGCGATCAAGGTCAATATCCAGATGGAACTCACGGTCAGAATAATGAGCACCCATGGCGCTATACAGGAGTTTGTTATGCAGACCATATACTTGGTGAATAGGTTTCTAAGACAGACTATTTTAATTTTTCTATGTTTGGTGTCAAGTCCTGTTTTTGCAAATACAAAATATTCTTTCTTTACTGATGGGAATAAATTATATATTTTGAGCTCGTCAAAGCCGAATAACAAATTTATTGTACCATTGACGAGTGAGTATGTAAATTGGGTTGTTGTTGATTCTTTTAATAGAATCGGGAATGACACTTATTTCGCTATTTTTCAACGAGAGCCATCTAATCCAGAACAACCCGAAGGTTTTTGTGGTAGTGGTGTAGAATTATGGTTACATGTGTATAGGATGAATGCAAATGGAATCGATCTTGTGGGGAATGTTTTAGCCGGCAGTTGTAAGCAAAGCTTTTCTATGGCAAGCCTTGAGTCTGGTTTTCCGAACAGTGATAAAGACTATAGTTCTTTTAGATGGAATAATTTTGGTTTTAGCCTTGAGTGGTTTTCAAAAAAAGATGAACGTGGCAATAATATTCCAAAAACATTTTACTCCATAAAGGGGAATAGCATTTGCATTGAGCGATGATCAAATTAAAAATTTAAAGGAACATATAAAAATCATGTCTCATATATATTGCACAAACAAAATTACTGATTATCTACACCTTCAAATAATATATTATTTCTCAATGGATATTCGGAGGATTTATTTATATGCCCACAGCAGCCCGACTCAGTGACAAAGGCACCCAGCACGACGGTTATTACGAGACCGTGATTATTGCGGGTTCATCAACCGTATTTATTGACGGCCTGCCCGCCGCCCGGCAGGGCGACCCGCTGACGCCGCATTCCAAACCGGAGCATCCGCCTCATCCGCGTAAAATAGCGGGCGGCTCTTCCGCGGTATTTATTGACGGCAAACCAGCAGCCAGAACCGGTGATGCGGTGGACTGCGGCGGCGTGGTTATCGGCAGCGGTACAGTCAATATCGGCTGACATACTTTTTAAGATTTTAAGGGAAAATATTATGTCACAACAGGGTCTGCGTTTCACGCTGAATATAGACGGGCTGGGTGAAACGTCCACTGCCGTGGTGGGGTTCACGCTTCAGCAGTGCCATTCCACGCCTTTTACCCTGGAAGTGGATATCGCCAGCGACCTGCCGGACCTGGCGGCAACGGACTTTCTGGAAAAGAACGCG
>NZ_JBIMRC010000046.1:0-3115 GCF_043945575.1 Enterobacter cloacae complex sp. 2024EL-00214 | reverse complement strand
CGTTTATAGTACCGCAGTCTCTCCCCTTTATTTTTACTGAAGAGCAGACAGAAACCATAAATACCGGCTTTGACATGCCGGGGAAGTCCTTATAGTACAATAATTTTCGATATCCAAACTGACCCCATCTATGCGTTTCGTGCAGCCCAGAACCGAATCTCAGCAGGCAATGCGAGCTCTGCATCGTGTCCGTGAATCCCTGGTTCAGGATAAGGTGAAAACAACTAATCAGATGCATGCTTTTCTGCTGGAATTTGGTATCAGCGTTCCGCGAGGTGCTGCCGTTATTAGTCGACTGAGTACCCTTCTTGAGGACAGTAGTTTGCCTCTTTATCTCAGCCAGTTACTGCTGAAATTACAACAGCATTATCACTATCTTGTTGAGCAGATTAAAGATCTGGAATCTCAGTTGAAACGAAAGTTGGACGAAGATGAGGTTGGACAGCGCTTGCTGAGTATTCCCTGCGTTGGAACGCTGACTGCCAGTACTATTTCAACTGAGATTGGCGACGGGAAGCAGTACGCCAGCAGCCGTGACTTTGCGGCGGCAACAGGGCTGGTACCCCGACAGTACAGCACGGGAGGTCGGACGACATTGTTAGGGATTAGCAAGCGGGGCAACAAAAAGATCCGAACTTTGTTGGTTCAGTGTGCCAGGGTATTCATACAAAAACTGGAACACCAGTCTGGCAAGTTGGCCGACTGGGTCAGGGAGTTGTTGTGTCGGAAAAGCAACTTTGTCGTCACCTGTGCTCTGGCAAACAAGCTGGCCAGAATAGCCTGGGCACTGACGGCGCGACAGCAAACTTACGAAGCATAAAGGCAGAAATACACCAGTTTAAACAATCATTCATCTGGTTTTGCGAATACTGATATTGATGATACTAACGGCCCACCGGCCTGTTGAGGAACCTGTAAAACGGAAAGGCTCATTGAAGCCGTATATTTTCTGGAGGTTCATCAGGCGCGGAACTCATCGAGGCGCGGGAATAAAATCCCATTCAGACGCCGGATAGATTCAAGCAAGCCAACTTGTCGTCAAAATCGGTGTTGCAAAAACGGGAGTGACCATAGATTCCGTTTTCTGAGACGTCCCCAGTATGGCAACCACGATCAGTCTGCTGGAGCCGGTTATAGCCGCACTGCTGGCCGTTGTGCTCGTCGGTGAAAGGCTGCCGCCTTCCGGATGGGCAGGCGTCGGACTGATAGTTGCGTGTCTGGGGCTCATCACCGTTCCGGCTGGAAAGTTACGTTTCAGTCTGTTCCGGCAACGGAAAGAAAACTTTGAAATCGCAAAAAGGAAAGAATTATGAAAGATAAAGCGTCATTTGACTCATTTTCGGCTCTCGATATGCGTGCCGGTACCATCATCAGGGTTGAGGAGAGTAAAACATCAAAGCCCACCTGGCGCATGACTATTGACCTAGGACCAGAACTGGGAACAAGGGTGTCATGCGGTGCGTATACTAACTATGCAGCAGAAGACCTGCAGGAAACGCAGGTAATCTGCATCGTCAATCTGGGTACCATGAAGATGGGACCTGAAAAGTCAGAGGTGCTGGTACTTGGTGTGTCTGATGGTTCAGGCGGGACGATCCCGCTGACGACAGAAAAGCGCGTCGATAACGGTGAATGCGTTTTCTGAAAATCGGCAGATAAAGCCACGTATGGGCAAGAAAATGCTTCCTAAAAATTTCAGTGAATATGTCTGCTTCACGCCCTGAGACATTCGACAAGCTTTTTTATGGCTTCAGTAAGGGCGACTTTCGCGCTTCCAGTGCCAGCAAATACTTCGCTTCATCGTACTGGGTCTTGGTCTTCCAGCAGCGGTAAATGATCCTTATCCATTTGAAGGCCAGAGCCCGGATTGCAGACTGGTGAGATTTTCCTTTTTCTCGCAGTCCCCGATAATAAAGTCTGGCCCAGTATGATGAGTTAACCGTCTTGGCAGCCCATTCAACAAAGGTTTGCCGGACGAACTTGGCACACTGCCATCGCCAGTGAACCCAGGATTTCTGGCCACTTCGTTCTGTCACCGGTGCAATACCTGCGTAGTTTTGAATTTCTTCAGCGCTGTTAAACCGGTCACGGTTATCACCAAGTGCAGCAAGCATTCGTGGTCCCAAACACGGCCCCATGCCCGGAAGTGATTTGAACAGCCCCGAATCTGGCAATGTGTCAAACAGCGTTTCGATTCGTTCGTCATAGGTTTTGATGATTTCACTCACGACTTTAATTTGTGTCGCCAGTGCTGTTGCCATCAAAGCATTAGCCTCTATAACACTCGGGTCTGTCGTCAACGGAATGGCGTTATCAATACTCACAACACGCTGCTCGGTAAGGGCCATTGCGCGGCCACCTTTGGCATTGAGAAAGTTGCGGATCGTGTCTCGCCTGGCTCGTTTTAGTTGTTGCAGACTGGGCCATCGCATAATCAGTTCACACAATAGCAAGCTACCCCGATGTGAGAACCACTCCAGGGGCTGAGGATAATACTGTTTGAGTGTGTTGATTAGCCGGTTCACAAAACGGCGCTTATCTTCAACCAACTGACGACGCTGCTCAACCAGTTGCTGGAGTAACCGGATATCGGCATTGTCGGGTTCAATGGCTTTTATCTTTTGGGGATAACGCAGCATTAACTCTAATGCCAGCTCGGCATCCTGCGGGTCATCTTTAGCACCGCTGGGCGAGAAGGCTTGCCGGTAACGAGCCAGAGACAAAGCGTGGACGGGGAAAACGGTGATAAATGGATATTTCTGAAGAGCATACACCACGGGACCTTTCTTCAGCTCAACGGCGATAGCGATCCTGCCTTTTACCTTCTGGTGTAACTCGGTAAGCCAGACATCAAGCGCTTCCGGCGTATGTTCAATCACATGGAATGTGCGTTCACCGTTTTTAAACTGAACACAGACATCGTGCTTTTTATCTGCCCAGTCCAGACCAACGTGCGCAGCAAATTGATTAGTCTCAGTCATCACCAACGGCACTGTTGCAAATAGTCGGTGGTGATAAACTTATCATCCCCTTTTGCTGATGGAGCTGCACATGAACCCATTCAAAGGCCGGCATTTTCAGCGTGACATCATTCTGTGGGCCGTACGCTGGTACT
>NZ_JBIMRC010000045.1:0-4282 GCF_043945575.1 Enterobacter cloacae complex sp. 2024EL-00214 | reverse complement strand
AGTGCTTTTGCCGTTACGCACCACCCCGTCAGTAGCTGAACAGGAGGGACAGCTGATAGAAACAGAAGCCACTGGAGCACCTCAAAAACACCATCATACACTAAATCAGTAAGTTGGCAGCATCACCATGGGCGAGGTATCTAATGCGCTTACAGGACGAAGATAAAGTCTTGAGTGTTCTGGCTGCAAAGTAATCTCTTGAGTTACGATTTATAAAGTGGAGTATATTGTTGTTTTAAAGATATCAGATCCAGGGTTCGCAATAGGGATGTAATGTTAGTGGCAAAATATTCAGTTGCACATGGTAACAGTCTGCTATTTGCTCAGAGCGGACAGTCAGATTTGATTGTACTTTGTCTACGGTAACTGTCACTTCGAGCTAATACACTTATTTTGAACTAGATTACCAATTCCTTTTTGATCCGGTAGAACGTTGCACGACTGATATCAGCAGCTTTCATTATGTGAGCTGGTTTAACGTTCTGTGCCAACATTTCACGTACCACTTCACGGGCTTCCATATCTTTCTCTTTTCCCGTATACAAACCTGCCTGTTTTGCTCTCTCGATCCCCTGTGCCTGACGTTTACGCCGAGTTTCATAATCCTGTCGTGCCATTGTTGCGAGGATATCGATTAGCATGGAGTTGACTGCCCGAAGAATGCCACTGGTAAGGTCATTACCGGACATTTCAACCATCTGCCAACTGGTCGGTAAGTCCATTGATACGATTACCAGCCCTTTACTATTCAACGTAGCTTTGAGTTCAGCCCATTCTTCATGTTGAAGACGACTGAGACGGTCAATTGCTTCAATAAGAAGCAGATCACCGGGTTGTGCTTCCACCAGTAGATGCATGAGTTCAACACGATCAAGCTTCGCACCACTTGCATTCTCAACGTATTCTCCGGCAACCGACCAGTTTTTGCTTTGCGCAAATTCGCGCAGGCTAACTAATGCACGATCAGCATGTTGGCCTTCCGTAGATGCACGGCAGTAGATACGGACATTCATTATGTATTCTCTTTGAAATATCAATCCAATATCCATATGATACATTACGTTATTTTGCTGTCAATAGAGTTAAATTTAAACCCTATCGATACTTTGTGTCATGGTCTTTATCAGGTATACCTAAAAGAGATATTGTTCGGATGGTATTCAGATCTTGCTTGGGGTATACGATTTGGTCAGTTTCTGTAGCTGAAGCACTCCGGTTTCATTTCAGCAGGTCTTAATCAAATTCAGTGTGCCATACATGCGGCACGAAAAAGTCTGGCATCAATGTGACCAGTTCTATCACCCACCACAGTCACTACAGTGGCCACACAGTTGGGGACCCAAAGGATGTTGTTTACCATTTTGCAATGGTTGACAGCTACCCGAAAGCAACTCCTCTTCGAGAGCGCTCAATTCCTCAGTTAATCGGGTTTGCAATTTTAGTTTGTTGAACCCATCCACACTGGGCGTAAGTGTATAGTTGTGATAACTGTCAACTTTTCTTCTCTCTTCTGTTCAGAATAAATTAATGTTCAGGCGTTATGATAAATAGATGTTATCGCCACCATGGCGCGGTCTTTACAGGAATAAATCTCACCATTTTTATATTTTCACCACAGTACCTCAAAATTTCATATACCAAAACTGAACTTGGCCGGGTAGTATTGGCTGCTTAGTATTAACTG
The DNA here is from genome assembly GCF_043945575.1 of Enterobacter cloacae complex sp. 2024EL-00214. NCBI lineage: Bacteria > Pseudomonadati > Pseudomonadota > Gammaproteobacteria > Enterobacterales > Enterobacteriaceae > Enterobacter > Enterobacter cloacae complex sp. 2024EL-00214. The sequence continues at coordinate 2,598 of NZ_JBIMRC010000045.1, read as the reverse complement.
TAGATGCTGTTATTAGGAGTTTCAGGTGCAGGTAAACAAACTTACGGATGATATTGATATTAGTTCTCATGAGCGTTTCCTCGCGGCCCGTAAAAGCACATGGGTTAGTGTGCTTGTTAATTGTTTTCTGACATCCGGGCAAGTGATTACTGGCGTATTTTCCGGATCTCAGGGGCTTATTGCGGATGGTATCCATTCTCTGTCTGATTTAGTTTCAGACTTTGTGGTGCTTATTGCTAATCATAAAAGTAAAAAAAATCCCGATGATGACCATCACTACGGGCATCATCGTTATGAAAATGGTGCATCATTAATTCTGGGGACAATTTTATTCATTGTTGGCATCGGGATGTTATGGTCAGCAGCAAATAAAATGCAACAACCAGATGATATTCCTCAGGTACATATTGTTGCTCTGTGGGTGGCCTTAGCCGCACTGGTTATCAAAGAGCTTCTTTTTCGCTATATGCTGGCAGTAGCAACCCGAGTAAAATCCACTATGCTGGTTGCCAATGCCTGGCATGCCCGCTCTGATGCCGCCTCATCTTTGGTGGTGGCTATTGGTATTATTGGTAGTTTATCAGGGTTTAAATTGCTTGATCCGTTAGCTGCACTGGTTGTGGGACTGATTGTGACCAGAATGGGATATTCATTTATGTCAGATTCGCTTCATGACTTGATGGACAGGGCCGTGGATATTGAAACTGAAAATAGTATAAAAACAACATTATTGTCCACGCCTGGGGTCGAAGGCATCCATGACCTCAAGACCAGAAAAATGGGGGACCTTGTTGTGGTTGATGTTCATCTGGAAATTGATGGTGATTTATCAGTGAAAGTAGGACATGACATTGCTGTTTTGGCCAGGAAATCAGTTTTAGATAATCATCATGTTTTAAATGTTATGACACATGTTGACCCTTATTTTAAAGGTGATAATAGTCCTGGTTGCGGGGGCAAATAATCCTGAAAAATAATATGAATGCTGCTGTTTTTTGAGAAGATTGGGAAGGGGTTATTTTTTTGCGCAATATTACCCCTTCTGACTGTGAAAACGAGAGTAAACAATATGGAGGCTATTATGAGAAAAATTATGCGTACTGTTGTGATAGGAGCCACCCTTCTTTTATCCCCCTGTGTAATGGCTGGTTCTGACGGTGTTGAACATGCCATGAAGATGATGAATAAAAGCTACCGCGCAGCACTTAAGGAGGAGGACGTTACATCCTTCAGGAAAGATATGCGGGAACTGAAAGCAACAGCAGAGTCCATCCTGAACAGCCCTGTAGAAGGGTATGACAGGGAAACGTATGTTGCAGGCATGTCACTTCTAATTGATGAGGTAACTGCCGTTGAAAGTACCGCTGAGAAGGAAGGTCTTGACGCCGGGAAAATTGCAGCACAGAAACTAGGCAGTCTGATGAGAAAATACCACAATAAACTAGGTGTTGACTGAGACCGGGAATTATTCGGTGAAGGTAGATATGCTGGAAAGATATCCCTGAACTGACATGATACACGTGCCTGTAATCAAGCAGATAGCTATGCACTGGTGAGGAAATTTCACAACGTTATCTTATCTGCAAAATACATATAAAAATGTTGGGGTAACAAACATGCATTATCAATGCTACATATTTTAGTTTGTTGCCTCAACATAAGTTAAGTACCTATTGGTGTTGCGCGGGGTGGATTCAGGGGGCCAAATTATATTTGGTGGTCACGCGTCAGTCTGTGTTTTGTTTGTTGGTCATGATGACCTGCTCCCCGTTGATTAACACACTGATGCCCGTAATGTCTTCATCATCGGTATGAGACCCTCATTAAGATGCTTTTTTCCGGCAAATAAATCATCAGTATCCTCTTCGAGGCTGGAACAGGGATTCTAAGCCATGTGCTTTGCCGTAAGAAGATCATTTCCGACGTCACCTAATGTGGCTTGGTGAATGGATTTTGTCATGGCTGCACTCTTCATCGGTCGTCGGATTAAGTGCCGTACGATCCACGTCGCTTTTGGAATTTCAAGCGTTCAGATATAAGCATTCTGTACAGCATTGCGTTGTTTCGTGGCTATCTGGCGACGATAAGAACCACTCAGGAACCTGAATTTACCTGTCGAGTACTGGGCCTTTGAACATGGTTTGGATATTACTGAGTGCATCTTGGTTTTGAGAAGTTAAGGTTATCATTAATAAAAAGGCATAATATTGAGTGGTCAACCAACCTTAAAAAAGTGGCTAAATTATGAACGAAAATTTACGTAATGCTCTTCCTCACAAAAACACACCATTTCTACGTGTGCTGCATATCATCGTAGCTGTATTGATTTTATTGCAGATTATTAATTCAAACCTTACCGAAAGCGATGCGCTTAGTGACTATACTCTCACTGGGTTCGTAACATGGTTCCATGTTATCACTGGGTTATCACTGATTGTCCTTGGGTTTGTCATGCTTGCATGGATGCTGACTGATGTAGCCCCCTGAAACACCAGACAGTAGCTGTATCTCCAGATAAGAGATAGGCTTGAATATATGTCTAACACTAACGCCAATTTTGAGATGACCGGGATCCTGTTAGGACAAGAAGTCCGTAAA
>NZ_JBIMRC010000044.1:0-4566 GCF_043945575.1 Enterobacter cloacae complex sp. 2024EL-00214 | reverse complement strand
TTTACCCAGATCGATACCAATGAGCGCAATGTTTTCCATGATAGTTCTCCGAATGAAAGCCTGTCCTCAGCATAGTACCGGGAAGGAGGGAGTGACCATCTCATTAAATAAAGCACGCTAAGCCGGTGGCAGCGGTCGCAATGGCCTGAACTTCCCCGCACCGACCTTGGCACTGCTGCGCCATAGGTAATCGCCGGTCAGGTTGATATGCTCCCACCCCAGCGGGGACAGATAGGGCGAATGATTGGATCACCGCCTTGCCGTCGCTGCTCGCAGCAGCCAGCTTCATGGCCAGCGCCGCCTCGTGAGTCTGCGCGTCAAAGTTTCTGAACTTGGTCGCATCAGCGCCGAGGTAAGCAAGGATGCGCATTTTTTCAGTAAGCGGTGGCTCGGGGTGTGCAGCAACTTTTGGGGCGAGCTGAACGACCTGAACCCATTCCTCCTGCGAAATCGCACCGGTAATAGCCTGCATGTTGCGCCCGAGTTCCTGCATGATCTTGCGTAGCGCCAGTGGCTCAACCTGGGTAGCGTCACCAGCCCAAGCTGGCAACTGAAAACCCCATAAAAGCAGGCAGGCCGTAACGGTCAGGGTGATAGTTCCAAATGCGTGGCTGTGTTTGCGGTGGGTCATGAAATTCTCCTGTAATTCAATCGTTCTCTCATTCGAACTCCCGCCCTTCGCCAGCTTCCTCATGGGTCACGCCGTCGCGGATGTGGTAGATGCGCTTGAATGTGGGGATGATCTTTTCGTCATGGGTGACGACGATGATGGCGGTCTCGAACTTCCGGGCCATGTCGTTGAGGATGCGGATTACAGCCATGGCGCGCTCGGAATCCAGCGGCGCAGTGGGTTCATCAGCCAGGATCACCGGCGGACGATTGACCAGTCCGCGCGCGATGGCGACCCGTTGCTGCTCGCCACCGGAGAGTTGCGAGGGCATTGCGCGAGCTCGGTGTTGCACATCAAGCGCTGTGAGCAATTCCAGTGCCTTCGCGCGCGACTCTCCATTCGCGACGCCTGCAAGCATCGGCAGCAGCGCCACGTTGTCGGTGACATCGAGAAACGGAATCAGGTACGGCGCCTGGAAAACGAAACCGATCTTGTCACGCCGTAAGGCGCGCAGGTCGCGGACTTTCCAGCCATCGGCGTAGATCACTTCATCGCCCAGCGTCATGCGACCGGCGGTCGGTTCGATCACCGCACCCAGACACTTGAGCAGCGTGCTCTTGCCGGACCCGGAAGGGCCGATCAGTCCCACCACTTCACCAGGCGCAACATGCATATTCACGTCTCTCAAGGCAAAGACAGCGGTGTCACCATCGCCATACCGCTTGCTTAAACTTTCGATGTGTATCCCTTTGCCACTCATCTCAACCTCCAATGGCTTCGGCCGGATCGACCTTGAGTGCTATGCGAATGGCGACGAGGCTAGCTAGAACGCAGATCACGAGCACGGCAAAAAAACCGGCGACAGAATCCATTGGCGTGAGCAGGACATATTTTGGAAAAGCCGGTGCTGAAAAGGTGGCTGTGATCTTGCCGACCACGAAGCCAATCACGCCCAGGGCGAGCGCCTGCTGCATGATCATCGCGGCGATGGTTCGGTTGCGTGTGCCGATGAGCTTCAACACCGCGATCTCACGGATTTTGTCCATCGTCAGCGAATAGATGATGAAGGCAACGATGGCCGCGCTAACGATGGCCAGAATCACAAGGAACATGCCGATCTGCTTGGCCGAGGTGGCGATCAGCTTGCCGACGAGGATGTCTTCCATCTGTGCCCGGGTGTAGACCGTCAAACGCTTCCAGCGCTGGATGGATTCGGCAACCTCGTCCGGCGCATGACCAGGTTTCAGAGTGACCAGCACGGCATTGACGAACGCGTTGCTGCTCTGTGAAGCAATCACGGCATCCAGCAAACCTGGATCACCGGGTCGATTGAAGACCGGGTTGGCTTCGGTGCGACGCCGGCTTTGCCAGATGGCATCGTTGTCCTTGAGGAACTGGGCCTCCTGGGCATCTTTGAGCGGAATGAATACCATCGGGTCGCCGCTGGACGACACCATGCGCCGTGTCAGCCCCACGACGGTGTAATGATTGCGGCGAATGGCAAGACGATCTCCCAGTTTGAAGCCGGTGGCGATGTCGGCCACAGCCTCGTAGTGACCGCGCGTGATCTGGCGTCCAGCGACGAGATAAGGAGGCCATCCGGGTGTAGCCCCCAACGCACCGGGCGCGATGCCGACCACCATGGTGCGTACATCACTCTCGCCCTTGCGTACCTGCATGGTCAGGTAGGTCGCGTTCGCTGCCTGTGAGACTCCCGGCATGGCGAGAATGGCGCGATACACGTCATCGTTGAGGCTGGACGACTCCGCATAAGGACCCAGAGTATCCTTTTGCACCACCCAAAGGTCAGCGCCACTGTTGTCGAGCAACGCCTTGCCGTCGTCCACCATGCCTCGGTACACCCCAGCCATGACCAGGGTGACGCCGATCAGCAGACCCAGACCGATGCCGGTGAAGACGAATTTCCCCCAGGCATGGAGAATGTCGCGGCCGGCCAGGCTGATCATCGTGAAACTCCCGGGATATGCTCGACCACATGGATGCGGCTGCGCGCCGTCAGTGCCTTTTCGCTATAGGTCACAACCTGGTCCCCATTCTTGAGCCCTTCGCGCACCTGCACGTAACCATTGAGGTCGGAAGTGCCGAGCTTGACCGGGGAGAAATGCAGATCACCATCCACGATTTGCCAGACACCAACTTTATCGCCTTCACGCTGGACGGCAGCGTTGGGGATCAGTGGAGCGGCCGGGAGCGCCGGCAAGTCAACCGTGACTTCGGCCAGTTCACCCACTGGTGGCAAAGGTTCTGGTTTGTTATCGAATGTCACCTTGGCAAGCGTTTCCTCGGTTACCGCGTCGGCCTTGGGTTCCACCCGCAGCACGCGACCTTTCAAGGTCTGGCCACCACGCGAACGCAGGACGATATGAGCCGGCAGCCCCCCAGCCAGCCCCGATGCGCTGATCTGGTCGAAGCGCACATTGATCCACAAACTCTTGGGGTCGATCACTTCCACCACGGCCTGGCCCGCGACGATGGTCGTGCCGGGATCGGCATCGCGCACGGCGACTACACCGTCGACCGGCGCGATCAGGCGCAGATTGCTCCGCTGCGCGACGAGTGCTTCGCGGTCGGAGCGTGCCCGGGCAATATCTTCCCGAGCGGCGGATAGGGCGGCATCGGCGATCTGCAGTTCCTGCCGCTTGGTGGTGACGATTTCCTCGCTGGTCGAGCGCACCGCAAACAATTGCTCATAGCGGCGCGCCTGGGTTTGCGCGTAGGCTTGCCGGGCTTCTGCCTCGCGCAAAGCCGCTTCCGCCCGCTTGAATACAGACTCCTGTGAGCGCACCCGATCATCAAGGTCGACCGGCTCCATCTCGCCGAGCACCTGTCCGGCCTTGACCTGGCCGCCTACATGCACCTCCAGGCGTTTGACGCGCCCGGCAAACGTCGGCCCGATCTTGTAGGTGTAGCGCGCCTCCACCGTGCCGATGCCGAACAGCGCCGGTGTGATAGCCCGTGATTCCACGCTTGCCACCGTCACAGCGACCGGGGCGAGCGGCCCTGATCGCAGACCGACATAAATAAAAAGCACCAGCAAAGGAATGATGACGGCAAGCAGTGCCAGGGTGCGGCCTTGCAAGGGTAACTTTTTCATTGCGCACTCCTTATGCCACGCCGATAAATTGCAAAGACGCGCGGCGCATCGCGGTGCATACGTCCCACATCACCCGCTAACAGCGATTGCATGACCAAGCCCTGGATCGTGCCAATGAACAGCGTTGCCGCCGCCTCGTTGTCAAGCGAGGGAGACAACTCGCCGCTGGCCTTGCCTTTCTCGATGAGACGATGCAAACGTTCGCCGTAGCGCTGAATCAAGGTTTGCACCATGCGCTTGGCCGGTGTCGATTCGGCACGCTGAAGCTCACCAAACATCATTCTTGGCACGCCTGGGTGCTCAGCTACGAATTCGATATGACTCATGAACATCGCCTCCATGGCTGCCAAGGGCGACTCGATTCCTTGTGCGGATCGATCGATTCTGGCTAATAGGCGCTCTGCTACCCACTCCATGACCGCCTGCCAAATGGCTTCCTTGTTCGGGAAGTGCCGAAACAGCGCACCCTGGGTCAAGTTCATGTGTTTAGCGATAGCCGCAGTGGTTATCTCGCTTGGGTTTTGCGAACCGGCAAGCGCCACGACGGACTCGACAGTTACGGCACGACGTTCATCGGCCGGCAGATGCTTTGGATGGGTGTCCACGAGCACTCCTGGTAAGATAGTAATTGATTACTATCTTACCACAAGAGGCAACTCAAACAAGAGAAAACCCGACGTACTCGTCAATATCTAGAGTCTGCAATGGGCTTAACGTGCTTTATTTAATGAGATGGTCACTCCCTCCTTCCCGGTACTATGCTGAGGACAGGCTTTCATTCGGAGAACTATCATGGAAAACATTGCGCTCATTGGTATCGATCTGGGTAAAAACTCTTTCC
>NZ_JBIMRC010000043.1:0-4606 GCF_043945575.1 Enterobacter cloacae complex sp. 2024EL-00214 | reverse complement strand
GGCCAGGCCTCAGCATTTTATTATGGTGATCCCCTGGGCGAAATGCGCCTGGTAAGCAGAGTTTTTGAAATGTAAGGCCTTTGAATAAGACAAAAGGCTGCCTCATCGCTAACTTTGCAACAGTGCCCAATAGGGTGTACTCCCGCGCTATACGGCATTTTCAGAGGTTTGACCTTAATCGGATAACCTAAATGCGATACTGCAAGAGCGACAACTTAAAAGCGATAGCCACTGACGCAAAATCAACCACTTACGAACCAAGATTGGTTAAATAATGCGCTTAACGTACAAAAATTGGCACTGTTGCAAATAGTCGGTGGTGATAAACTTATCATCCCCTTTTGCTGATGGAGCTGCACATGAACCCATTCAAAGGCCGGCATTTTCAGCGTGACATCATTCTGTGGGCCGTACGCTGGTACTGCAAATACGGCATCAGTTACCGTGAGCTGCAGGAGATGCTGGCTGAACGCGGAGTGAATGTCGATCACTCCACGATTTACCGCTGGGTTCAGCGTTATGCGCCTGAAATGGAAAAACGGCTGCGCTGGTACTGGCGTAACCCTTCCGATCTTTGCCCGTGGCACATGGATGAAACCTACGTGAAGGTCAATGGCCGCTGGGCGTATCTGTACCGGGCCGAGGTGGTAGATGCATAGATTGCAGCGCGTAAATGACGCTCCACCATGACCATCATCCGGTGAATGGTGACATCCCGTGAACTCTGTGCCATTCGTTCGGCTCCGGCATTCATTGCATCTGCAAGGATCGCTGCCATAAGCGCTGCTTCGTCTTCTGCCTGTTCTCCGGTGCGATAATGGGTGAAACAAATTCCCGGCAGCGACAATGTGGCTTCATATGCCACTGGACTGGGGTATTGCCTGTCGCCATGACACCATTGAAGGCTGGATTCTTAAATTTTCTAATCGAGGGCTGTGCAAAATTAGCTACGTCCGCTTCACGCTGTGAGTTCAATAATTGTGTTGCGTCCATCAGTTGAAATCACAGCTCAAAGTAGACGCTCATTCTCACTGGAATGCTTTGCTTTCACCTTGCCAGAGGACAAATCCTTTGTCCCGCAACTATGGTTTTTTATTAGGATTTTCGCCACTGAATAAATTATAATAAATTGATTTTATAAGATATTCGTCATGGGCTATATGACCAGTACGAGTTGCATGCTCTAATGTTTCAGATGCCAGTATATGTGCGGCTTCAGCAAACATCCCAGGCCAACCCTTACTCAGCATAGACAGTCCTTTAAGGACTCTTATCTGAATCTCCCTCATACTCGCACCATCACGTGCAACAGGTAAGAAAAAGTCTTCCAGTAGGTCTTTGATCTGAAGTGGCGCAACATGTACTGAAGGATATATCACTTCAGTTTCATCTATTTTATTCTGCGCGTAAGCGGAGAGTATTCGAACACCTCTGCCAATGACATCAATCGCAGTACCGGGATCGTTTACTGCGGGCGAAAGGGCCCTGCAGGCTATTTCGGCCATGACGCTGAGACAGAATCGGGGATCCTGAGCAAATGAACGCACATCCGAGACAATGATCGTTTCAAGTAAATCGGTACAGATTGATGACTCCTGACCAGAACTCAGGTACAAAACTGGCATCGATGGATGTATGAAACTGCCTGGCTGCGCCACAAGATATACATGACGAGGATCATTGCTCAGCAGACTGCCGAGCTTGACCATGTCAATATATTCAACATAGCCAATTTTCTCCGGATATACGGCAACAGTTCCTTTTGGTTGTTCATTGTTCTCAAGCCATGGATATCCGCCAAGACATGGACTTTTTGCTCTCGCAATAAATGTCTCGATCGCCGCCTGTTCTACTTTTGCTGTTGTCTCACCTACCCTGCCCAGAGAGGTCAAATGCTGTATCCAGCGAAGCAATGTGCTGATTATTAAGGCAATGACAACCAGTGTTACAATGAATAAAATGACTCTACCCCTTTCTCCGTAGGCTCCCATATTGAGGGCAATAATCCCTACCAGGCTGAAGAGAAAAGAACCGATAAAAGTGGCCAGTACATTTTGTGTGGTTACGTCTTCTACAACTAAACGCGTGGCTCTGGGCGTCACATTAGTAGTGGCTGAACCGTAAGCGGTGACCATGATACTCAGTGAAAATGTGGTCACCGCCAGCATACTCGATGCCAGTATGTTCAGAATATTATCAACTGCTTCCGCACCAACCTTCACTGATACTGACTCTGGGATCATTGATCTAAAAAGAATAGATAAAAGGGCCGTTATTATTGCTACCATTGCAAATAACGTTGCCCTGAACCATAGCTTTTTAAGTGTCTGCCTGAGAATCCATTGCCAGCGTGAAATCATTCAGCATATCCTTGTATTAAGTTCGGGAAAATAAATGCCGCCCGGCAGGACGGCATTTTTGTATTAACGAACGAGGTGCAGGAAGTGCAGGTGTTTTTCGTACTGGTCCAGTATGTCATTAATCAGCTGTTCCTGATTCCAGCCCATCACATCATAGTTTTGACCGCCTTCTTTCAGATAGACCTCAGCGCGATAATATCGATGTTGCTCAGCCTGCTGCTCGTCATTGTCCATTGCAGCCATGGCGAAAGCCGGTGAGTTATAGCCACGAAGTCTCACTTCATAAATAAAGTTCAGCTCATTGCCCAAATCGACTTCAAGCCGAATTCGTTCGTCATCAGTATCACTTATATGGCTTATCGTTCCCTGTTTATTCAGTTCTTCCTGAACCAGCGTCATGGCGGGCTGGATAACGTCGCCCATAAAGCGTTTCACAAGAGAGCGCTTTGGCAGATAAGCGATATTGCGCAAGCGTCTCTGCCATGGAATCGGGTTACGCGCTGCAGTCGGAGCAATAGTCGCCATGCTCAGGCTTTCACGCTTGGTCAAATCCCGACGCAGGGCTTTTAATAATCCGTATATGGATATCAGTAAAATCACTGAGAAAGGTAATGCGCTCGCTATTGTCACGGTTTGCAGCGCGCTCAGTCCCCCCGCAATCAGCAGTGCGATTGCCACAATCCCTATGAGCGAGGCCCAGAAAATTCGCTGCCATACAGGCGTGTTAGCGACGCCACCCGATGCCAGCGTATCAACAACCATTGCCCCGGAGTCAGCCGAGGTGACAAAGAAGACAATGACCATCGCCATTGCAATAAATGACAGCACGGAAGAAAACGGGAAATGCTCCAGGAAATTAAACAGGGCCAGCGCGACATCCTGCTGAACGGTATTGGCGAGATCAGCCGCCCCCTGGTGCATAATGAGATAGATTGCGCTGTTACCAAACACCGTCATCCACATGAGCGTGAAGCCGGCGGGAACAAACAGCACGCCGGTGACAAACTCGCGAATGGTTCGACCGCGCGAGACTCTTGCGATGAACATCCCCACAAACGGCGACCATGAAAGCCACCATCCCCAGTACAGTAATGTCCAGCCCCCCAGCCAGTTGCTCGACTTAGGTTCATACGCATAAAGGTTAAAAGTTTTACTCACCAGTTCAGAAAGATAACCGCCCGTATTTTCCACAAATGACTTCAGCAGAAGCACGGTTGGTCCCAGACACAGGACCAGCGCCAGCAGCAGCACTGCCAGGCCCAGGTTGAGCTCAGACAGTATACGTATTCCCTTGTCCAGGCCGGACACCACCGAAATCGTCGCTAAACCAGTGATGACAACGATTAGAATCACCTGCACCGTTTCATTAATAGGCACCCCGAAAAGATGATTCAAACCAGCATTCACCTGCAAAACACCGTACCCCAGCGATGTCGCAACGCCAAAGACGGTGCCAATAACGGCGAAAATATCAACCGCATGGCCTACAGGTCCGTATATGCGCTCGCCAATAATGGGATAAAGTGCGGAACGCAGCGTTAAAGGCAGACCGTGACGGTAACTGAAAAAGGCCAGGATCAGTGCCACAATGGCATAGATTGCCCATGCGTGCAGGCCCCAGTGGAAGAACGTCAGGCGCATTGCTTCCTTCGCTGCCGCAACGGTCTCTGGAGTGCCGACAGGAGGTGAAAGATAATGCATCACAGGTTCAGCAACGCCAAAGAACATCAGGCCGATCCCAATCCCTGCCGAGAAAAGCATCGCAAACCAGGAGTGATAGCTAAAATCAGGCTGCGCATGGTCCGGACCCAGTTTGATATCACCGTAGCGTGAGAGTCCCAGGAACGAGACACTCAGTAGAATCAGGGCCACTGCAAGGATGTAGAACCAGCTGGCATTCGTGAAGATTTGTTGCTGAAGTAGTTTAAAATTTTTGTCGGCGACATCCGGGAATACAGCGGCAAAGGCGACAAGAAGGAAAATTAACAAAGCAGATGTAAAGAATACCGCTTTGTTAATCTGGCTTTTAGACTTCTTTTGGATTGTATCATTTTCACTCATAATCATTTATTCCATTAATTAAAATCCGCACTGTATAGAGGGTACTACATCTCAAAGATTAGGGAAGGTGCGAATAAGCAGGTCATTTCTTCCCAAGCTGACTCGCTGATTAAAATTTCGCGGATCTGGGCCGATTTTTTTCCCGCAAACACATCGAATCAGCCTATTTAGGCTATTTTTTCCAC
>NZ_JBIMRC010000042.1:0-5342 GCF_043945575.1 Enterobacter cloacae complex sp. 2024EL-00214 | reverse complement strand
CCGTCGCAGCGTTCCAGCAGACGGCGGTGCTCATCTTCGGTCACCCACATCGTGAGCATTTTGCTGCGTTTCTCTGACAAACCGGTCTCCTGATAACGCCGGGACGGGCGGGAACCTCTTTCCCGGTCGGCGCGGGGTTGGACAAGCCGCAGGCGCGTCAGGCTTTTGGCGGGTTTCGGGGCGCAGCCCTGAACCAGTCACGAAGCGCTAGCGGAGTGTATACTGGCTTACTATGTTGGCACGGATGAGGGTGTCAGTGAAGTGCTTCATGTGGCAGGAGAAAAAAGGCGGCACCGGTGCGTCAGCAGAATATGTGATACAGGATATATTCCGCTTCCTCGCTCACTGACTCGCTACGCTCGGTCGTTCGGCTGCGGCGAGCGGAAATGGCTTACGAACGGGGCGGAAATTTCCTGGAAAATGCCAGGACGATACTTAGCAAAGAAGAGGCAAGGCCACGGCGTTGCCGTTTTTCCATAGGCTCCGCCCCCCTGACAAGCATCACAGAATCTGACGCTCAAATCAGTGGTGGCGAAACCCGACAGGACTTAAAGATACCAGGCGTTTCCCCCTGGTGGCTCCCTCGTGCGCTCTCCTGTTCCTGCCTTTCGGTTTACCGGTGTCACTCCGCTGTTATGGCCGCGGTTTCTCATTCCACGCCTGACACTCAGTTCCGGGAAGGCAGTTCGCTCCAAGCTGGACTGTATGCACGAACCCCCCGTTCAGTCCGACTGCTGCGCCTTATCCGGTAACTATCGACTTGAGTCCAACCCGGAAAGACACGACAAAACGCCACTGGCAGCAGCCAACAGTAAGAGGGTGTACAAGAGATAACTGATGCAGAGTTCTTGAAGTCTCAGCCCAACTACGGCTAAACTGAAAGGACAGAATTTGGTTTCAGCGGTCTTGTACACCCTGTTACCACGGTTCAGAAGTTCCCCAACTTACTGAACCCTCGAAAAAACCGCCTCCCCAGGCGGTTTTTTCGTTTCAGACGAGGATATTACGTCGCATCTTACACTTAGGTCAACAACCATCAGCAAGACTGGACCTCCAAAACAAAAGGAGGTAATATCCTGATAACGAACACTGAATGCGACAAAAGAAATGCTAATGAAACAAGAAGTTAAAGAAAAAAAACAGACGATAGAACTAATCAATGATGATTGTTTAATCGCTTTAAAGATGCTTCAAAGCGATTCAATAGATCTGATCGTTACATCACCACCTTACGCAGACCAAAGGAAAAAAACCTATGGCGGAGTAAGTGCAGACAAATATGTTGAGTGGTTCACCCCGATAGCCAAAGAACTACTGAGAGTGACAAAATCATCAGGTTCATTTGTTCTAAACATAAAGGAAAGGGCGATTAATGGCGAGCGCCATACGTATGTAATAGAGCTAATTCTAATGATGCGAAAATTAGGCTGGTTATGGACAGAGGAATACATATGGCATAAAAAAAATAGTTACCCAGGGAAATGGCCAAATCGTTTTAGAGACTCTTGGGAAAGATGCATCCACTTTACGAAAAGTAAAAAATTCAATATGTACCAAGAGGAAGTAATGGTGCCTATGGGGGATTGGAAAAACTCACGACTTAAAAACATGAGTGATACTGATAAGAAAAGAGATGAATCGAAAGTGGGGAGTGGTTTCGGTAAAAAAATAGAAAACTGGGTCACCAGGGATTTGGCATACCCAACCAACGTGCTACACATGGCTACAGAGTGTGGAAACCGCAGTCACAGCGCAGCTTTTCCTGAAAGCCTACCTGAATGGTTCATCAAACTTTTCACCACAGAAGGCGACACCGTTCTGGATCCATTTTCCGGTTCTGGAACCACATTAAAAGTGGCGAAAGCAATGAAAAGGAACGCTGTAGGTATTGAAATATTAGATGAATATTGCGAGATTACGGCAAATAGAGTAGGTTTGAAAAAATCGTCTCAAAAAAAATACCGGTATACAAATGATTGAATCACGGATTATTTCAGATTTTATAGAATCTTGCATTGATGAAGAGTTCCATCAAAAAAAACAAGAAAAAATAAGAGCGATAAAATTATCAGATATAACAAAAAGAAAAAACCCATATTTATTTAAGGCGAAGGGGCTAACATCAGCAAGTGACTTAATAAAGTCAATCATGGATGCAACGGTCTCCTCTGGAGAGGAGACCGTTTTTGGCAATTTCATGGAAAAGATTGCAATCTTCACATGTTCCCAAGCATTTGGTGGAAGAAAATCCAGTGCGGTAGGAATAGATCTCGAGTTCGAAACTGAAAACACAAAATATCTAATAAGCATCAAATCTGGCCCAAACTGGGGTAACTCATCACAAAAAAAGAAAATGCAAGACAACTTCATTAAGGCCAAAAAAGTCCTAGGCACATCCGGTGGGATCAATTCGAAATCAATAACTTGCGTTGAGGGTTGTTGTTATGGTTATGACGCCAGACCTGAAAAGGGAACCCACATAAAACTATGCGGCCAAGACTTCTGGACATTTATATCTAACGGAAACAACGAATTATATAGTGATATAATTGAGCCTATTGGTAAGCTTGCTGACGAAAAAAACAAGGAACTGATAGAACTAACAAATGCCAAACTAAATCTTTTTACGGCTGAGTTCATTTCAGAATATTGTAATAGTGATGGCTCAATAAATTGGGCTTTATTTGTAGCAAGAAACTCAGGTTCAAAATCAAGCTACCATAGCAACTAACAGAAGAGTATAAAGTGGTGATACCTCAATAAAAACAAGGACACTCCATGCCAGCATGCATAGTAAATGGTTGCCAGAATCATGCATCTAACAACTTTGGTGTAAGACTCCGTAGAGAGGATACCAGTGCGATCTGGGCACCCAATACTGAAGCCTACATCTGTGATGTTCATGCAAGTTCAGGCTTTGATATCGTCGTACAGCTACACACTCGAACCGACAACAACATAGTCACACATGTGAGTGCTAATGGTGGGACTGTCGCACAAAGACTGACACCAATAACCAACACACCTTAGTAAAAAGCCGCCTAAAAGGCGGCTTTTTTGCATCAGATTAAATACTCATATTTACCATAACATCCGTTGCCCGCACCGCTGAAACGGGGTTGGCTGCGTTTCCGGTGCCAGACGCGAGAAAGTGGCGACAGACATAACGAAAAAACACCAGAAACGCAGCCGCTGAATATTACACTGGTGCATAGTCATGCAGCCAGATGCATGGATGTTAAAGTCACACTAAAATCCGCGCCAATGCCTTAAAAACCGACAAATGCTTCTCCAGCCAGTCCCACAGCTCCGCCGCCAGATACAGGCAGTTAAGCAATGATTCAATAAGATTTAACAGCTTCATTTCCCGCTCCTGAATAAGTCGTGACCTTTTTGATCACGAACCTATTTAGCGGGAGAAATAAGAGCCCCTCTTCGTGCGGGTTGTCAGCTGCCTGGATGGTTTAAAGTGTCGGCCCGCGGTAGGTTTTCTGCGGCTGGCGCTCCAGCTCCAGTGTTTTCTGATACTCATTCTCCCTCTGCCGGAGCTCGATGGCATTCAGTTCCCGGACAAGCGGCGCAGCTGCTCGCTTAAACTCAGCACCTGCGTGCTCAAGTACGACACGCGCTCGTTCAGCACCGCGTTCTCCCGTTGCATAAGCCCACACATGCTCCGCCATTCCGCGAAGGCGCTCTCCCATTCGTCCAGCCTTTGCGAGTAGTCCTGCTGTAGCTGCTCTAATGCGCTCAGCAACTGCTTTTCCAGCTCTGTCATTTTCCGCTACTCCTGTTTCAGGCGGATCCATGTCGTCCCGTCGTAGGGGATGGCTTCGGTTTGCATCCCCGGCGGCAGGATAAGAAACCTCCGGCCGTCGCTGCTCTCCTGATAGCGCACTCCCCACGTCCGGGCGGTCATTTTCGCCAGGGTATCTTCCTGCTGACGAAGATGCGTGTAATTGTCGGTTATCTGCTGCCCCTGCCACCACAGTATGCTCCCGCTCGTGCCGATCAGCAGCGCTGACACCATCAGGATGGTGAGCCATGTCCGCCCGGCAGTCCGCAGTACGCTCCGCCGGTTTTTCTCCATCGCCTCGCTCATACTCTGCTCGTGTGCGAGGATGGCGTCGCTGATTCTCCTCGCGCTTGCGCTCAGTTCCGCTCTGACAGACTGCTCGTGCTCGCTGAATGCGGCTTTCAGCATCTCGCCGGTACTCTGCTTCTGCGCTTTCGATTGCTGCTCTAAGTCCTTCGCCAGCGTTAAAAGACTGCTCATAGATGGCTCCCTTCAGTCGGATGTTTCGCCCCCCGTCCGGGTCGGCAATGCTGATACTGCTTTTCGTGGTGCGCACCACCTCAAAACCTGACCGTTCCAGCGCCTCAGTGACGTCCTGACGGGTTTTCAGCTCCCCGGACGAAGCAAGGGTCAGCAGTCCGCGCGTGATGGCTTCTGCGGCCTCCTGCTTCGTTTTCGGCAGTCCGGACGGCGTGACCAGCGCCCGGCGGTTTTCCGGTGCGTTCGGGTCGTGCAGCCCCAGTCTGCCGTTCACGATGGTCTGCCAGGCATCGATACGCGGCCGGTCGGCGCGGTCGTAGTACGGCTGGAGCCGCCTGCCGGTCAGCAGCTCGGTATTGGGGATCAGAAAGTTCAGCTCCAGACGCCCCTTGTCCTCGTGCTCCACCCACAGAATGCTGTACTGATCTTTATCAAGTCCGGGCATCAGAACCCGCTCGAAGCTGGCCATCAGTTTTTCCCGCTGGCCGGGAGGCAGATCGGCCTCCGCAAACGACAGGACGCCGGAGGTGTATTTCTTCACGTAAGGCGACGCGTCAATCAGCTCCCGGACTTCTTCCGGCTTCCCCTGCAGGACGCTGGCACCTTCACGCTGCCGGTCTTTACCCAGAAGATAGTCCACCGGCCCGGCGCCACCGCCGCGACCGCGTGGATGAAATTTAACGATCATCGTCCGTTCCTTTCTCAAGAACGGCGTGCCGCAGCCGCTCAAGCCCGGCATCGATGGCCATCAGCGCCGCCACAATCTGTACCCTGTCATGGCCGGTGCCGCCGCCGGCGTTAACACGGCGGGCTATCTGGTTCAGGTTATTGCCCATGCCGGCAAGCTGGCGCAGCAGCGCCGGCGAGAGTGAGGGGAGCTTTCCGGTGCGCGCAGGCTTTTCGTCCAGGCAGGTCTGCCGCATCCAGGCCGCGAGCTGTTTACCGTCGCAGCGTTCCAGCAGACGGCGGTGCTCATCTTCGGTCACCCACATCGTGAGCATTTTGCTGCGTTTCTCTGACAAACCGGTCTCCTGATAACGCCGGGACGGGCGGGAACCTCTTTCCCGGT
>NZ_JBIMRC010000041.1:0-5990 GCF_043945575.1 Enterobacter cloacae complex sp. 2024EL-00214 | reverse complement strand
CTGAGGCAGCACCTGGCACGGCTGGGACGGAAGTCGCTGTCGTTCTCAAAATCGGTGGAGCTGCATGACAAAGTCATCGGGCATTATCTGAACATAAAACACTATCAATAAGTTGGAGTCATTACCCTGCCGGCGTAGCCTATCCCCATGGACATTGAAACAGCATCCCCACCGGTCTCACCCAAAGTGGTTACTGCTATTTTGACTATCCAGAACGTAAGGGTAATCTGAGGCACCTTGACTAACGATGCCTGTAATTTCGTATTCATAGAACATCCCTGGCGAGCTCAGCAGATTTGTATTTGTTATTGACCAGCTAAAATCTCTTACTGATTAATATTATCATGTCCGGTGGTGAAAGGTGCATTACATTTTCTGGAGTTAGGGTTACAGTAGTTTTTGTCTGTTCCGTCTGGCTTGGCAATATTATCCCGGCCAGTAGAAAAAGGGGCCTCGCAACGATGTGATCCCGGATTACAGTAGTTTTTATCTGACCCGTCTGGTTTTGCAATATTATCCCGGCCAATAGTAAAAGGGGCCTCGCAACGATGTGAACCTGGATTACAGTAGCTGGCATTAGCGGTTTTCTGAACCCGTAAGTCAGACATACCGGTGTGTTCGGTACTGGCGTATACAGAGCTGGCAGTCATTGCCAGTAAAAATGTAGAAAGGGCAAAAAAAATTGTGCGTTTCATGGTGTGTTACTCCTGGTTGGTGTAATTTATATTCGTCTTTTGGCGTAGTCATAACATTACGCGGAAATACTTAGAACATACTTAGCCATTAAAAGTTAGAACAATTATCCTTACAGGAGGCAGACTCATCCTGTTCAGTGCCAGATATTTACAATCGGGTAAGCCGGCTCGTCAGGTGTGTGCTGGCCATAGAATGAAAGGGAGTGACCTGCTTTCGATATAAAGATAGTAAAATCGTTTTTTAAAAAATGATATGAATGATTTTGTATACAGGGAGTCTGGTTTTTACTGAAAGCAAATACGAAAACACTCGCCCCCCGTTTATTACAACCTGCAAAGTGATGGTTTCTTTTTCAGGTCTATTACGTTTAACGTCATCAAATATTTTACTGGCACCATCACACTAAATAACGACCGGGTTAAGACATGGCATCAGAAATTAGCAGATACTCCGTGCTGCGTATATCCGGCACTCCGCCAGTGTCTGCGGCAGCGGACATACCGCGACTGCCGGCTTCAGATATATCTTTCTTACAACGAAAAACAGAGCCTTCACCAGAAATGACACGGTTTCCACCGTATCATTTTTTAACGTCTTTATGTTCATGTGATTGTCCTCCTTGTTTGTTAAGGACAGCATAGCGGCGTTAACTTAGGGAAAACTGAGCGAACTGAATATTGGTTTACCCGGAGTGGCTTTCAACCGGCAGGATTATCCTTGCCCTCAACCCGGATGGAAAGTGTGAGGATGGCGCAAGAATGATTGTTCCTCCCAGCCGGTGCACGCATGCTTTTACAATAGACAAGCCCAACCCTGAGCCAGGTTTTTCGGTGCCTGCAGGCCGGTAGAATGCGTCAAATACTCGTTCTCTTTGTTCCGCTGCAATTCCCGGCCCGTTATCCTCGACATCAATCACCGCGCTGTTATCAATAAACTGTAACCGCAGGTCAATCTGCCCGTTTTCAGGGATATAGTGAATCGCGTTTTCGACCAGATTTTTGAGCGCCGTGTACAGGGTGTTTTTTTCCGTAATCACCTGCGACTCTGCCTGGTAAGGGGTTTCCACCACACCGATATCAATACCCTTTTCCAGTGCCAGAGGGAGCAGGGTCTCTATAACCTGCCGAAACACTTCATTGAGTGATACCGCTTCTGTCCCTTGCGTCTGAAGAGGCTGTTGCTCTCTGGCGAGAGATAATAGCTGCTCAAGCAAATTTTTTTCCCGCGTCAACCCCAGCCTCAGAGCGGCTAAACGCTCACGCGCCTCTGCCGACATGTCTGAACCCGATAACCGCTCAGCCTGGAGGGACAGGGCCGTCAGGGGGGTGCGTAATTCGTGCGCGGCATCGGCAATGAAGCGTTTTTGTGCCTGTATTGTGTTGTTCACTTTGTGCAAAAGTCTGTTAATACTTTCCACGAAAGGGCGAATCTCGTCCGGTATGTTATCATCCCTCAATGGTGTTAAATCCCGTTCATCTCGCCGGTATACTCCTGCAGCAAGATTCAGCACTGGCCGGAAGGATTTTTTTATCAGGTCGGTGGTGACCAGCAGCAGCACAGGTAAAAGCAGGATAAATGGGATCAGCGTGCGTAATGCGCTTGCAAAGGCGATTTCATCCCTGACCTCGGTCTGCTGACCAACAATCACAAACTGTTCCGGCGTCAGACGGTGAACAAGAACCCGATATTGTACACCGGTGATGGTGGCGTTCTGAAAACCTTCCCTCACGGGCGCGGGCAAATGAAAGGTGATGCCTGTGTCATCGTTTTGCGTACCCGAGACGGTGAGATATTCCACCAGTATTTTGCCATCGCTGTCCTCGTCGGCCCTCTTTTGCCCCTTTATTTCGGGCAGCGCGTTATGTCCGGGGGACTTCGTGACGTAAGCTATCTGTTTTAAGGTATCGTCCTGAAGCTCCCTGGCTTCATCCAGCGCCAGATAAAAGGTAATCCCTCCGGAAATAACGGCGGTAAGCAGGATAGCGATACCCAGCGCCAGTGATAACCGTAACTGAACGGAGGTTTTCATCCGTTTTTTGAAACCAGCCATCCGACTCCCCTGACATTTTTAATCGCGTCCCGCCCGAGCTTCTTTCTTAACGCATGGATCAGAAATTCGATGGCATTACTTTCGACTTCATCACCCCAGCCATAAATTCGGTCTTCCAGTGCGCTGCGGGAAAGTATTCCTCCTGGACGCAGCATCAGAGCTTCCAACAGGGCGTATTCGCGGTTCGAGAGCAAAAACTTTTGCTGGGTTTCGGAAATGCTGGCTTCATGAGTGACCGGATCCAGCGTCAGTACGCCATTACTCAGGACAGGGTTTCCATTGCCAGTGTTTCTTCGAATGACTGCGCGGATCCGGGCCAGTAGCTCGCTCATTTCAAATGGTTTGAGAATATAATCGTCCGCACCGCCGTCGAGCCCTTTTAACCTGTCTTCGAGCGCGTCGCGAGCGGTCAGAATGAGCACCGGCACCGGAAGCGCTTTTTGGCGGATTTCGGCCAGCACGGTCAGGCCGTCTTTGCCAGGCAACCCTAGGTCAAGCAAAATCACATCATATTGCCAGGTGCTAAACCCGACACAGGCATCATTGCCGCTTTTAACCCAGTCTACCGCCCAGGCGTTGTCTTTCAGCGAGCTGGTGACGACCTCTCCAACCATCGGATCGTCCTCGACAAGGAGTATTCTCATAGGATTGATAGCTCACGGATAAGCGAAATATACCGAAGAATAAACACGATACCGGTGATGTACAACCTGTACCGCACTGAATGTCTTATCTGTTGATTTCTTCGAGTTTCATTTTATAGGTGAGGTAACCGATAAGACTGGTGATGGTCAGCAGGAACAAAATGCTGGTTCCTGTTGTGCCAAGCCCCAGACCACCGCTGGTAAGGGGTTGAGATAACAAATCACCACAAGAGGCTCCCAGAGGCCGGGTTAAAATATACGCAATCCAGAAACACAGTACGCTGTTCGCTTTGAACAGATAGCGACTGACCGCGGTCAGCGCAATCAGCGCACCAAACACAATGGCTGCATTCAGATAACCAAGCCCCAGACTTTCCGCTGCCCAGTCTCCTGCGGCAGTTCCCAGCGAGAAGGTGAACAAAATGGCGATCCAGTAATACGTTTCCCGCTTCAGGCTGTTGATGCTGTGAATAGATAAGGTTTTTTCCTTCGCGTACCAGAGTCCGAATGTCAGAACCAGCAATCCGCCAAATACCGATGTTGACAGCGCGAGCGGCACTCCAAAGTGGTCGGTCATGTTGTCAGTGATCAGCGTTCCGAACACGCTGATTAATAGTACAGTTGACCAGTAAAGAGCCGGAATATAGCGATTCGCACGTAACTGAAAGGTCAGTACCACGGCAAACAATATGCCGGTAAGCAGAGAGGTATTAGTCAGCCCCCAGTTGAGATCCATATTCAGGAAGTCTGCCGCTGTTTCACCCACGGTAGTGGACATCATTTTTATCAGCCAGAAAAAGAGTGTGACTTCAGGAACTTTATTCATCGGGAAAGCCGGGGACGTATTTTGTTGTGGTCGCATTGTTTCCTGCCTGGGATGACTGTTGCCGTATTCATCGGGTGAGTCTGCTTCCACCGCAGATTAATGAGCCAGACTTAGGAGTTACTTAGCGGGGACAGACAGTGAAAGAATGATACTTTCATCGGGTCTGCTCCAGTCCATTCAGTACTAATTAAGCGGAGTGGGTTCACCGGGCGCATAGTGGCGCACTTTGAAGAAAAACCATCTGAAATCAGGGCATTATTTAACAATCAGTCAGACCCTGCCCGGACAGCCGAGCAACGTGAAAGAATACTGGCGGCCGGTCTGCCGATATGACGATGTTGATTTGCAGTTATTATGAGTCCGGCGGAATAGATTGCGGGTGATGCTGCCAACTTACTGATTTAGTGTATGATGGTGTTTTTGAGGTGCTCCAGTGGCTTCTGTTTCTATCAGCTGTCCCTCCTGTTCAGCTACTGACGGGGTGGTGCGTAACGGTAAAAGTACTGCCGGACATCAGCGCTATCTCTGCTCTCACTGCCGTAAAACATGGCAGTTACAGTTCACATACACAGCCTCTCAACCCGGTACGCACCAGAAAATCATTGATATGGCCATGAATGGCGTTGGATGCCGGGCAACCGCCCGCATTATGGGCGTTGGCCTCAACACGATTTTCCGCCATTTAAAAAACTCAGGCCGCAGTCGGTAACCTCGCGCATACAGCCGGGCAGTGACGTCATCGTCTGCGCGGAAATGGACGAACAGTGGGGATACGTCGGGGCTAAATCGCGCCAGCGCTGGCTGTTTTACGCGTATGACAGGCTCCGGAAGACGGTTGTTGCGCACGTATTCGGTGAACGCACTATGGCGACGCTGGGGCGTCTTATGAGACTGCTGTCACCCTTTGACGTGGTGATATGGATGACGGATGGCTGGCCGCTGTATGAATCCCGCCTGAAGGGAAAGCTGCACGTAATCAGCAAGCGATATACGCAGCGAATTGAGCGGCATAACCTGAATCTGAGGCAGCACCTGGCACGGCTGGGACGGACGTCGCTGTCGTTCTCAAAATCGGTGGAGCTGCATGACAAAGTCATCGGGCATTATCTGAACATAAAACACTATCAATAAGTTGGAGTCATTACCGAAGAACTCTTAATTAAGTATTCTTCAAGTGGGCCAGCATATGCCCCTGATGTCACGATCGTTAGTTGCGTAAGAGGATGAGTCAAACTCTCAATGCCCTTCAGGATGTCATTCTGGACAGCAGCAATATAAACAGGCGAAGCCGCAATCAAATATTCATCATTCGGACTGGACTGCATTAACTGGCTTATAGTTGCGCAACGGTTATGCTTTCCTAGTGATTTTGTGATGGCTTTCCACCAGAGATCATGCCTGAATGGTACTTGATGAAATGTCGCCTCGTAAGAGGGCACCCGATCTCTACAATTTAAAAAACCCATCCCGGCAGAGATTATCCACAACTCCAGATTTCTGGTTGAGTTTAAAATTTCCTTTGCCGTAGACCAGTGATTACCTGAATACAAGGACAATGCCGGTACCGCCTGATTACTTCTGGCGTCGTCTACAATGTTACTCCAGGCATATGCTGCGTCGTCCGGGGTTTGTTTTGGATCTATGTCCGGCACTGTTGCAAAGTTAGCGATGAGGCAGCCTTTTGTCTTATTCAAAGGCCTTACATTTCAAAAACTCTGCTTACCAGGCGCATTTCGCCCAGGGGATCACCATAATAAAATGCTGAGGCCTGGCC